>SLDX01000121.1 GCA_007125075.1 Desulfonatronospira sp.
CTTTATACTTTATACTTTATACTTTATACTTTTCAAGATGGTGGGCGGTCGGAGATTTGAACTCCGGACTTCCACCGTGTGAAGATGGCACTCTCACCGCTGAGTTAACCGCCCGCTGAAAATTAATTTACGTCAAACTGACGCAAAGGGCAATATCTGCAGAACACTAAATTCAATATTTTCCATCAAACGGGAAAATTTCAAACTAATATTTTTTTCTGACCTCATCCTTTACCTTACCACCTTCCCACCTTCCCACCTTTCACCTTCCTACCTTCCCACTATCTACTGACTTAAAATTCCTCAATTCCTTAATCCCTCAATTCCAACAAAGTTTTCTTCTTGAACCGCCAGACTTTATCAGATATTTGAAATTCTTGCTTAGCCGGAAATAAATCTTTATTCAGTAGGAAACCATGTGTTTCCTGAGGAGCAGCATATGAATATCCTGGTCACCGGCGGATGCGGATTTATCGGAACCAACTTTCTGCGGCACATGCTGAATGAAAGTACGGGCATCCTGATCAATTTAGACAAGCTTACCTATGCCGGAAACCTTCAGAATCTAACCTCGATTAATGAAGAATACGGAGGAAAGCGATATTTCTTCGAACACGCAGACATCTGCGATCCGCTTCTTATCCCGGAACTGCTTGATAAATACTCTATAGATATTGTGGTCAATTTTGCTGCTGAATCCCATGTGGACCGCTCCATCAGTGAGCCTGACCTGTTTATCCGCTCCAATATTCAGGGGACATACAACCTCCTGGAAGCAGCACGCAGAAAAGGGATAAAAAAGTTCATTCAGATTTCCACGGACGAGGTCTATGGAAGCCTTGGTCCTGAGGGGCGTTTTACTGAAAAGTCACCTCACGCCCCCAACAGTCCTTATGCGGCCTCCAAAGCTGCGGCAGATCTTTTATGCCGCGCCTTCCACAAGACCTATGATTTTCCAGTGGTCATTACCCGCTGCTCCAATAATTACGGGCCTTTTCAATTTCCTGAAAAGCTTATTCCTTTAAGCTTCATGCGGGCCTTAAAGGACTTGCCCATCCCGCTTTATGGATCAGGGGAGAATGTCCGGGACTGGATCCATGTTAACGATCATTGCCGGGGTATTGAATTATGCATCAACAAGGCTGATCCAGGCTCTGTCTACAATTTTGGAGGCGGCTCGGAATATAAAAACCTGGAGATCATCAGAAAAATCCTGGAAATCATGGGCAAACCGAATGACTTGATCCGTTTTGTCAAGGACAGACCCGGACATGATCTGAGATATGCCATGGACTTCTCTCTCGCCACCAGGGAGCTTGGATTCATGCCCGAAGTCGAATTTGCAGAAGGACTTGAAATGACCATTGACTGGTATTTGAATAACCAGGATTGGGTGGATTGCATTCAGAGCGGAGAATACCTGCGGTTTACAGAATTGTGGTACAAGGAGCGGGCATGAAAAAACTTACCGCCCTTATTCCCGGAGGGCGCAAGGGAATGCTGGGTCAGGCTCTGACACAGGTAATGCTGGGTGAAGGGTGGGCAACGCTTACTCCCGGGAAAAAAGAGCTTGATCTTTTTGATCAGCGCAAGGTCGAGGAGTTTGTCAAGCTGCATCAGGTCGACCTGGTGGCGAATACAGTAGCCTATACCGATGTGGACGGTGCTGAAGAAGACCAGCAGGAAGCCTTCCGGCTGAACAGGGATCTGCCTGTAATCCTTGGCCGTGCGTGCCGGGAAATGGATATTTGCCTTATGCATTACAGCACGGACTTTGTTTTTGACGGCAGGAAAAATACTCCTTATACTACAGAAGATCAGACCGGAGCGCTTAACATCTACGGAAAAAGCAAGCTGCAGGGAGAGAAGGTACTTCTTGACCAGGGCTGGGACAAGTTGCTGATCATCAGGACCGCCTGGCTTTTCGGGCCTTTTAAGACCAATTTCGTACATAAGATCCTGAATCTTGCCCGCAAGAGAAAATCCATCAGAATAGTCTACGACCAGGTAGGTTCGCCCACCAACACCACTGATCTGGCGCGCTACTCCCTGAAACTTTTCAAAAAACAGACCAGTGGAGTGTATCACGTGGTCAATAAGGGCCAGGCTTCCTGGTGCGAACTGGCCACTGAGTCCATTAATTCCGCAGGACTCAACTGCAGGGTTGTTCCCATCCCTTCCAGCGAATATCCTCAAAAAGCCCGGAGGCCGGCATATTCAGTTCTTGACTGTTCCAAATTCAGCATGGTCACCGGGGTGTCGCCCAAGTCCTGGGTTCAGGCCCTGCGCGACTACATCTACTATTACGAGGATCATGCCTGACTACCAGGCATCCGATCCGAAGCCGATTCACCGACTCATTGATTTACTGTCTCACGGTCACATCTTGACAGAAAGGCCACGCGTTGCTACTAAATTAGCACTCTTTACCTAAGAGTGCTAACAAGGAAATACCATGACATTAGACCAAAGACAAGCTGACGTCTTGTTCACCATCGTCAGGTGCTATATACAAAGCGGCCAGCCCGTAGGTTCAAGGACTGTGTCCAGAAAATCCAGCCTGAATCTGAGTCCGGCCTCTATCAGAAACATTATGGCCGACCTTGCAGAGGATCATTACATTGAACAGCCGCATACTTCAGCCGGCAGAATCCCCTCGACCAAGGGCTTTCGCTTTTACCTCGACTCCAAGCTGGATATGGAAATCCTGCCCGCTGAAGTTGAAGAAAAGATCAAATCTGCTCTAATCAGTACAGGGCCTGATCTAACCCAGACACTGAGTCAGGCTTCCAAGCTTCTGTCCTCCATTTCCAATCAGATCAGCCTGGTCATTACCCCCAGCCAGCACAACATCCGCTGGAAGCATATAGATTTCATTCTGCTCAGGCCGGGACTGGTCATGTCCATTCTGGTCATGGAGGGAGGAATAGTCCAGAACAAGATAATCACTGTGGACAGTGAAATCACTGTCGATGACCTGGTCAAATTCAGCAATTATCTGAACGAACACTATCAGGGCAAAACCCTGCTCCAGGTACGGGCAAATATTTTCTCCCAGATCAAAAGAGCAAGGAAGAGGTTCAACAACCTGTACCAGAAAGCGCTCAATCTGGCCCGTGAGTCTTTTGAACCGGACAACAACCGCCAAGTCTATGTGGACGGGACTCACTACCTGTTCCAGGATTCGGAATTCACCGATCTGACTAAGATGCGCGAAGTCTTCAGACTCCTGGAAGAAAGATCAAAACTGCTGAAAATCCTGGATCAAACCATGGAAAGCGAAGGACTAAGCATTCTGCTGGGCCAGGAGCAGGACTGGCAGGAACTTAGCGATTACACGGTCATCTCCTCCCCCTACAGTTTGAAAGGAGACAACATAGGCCTGGTCAGCATCATAGGGCCTACCCGGATGAACTATTCCAGAGTTATCCCCGCTGTTGACTTGACTGCAAGAATTCTTAGTCAGTTGTTTAACGAAATTTTTGAACACAATGCAGAAAAAAACATGCCCAAGGCCTGAATCAGGCAGGGGCAAACATAGTTTCACGGAGGTTCAGGTATGCCTGAGGACAAGGATAAACAGAAACATAACAATAAAGCATCAACCGGAGAAGAAGCTGAAGAGAAAAAATACGCAGGGGAGGAATCAACGGACAACGGCAAAAATGAAGCAGAAGCTGATCTGGAACTCAAGCTTTCCAGGGAAGAGCTTTTTTCTCTTTGCAGGGAAAGTATCTGCGGGGAATGCGAGTTCCTGCAGGAGCAGAAAGATCTGGCTTTAAGAGCAATGGCCGACGCGGAGAACTTTAAAAAACGCATGGTCAGGGAAAAAGAGGAGCATACTAAATACGCTGTGGCTTCCTTTATCGAGCAGGCCCTGCCGGTCATAGACAATCTGGAACTCGCACTGGAGCACGGAAGAAAAAATGAAGCCTGCAAGGACCTTGTCCAGGGAGTGGAGATGACCTTGAACATGTTCCATCAGGTGCTGGGCAGAAACAATCTGCGACAGGTTGGCCGGGAAGGAGAGCCTTTTGATCCCGTTTACCACGAAGCCATGGCTCAGCAGGAAAGAGAGGACATGGAAGAAGGTACTGTCTGCCACGTGATGCAGAAAGGATACCTGCTGGGCGATCGCCTGGTCCGCCCGGCCAAAGTTCTGGTCAGCAGGAAGTGTCCTCCGGAAAAAAATGAATAGCTCCATCTTTACAACTCATGCAAAAGATTTATGATAAAAAAACTTCAATCAAGACCATTTGGTAAGGAGGCTTGTTAAAAATGGGTAAAATAATCGGAATCGATCTCGGGACAACAAACTGTTGCGTCTACCTTATGGAAGGCAAAGAACCCAAGTGCGTCACCAATCCGGAAGGTGGACGTACCACCCCATCCATTGTTGCTTTTACGGATAAAGAACGGCTGGTGGGGGAAATAGCCAAAAGGCAGATCGTGACTAATCCCGTCAGGACCATCCACTCCGTGAAAAGACTGATGGGCCGTAAATACAACGATCCAGTGCTGAAAGACTGGATTCAGCGCTGTTCATATAAGATAATCGAAGGCAAAAACGGCGATGCTCACGTACAGGTTGAAGACAAGACCTACAGTCCGCCGGAAATATCAGCCATGATTCTGCAAAAGCTTAAAAGTGATGCTGAAGCTTATCTCGGGGAGAAAGTGACTGAAGCGGTGATTACCGTACCCGCCTATTTCAACGACAGCCAGCGCCAAGCCACGAAAGATGCCGGAAGGGTTGCCGGACTTGAGGTCAAAAGGATCATCAACGAACCCACTGCCGCTTCCCTGGCTTACGGAGCAGACAAAAACGTCAATGAAAAAATTGCTGTCTTTGACCTTGGCGGCGGTACTTTTGACATCTCCATCCTGGAGGTGGGCGACAATCTGGTGGAAGTGCGCTCAACCCATGGAGACACCTTTCTGGGTGGTGAAGATTTTGACCAGAGGATAATCACCTGGCTGGTAGACGAATTCAAGAGAGAAAACGGCATCGACCTCTCTAAGGACCGCATGGCTCTGCAAAGACTCAGAGAAGCCGCAGAAAAGGCCAAAAAAGAACTCTCCAGCACCATGGAAACGGAAATCAACCTTCCGTTCATCACCGCTGACCAGCACGGTCCGAAGCACATGAACGTCAAGCTTACCCGGAGCAAACTGGACAGCCTGGTCGAAGACCTGGTGCAGCGGACCATAGGGCCTTGTGAAAAGGCCTTGAAAGACGCCGGAATCAAGGCTTCGGAAATAAACCAGGTACTTCTGGTCGGCGGCATGACCCGCATGCCTCTGGTCCAGAAAAAAGTGTCGGAATTTTTTGGAAAAGAACCCAGCAAAGGGGTTAACCCGGACGAGGTTGTGGCCATGGGCGCCGCTATTCAGGGCGGCATTTTCGCCGGAGACGTCAAAGACGTCCTTCTTCTCGACGTTACGCCTCTGTCTCTGGGAATCGAAACCATGGGCGGAGTGTTCACCAGGCTTATCGAGCGCAACACCACCATTCCCACGCGCAAGAGCCAGATTTTCACCACGGCTGCGGACAACCAGCCTTCAGTTTCCATTCATGTTCTGCAGGGCGAACGACCCATGGCAGGAGACAACATGACTCTTGGCAGATTTGAACTGACAGGCATACCTCCGGCGCCACGGGGTGTTCCTCAGATCGAAGTCACCTTTGACATTGACGCCAACGGTATCGTCAATGTTTCCGCCAAAGACCTGGGCACCGGCAAGGAACAATCCATCAGGATAACTGCTTCCAGCGGTTTGTCTGAAGAGGACATCAACAAGCTGGTCAAGGACGCTGAAACACATGCTGAAGATGACAAGAAAAAACAGCGGCTCATAGAGGCCCGTAACCATGCCGATACTCTTGTCTATACCACTGAAAAATCCCTCCGGGACCTCGGCGAAAACCTGGACGCCGAACTGAAAGCTGAAATTGAAAACAAGATCCAGGAATTGAAAAAAGTCATGGAAGGCGATGATGAAGAGGCCATCCGCAAAGCCACCGAGGACCTGTCCCAGGCTTCGCACAAACTGGCTGAAAAGCTCTACGCCCAGAAAACTCAGGCCGGTGAGCAGGCCGGGACCGGGGAGGAGCAGGCAGGCGAACAGAAAGCCCGGAGCACTGAGGAGGATGTAGTCGACGCCGATTACACTGAAGTTAATGAGGACAAGAAATAAATTGTCTTGACATAATCTTGAACCAATTCCTATTCTGACCCGGGTTACAATCGTAACCCGGGTTTTTTTATCAGAAAATTAATACTTTGCCAGCTTTCTCGATGAACTGTTTTCAGTATACGGAACACATGTATCCGGCGAATTTCCAAATCAATACACAACCTTGATATGATGTTTTATGAATATATTCAGATTTTTGATTTTAGCCCTTTGTCTGCTTGTTCTATTCGCCTGTGCTGAGAAAAAAGTCGTCCCGGTAGAACCGGATACGACCCGTCTGGAAACCATGGCCGCTCAGGCCTGGCAAAAGGGGGATTTCGCCAGGAGCCAGATTTTTTATGAACAGCTGCTCAGGGAAGTTGAGCTGGACAGAAAAGAGGCGATTAAAGCCTGGCAGAGACTTGCTTTCAGTGCGTTTAAAAACAGCGATTATTTGATGGCCATGCAGGCCCTGAACAGCTGGGCCGAGCTTGAGCCTGCGGCACTGGACAAATGGCGGTGGCACGAAATCTATGCCCTGTCTCTGAATAAAACCAAAGACGAACAGGCCTATGTGCTCTATCTGGAAAATCTGTACCTGGACAGCAAAACGCCCTTCCCTCTGGCCCGCAAAGCTGCCCTTGAACTCGCCCTGACTCATTTTAAAAGCAAAAGATACCCGGAAGCAGCATCTGTTCTGAAGGGCCTTTATTCCCGGGCGCGAACGGATGAACAAAGATCCGGCCTTGAGCGGGATTACCTTGAACTTTTTCTGGACCTGGGCCCGGATCTGAAACAGGCTGAAGCGCACATGAACCGGCGCAAACAACTGGACTTCCCCTATAACATCTTCTGGTGGGCCGTGCACCAGCAATACCTGGAGGAGGATCCCGCGAGGTGGCCGGCCATACATCCATTGCTGCTTGAAATAGCCGGCCAGGGTCGGCTGGTTGATCGTGATTTTTGGTTTGGACTGCTGGAATACTGGGAAAAGGAGCTGGGCAAGCCATCGACCAGGATCGCTCTTGCTTTGCCTCTCAGCGGAGACTTTTCCACCGCGGGGTGGAAAATTCTGCGCGGGGCAGGCCAGGCCCATCTGGACATGGTTTCAAGAGGCATGGAAATTGAAATAAAAACAATAAACACAGATGATCCCGAGTGGCTTAAGCGTCTGGCTCGAATGGACGATATCTCCCTGGTCGGAGGACCTCTTTCGGGGCGGCAATGGCGCGAAGTTCTGGATTCAGGTCTGCATGAAGAATTTGTGTTCATGACTTTCATGCCTTCTCTGGACAATGAAGGCATACTGGGCTGGCGCTTCTTTCCCAGCGCCAGGGACCAGGTCCGGGTTCTTCTGGACCAGGCCGTAAATCAGATGGGCATCACCGACTTTGCCGTTCTCTATCCAGAGGAAGATTTCGGACGGGCTTATGCCGAAACCTTCTGGGACCAGGCCAGGAATATGGGCGCCGAAATCAGGAACATAAAGAGCTATCCTCCTGATGATCAGGCCAGATGGAATGATATTGTTTCCTCATTTTTAAAAACCGGGGAATGGCAGGACCAAGCTGGCGGCTATCCGGATTTTCAGGCTGTCTTTATTCCTGATACTCTGTCCCGCGCCCAGGGGCTGCTTCCGCAGTTTTTTTACTTCAATCAGGATCAACTCCTGTTTCTGGGCCCCATGCTCTGGTATCAGGCCTACTCTCCGAACACCCTGGAACAACAGTTCTTTTCCCTGGCCCTGACCAGCGGACCGTGGTGCACTATTGAGCCTTCTGAACCAAGCGCAAGGCTTGTCAGCGGCCTGGAGAAAACCCTGCAGGGTGAGGCTGACTTCTGGGTGGCCCTGGGATATGATTTTGCGCGCTTTGCATCAAGAAACGGCGACCCGCCTTCGGCTCATGAACCGGAAGAAGTCAACCGCTTCCTGCAGAACAACAGCTTTTACGATTGGAGCATGGCCCCCATAACCTGGGATGAACTGGGCCGGGCTTCCCAGGATCTGTTCGTTTTTCAAATGGACAGAACAAGCCTGGTCCCGGCAAATCCATACAAGCTCAACTGGCTCATGGAGTTCAGAAAACAAAGAAAGGAAATGTGGATGGAGCGGATCAGAGAACAACAGCTTCAGGAAGAACTTAACTTTTAAGGAGAACATCATGGATAGGGATCTGATAAGCAGAATTGCGGGCCTGGCCAGACTGGATACCGCGCCGGAGCAGGCGGACAAATTCGCCCTTCAGTTCCGGGAGATCATCTCTTACATGGACAGCCTCAACAAGATTGATACCACCGGGGTGGAACCATTTTACTCTCCTTCCGGAAACATTTCAGTGCTGCGCGAGGATGTATGCCGGGCGACTCATGACCGTAAAGACATCCTGGCCAATGCTCCCAGACATGACGGAAAATATTTTATAGTTCCCAGAATAATCTAGTAAGGATGGAGAACAAGTTGAACAGCAGAACCGGTACTTTGTGCGCGACCAGAGACTTGATCCTTACCGGACAGGTCAAAGTTTTGGAAGTGGTCCAGGCCTGCCTGGAAAGGATCAGGCAGACTGAACCTGCAATCGGAGCCCTGGTGAACATCCAGGAGGAGAAGGCTCTGGAGCGGGCCCGGGAAATGGATGAACATGGTCCTGACAAAGACAAGTCCCTTTGGGGGATTCCCCTGACCCTGAAAGACATCATCTGTACCAGTGACCTGCCCACCACCTGCGGATCAAAAATGCTTGAAAACTTTACTCCCTGCTACGACGCAACCCTGACGCGCAGGCTGCGCGAGGCCGGAGCCGTTATTCTCGGCAAAGCCAATCTGGACGAGTTCGCCATGGGCTCATCCACTGAAAACTCCGCCCTTAAGCAGACCAGAAATCCCTGGGACCTGTCCAGAGTGCCCGGGGGATCAAGCGGCGGATCGGCCGCCTCAATCGCGGCGGGACAGAGTCTTGGCTCTGTGGGTACGGATACCGGCGGATCCATTCGCCAGCCGGCATCATTTTGCGGCGTTGTTGGGATGAAACCCACATACGGACGGGTCTCCAGATACGGTGTGGTCGCTTTCGGTTCCTCCCTGGACCAGGCAGGGCCCATGGCAGCAAACACGGCCGACTGCGCGGCCATACTCAAGGTCATTTCCGGACATGACCCCATGGATTCTACTTCTGCGGATGTCCCAGTACCCGATTATCTAAGTTCGCTTGGGCATAGAAAAGATCTAAAAGGATTGCGGGTGGGCCTGCCGGCCCAATACTGGGAGGGTGAGCTTGAACCTGAAGTGGACCGGGTGTGCCGCAATGCCCTGGAGCAGGTCAGCCTGGCCGGAGCTGAGACTGTGCCCGTGGACCTGCCCCATGCCCCGCATGCTGTTGCTGCCTACTACATCATTGCCATGGCTGAGGCTTCCTCGAACCTGGCCCGCTTTGACGGGATCAGATACGGCTATCGGGACGAGGAAGCCCGTGAGCTGATGGACATGTACTGCAAGACAAGATCCCGGGCTTTTGGCGAGGAAGTGCAGCGCAGGATCATGATCGGCAATTATGTGCTCTCCGCGGGATATTACGATGCTTATTTCAAGAAAGCCGCCCAGGTGCGCAGGCTCATTCACCTGGATTTTGTTCAGGCCTTTGAAAACTGCGATCTGATCTGTTCTCCGGTGGTCCCTTTCCCTGCTTTTCGACTGGGAGAAAAAGTGGACGATCCCCTGCAGATGTATCTGCTGGACATCTTCACCGCTTCGCTCAACCTGGCGGGCATGGCCGGAATAACAATCCCCGCAGGACTTGGCGACCAGAGCGGCATGCCTGTGGGCATCCAGTTTATGGGCCCGGCTTTCAGCGAAGAACTGCTTTTGCAGACGGCCCATGTCCTGGAAAATTATCTGCCCCCCCTGCCCTCTCCCCGGGCCCTGAATGAGTAATGAAGACAGCTGTTGCCTTAAGCGGAGGTACAGACAGCCTGGCCTCTCTGGTCCTGCTCAAAAGACGGAACCTTGAACTTCTTCCTGTTCATGCCCGCTTTTTTTCCGGTCAGGATCCTGACAATGAACTGGCGGACAAACTGGGGCGGATTTGCCGCCAAATGGGTCTTGAACTGCAGGTCCTGAATCTTGAATCCGCTTTTGAGCACCATGTGGTTCGCCCCTTTGTCGAAAAATATCTGCAGGGGCTTACCCCCAATCCGTGTGCCGTCTGCAATCAGAAGATCAAGTTCGGGCTCCTTCTGGAGGCTGCGCTGCGAATGGGAGCGAATCGGCTGGCTACCGGCCACTACGCCGGGATCGAGACCGGCACCGGTTATGCTTCTTTGTGGCGCGGCCAGGATCCAGACAAGGACCAGAGCTATTTTTTGAGCCTGGTCCCGGAAAAAAACCTGAGAAATGTCGTCCTGCCTCTGAAAAACAAAAAAAAATCCTGGATTCAAGAACTTCTGCGCCAAAACAACATATTTCCCCCAGCCAGAGAGGAAAGCAGGGAATTATGCTTCATACCCGGGGACTATAGAGAATTCATAGCAAATAGATTGGGAGACAATTTACACTTAAAACCCGGACCGATAAAAACCAGGCAGGGCAACACTCTGGGTGTTCACTCAGGTCTATGGCGCTACACTCTGGGCCAGAGAAGAGGCCTGGGCATAGCCCATGCTCATCCCTTGTATGTCCTGGCCAGGGTCCAGTCCGGCAACACTCTGGTAGTCGGATCTAAAGAAGAGCTGGGTTCACAAAGCTGCCGGGCGGGTAGTCTTAATCTGTTCCTTCCTTTTGCCGAATGGCCTGATAAGCTTCTGGTCCAGACCAGATATCGCCAGCTTCCCAGACCCGCAGAAGTAATCATGGAACATAGTCTGATGCACATCCATTTTATCGGCGGCCGCGAAACAGCCGCTCCAGGACAGGTGGCAGCCGTATATTCCAGCCAGGGCAGAGTCCTTGGCGCGGGGATAATTGAAGAAGATACTGACTTTAAAAGATTATGAGCACTTACTTTATCAGCACGCTGGGATGCAGAGTAAACCAGTATGAATCCCAGGCCATTGCCGAGGCCCTGCAGAAAAAGGGAATGCTGCCTGCAGAAAAGCCCGAACTGGCTGAAAACATTTACATCAACAGCTGTGCTGTAACATCTGCGGCAGTACGCGATTTGAACAAGCTGGTGCGCCGTATGCACGCTCTTTCCCCCAATGCCCGGATCATCGTCACCGGTTGCGCTGCCCAGGTTTTCAAACAAGACCTGGATTCCTTGCCCGAGGTGGACCTGGTCATACCCCAAAAGCAAAAAAAAGAGCTTTTGTTCTCTCTTGAACAGAGTTCAGAGCCTGTGGGCCGGAAAGCGCCTGACTACAGCATTACAACCAGTACCCGGGCCAGGCCGGTGCTCAAGGTTCAGGACGGCTGTTCCAGGGCCTGTTCGTATTGTATTGTACCCCGGGCCAGAGGAGGACCTGTCAGCCGCAGGCCCGACGAAATCCTGTCTGAGATTAAAAGCCTGCTCAACAAAGATTTTGCCGAGATTGTCCTCTGCGGGATCAATCTCGGCCAATACGGCCATGACCTGGATACCGACTTTGATTTCTGGAATCTGTTTGTCTTTCTGGAAAAAAGCCTGCTTCCTGATTGGGAGAACAGGGTAAGACTGAGACTAAGCTCGCTGGACCCTTCTCTGCTAAATTCCCGGGCTCTGGAAGTCATTGCCTGGTCAAAACTGCTCTGCCCGCACTTTCACCTGGCCCTGCAAAGCGGCAGCACCCGCATTTTAAGTCTTATGCGCAGGGATCATTATCATCCCGAAGAAATTGCCGTTTTTGTCCGGCGTCTGCAGCAGATTAAGCCTGATTTTGCTCTGGGCGCGGACATTCTGGTAGGTTTTCCCGGAGAAAATTTTGAAGACTTCTCAGACACCAGAAAACTGGTTGATGAACTGCCTCTTACATACGCCCATGTGTTTTCCTATTCCCCCCGGCCGCACACCCCGGCGGCCGGGTATTCTGCTCAGGTCTATGAAACGGATAAAAAACTGCGCTCAAAAATTATAAAAAAACTGGTCCAGGACAAGAAAAACGCTTTTCTCCAAAGCCTTTTGGATCAAAAAAAAATGCGTCTGGTCATGGAGAACGAGCACAAGGGCATGAGCCAGTATTATGTGCACTGCGAAGCTTTACATCCACTGCCCGGTTTTAAGCCGGGAAGCAGGGCGGTTGCGGCACCGCTCAGGGTTGAAAGCTCAAAGCTTTGGGTTGAACTGCTGGGGCAATACTGGTAGATAACTTGAAGAACGCGGGGAAACCCGACTTGCACAAGATCAGGTTTTTTCTTATGAGCAGACCAAGGACGCCTAAGCCGGGAAAACTTTTTCTTTCCATTCTCAGCTCAAAGTGGGAGCTTTTTGAAGACAGACTGGAACCTCGTCTTAACCTGGAGTTTGGCGAGCCTGATTATACCAGTGAGTTGATTCCTCTTAGTGAAACCGGATATTATGACCGGGAACTGGGCACTCCCATCTTCAGAAAAATCCTGACCTATAAGCCCCTGGTCGGACTCGATCGTCTGGTTGAACTCAAATTGAGAACCAATGAACTGGAAAAAACAGAGCTGTCAAGAGATGAAAAGCGCCTGTTCAACCTGGACCCGGGCCTGCTCACCCTGGAGCGGCTGGTTCTGGCTTCAGGAAAGAATTTTACCCATCGCATCTATCTCAATTACGGTATCTGGGCTGATCTGACATTGATCTTTTCCAGAGGGGACTGGATGGATCTGCCCTGGACTTTTCCCGATTATGCTTCGGAAAAGATCAAGATGCACCTGCGGACAATCAGGAACATCTACCACAGGCAGTTAAAAGAACAGGAGCAACCTGTTCAGTAAAAACCAGAGGGAACTAAAATGGCCTCAAGCATGACCGGATATGGTTCTGCAACTGCGGACAAAGCAGACTGGAGTCTGACCTGGGAAATTAGAAGCGTGAACAGCCGCTTCCTTGATCTTAAATGGAAAATACCGCCATCGCTTTATTTTTCTCAGGGCAAATTTGAAAAGAGGCTGAAAAAGCATGCTGCCAGGGGCCGGGTGGAACTTTATCTGGACATGCGCATCCTCGATCCTGATCTGATCGGAATGGAACTCGACAGAACCACAGCCAGGGCCATGCTCGTAGAACTGAAGAAGTTCTCCAGGGAGGCAAATCAGCAATTCGCTCCGGACATTAACACTTTTTTAAGAATTCAGTTCCTTTGGCGCGAGGGCAGGACGCAGATCTATCCTGATCTTCTGGCCGACCTTGAGGATTGTCTGGAGAGGGCTCTTGTTGACTGGAACTCATCCAGACAGACTGAAGGAAATCTGCTCCGGGAAGATCTTCAGGAACGCTTTGACCAGCTGGACACAATGCTTGGTGAGCTTGAACATTTGTCCGCGGAAAATGCAGGACAGCGTTTTGCAGAACTAAGGTCAAGAGTGAACAGAATTCTCTCCGAGCTGGATACAGCCCCGGATGAGAGCAGACTCCTGCAGGAACTTGCTTTTCTAAGCGACCGTCTGGATGTGTCCGAAGAAATCACCAGGCTCAAGACCCATCTGCAATCAATGCGCGAACTTCTTAACTCCGAGGGTGAGATCGGGCGCAAGCTTGATTTTCTGCTTCAGGAAACCTTCAGGGAAATAAACACCTGCGCCAACAAAAGCCAGAGCACCGAGATGTCCCGGATAGCCGTAGATTTTAAGACGCAGTTGGAAAAATGCAGAGAACAGGCTCAAAACCTGGAGTAGCCGTGCATGGATATAAGTATGCTTCAACAAAAGCTGAAGCTTTTGAATATAGGCTTCGGCAACAATGTCGTCAGTTCCCGGGTGGTGGCCATTGTCAACCCTTCTTCCTCGCCCATGCGCAGGCTGCGGGAGGATGCCCGGAATCAGAACATGCTCATTGACGCCACCCAGGGGCGCAAAACCAGGTCCATTCTGATCATGGACTCCAGACACGTCGTTCTTTCTGCCATCCAGCCCGAAACCATAGCCCAGAGACTCAAACAACTGGAGGCCAAAGATGAAGCCTGAAGGATTGTTCCTGGTCATCAGCGCGCCATCCGGAGCTGGAAAAAGCACCCTGATTCGCATGCTCTGCCGCGAATTTCCCGATTTCGGCTTCTCCATATCCTATACCACCAGGCAGCCCAGGCCGGATGAGGTACACGGCAGGGAATACTTTTTTGTCAGCCGGGATGAGTTTTTAGAACTCAAAGCCGGAAATTTCTTCGCCGAATGGGCTGAAGTGCACGGCAATTTCTACGGTACCCCAAAAGATCAGATACTTCAGAGTATTGATCAGGGCCAAAACCTGATTCTGGATGTTGATGTGCAGGGTGCCCGGCAGATCAAGGAAAATATTAACCGGGGCGTTTTTTTGTTTGTTTTTCCTCCTTCTCTGGAAGAATTAAGAAACAGACTCAAAAAGCGCGGCAGTGAAAAAGACGCCGATATTGACCGGCGCCTGGAAAACGCGGTGATCGAAATGCTTGCAAACGGAATTTTCGATTACTGGCTGGTCAATGATGACATTGACCGGGCCTATGAGCAGCTGAGATCCCTGGTTCTGGCTGAGAAGCTCAGGCCGGAACGTAATCCCGGCCTGCCGCAGAAAATTGCCGCCGGCAAATGGTTTTGACAGTAAAAAGGCCTGTTCAATCAAGACCCGTTGAAGGATCCAAATGACTTTATGCAGCAGACAATCGCCCCAGGTCATTGTCGCCCTGGATTTGAGCGACCGGGAGAAAGCCCTGAACCTTGGGCGGACCTTGAGGCCGGAAACCGGATGGATCAAGATAGGGCTTGAACTGTTCACTTCATTCGGGCCGGATATTGTCCGCGAATTCAAGGACATGGACTACAAGATCTTTTTAGACCTGAAGTTTATGGACATCCCCAATACTGTTTACAGGGCTGTGAAGAACTGTGTGGACCTGGACGTGGACATGCTCACCCTGCATCTCATCGGAGGACGGAAGATGGCTGAAGCAGCCCTGCAGGCAAAAACCGACAAAGATTCTTCAGCTCCCCTGCTGATCGGAGTGACCCTGCTCACCAGCCTGGATAGAAACGACCTGCCCTGGCCCGAAAAAAGGGATCTTTCAGACGTGGTCCTGGATCTGGGCAGAATGGCCGCATCCTGGGGACTGAACGGAGTGGTCTGTTCCGGAAGGGAAGCCGGACTGCTCAGCAGGAGCCTGAATGAGCATGTCTGTCTGGTAGTTCCTGGAATACGCTCGCCCGGTTCAAAAGATGATCAGAAAAGGACGGTTACTCCGGGACAAGCCCGCGACGCCGGGGCTACCCATCTTGTTGTTGGCCGACCGGTAACCGGTTCGGCGGATCCGAAAAATGCGCTGGTGCAGATCAAAAATGAGCTCTCATCCTCCTGATGCCTAAACTGATTATAATACGGCAAAAATTCTTAGCAGAAAGTCGGGACCGGAGTTGCTGGAAATGAAGCACAATTCTTCTGTGAACTGGAAGGTCTTAGAGCCTGATGTTTCCCGCTCCTTTCTAAATGAACTGGCTGAAAAGCTGGAAGTTTCTTCTTTAATTTGCTCTCTTTTATATCAGCGAGGCATGACTTCTTTTGAGGATATGTCTTTGTTTCTTAATCCCGGCCTGCGTTACCTTCCGCTTCTGGAAGCCTGGCCTGAGCTGCTGGACGGAGCTTCGCTCATCGCCTCGGAAGCGGCTGCCGGAAAAAAGATCGCCGTATGGGGTGACTACGATGCCGACGGAGTGACTTCAGTAGCTTTGCTGCAGGATTTCTTCGCCCGCAAGGGTATCGTTGTCCGCAGTTATCTTCCTCACCGGATCAGGGAAGGTTACGGCTTGAATCCGGACGGGCTCGAGACGCTCGCCAGGGAGAGCGTAAAGACGCTCATTACTGTAGACTGCGGCATTTCCGATCATCAGGAGATTTTGAGGGCTAAGGAACTGGGCATGCGTGTCGTGGTCACCGACCATCATCTCCCTGGACAGGACATGCCCCCAGCTGATGTGATCATCAACCCCAAATGCGGGAAAACGCCCTGCCCCGCCCTGTCCGGTGTCGGTACAGCCTTTTATCTGGCTGCGGCTCTGAACAGGGTCCTTCCCGGCCCGCCTGTTGACATCCGCGAATTTCTGGATCTGGTGGCCCTGGGCACAATAGCCGACCTGGTTCCTCTGGACGGTCCCAACAGGATCCTGGTCAAAAACGGGCTTTTGCTCTTAAGTGAAGGAAGAAGACCGGGCATTTACGCGCTTAAGGAAAAAGCGGGATTTGGAGGAGCGGATTTTATCGGCTCCGAAGAGGTGGGCTTTGGACTGGGACCCAGAATCAACGCCGCGGGAAGGCTGGAGAACCCGGACATGGCCCTGGAGCTTCTTCTTTGTCAGGATCAGAGCAAAGCAGCAGGCCTTGCGGAAAAACTCAACCGCCTGAATGAAAAAAGAAGAAAAACCGAAAACGAAATACTGATCCAGGCCAGAGAACAGGCCGCGCAACTTATCAATAATCCAGGCCTGGTACTCTTTGATCCTGACTGGCATTCCGGAGTGCTGGGCATTGTCGCCTCGCGCATGGTCGAGGAGTTCAGACGGCCCTGTTTTGTTTTGACCCGGGAAAATGGAGTGATCAAGGGATCCGGCCGCAGCGCGGGGAATTTTGATCTTTATCTGGGACTGAGCAGTATAAGCAATCTGCTCCTGGGTTTCGGAGGCCACGCCCAGGCGGCGGGAATCAGCATGAACCCGGATGGAATAGACGGCTTCAGGAACGGGTTTTCCAGGGTCATTCTGGATCAGCTTGGTCCTGATATTTCTACGGAAGAATTAATTCTGGACGCCTGCCCCGGCTTTGATCAGCTGACTCCAGATTTTTTGCAGGAACTGGAGCTTCTGCAGCCTTTTGGGCCGCTGAACCCGAAGCCGGTGTTTCTTTCTCCCCCGCTTAAAGTCCTGGATCAGACTCTTTTTGGAAAGGCCAGGCACGTAGGTTTTGTTCTCAGCGATCCTGTTTCAGGCCTTAGGCTCAGGGGACAGTTCTGGCGCCAGGGAGATACCTGGGGCCGGGCCAGCCTGAAGGGCAAAACCATTATCCTTGCTTATACCCCCGGCATCAATACATACAGAAATCTGACCAGCATCCGCCTGAATATCCGGGATATCCTGAACATAGCCTGATAAGCTTTGAAGATTACTTATAAGTTTAGCCTGCAAAAAAAATCTTTTGTCAGGGTGGCGCGTGAGAAGGGTCAGAATTCAGGGATCTGTAAAACAAACCAAAAATTTAACTAAACTCAAAATCTGAACTCATGGCTTTCAGCAGATGCGTCTTATATAAGGTAAATTACAAGAGGATTGACCATTACAGAGTTTAATTGAAAATCTCTCATTGAACTGAGCTTTAAAATCATGCGCCAAGAGCAAAAATTTTGAGCTTTTTGCAGTGACGCAGCATGAAAAGTCTCAGTTTGAAAGACATAAATGTTCATCAAAAGCAGTCTCAAAATACTTGTCCTGGCCGGGATACTTCTGACCGCTGCAGTGATGCAGCACAAGGGGGTCATTGACCTGAGCGGCGAATTGGCCAGAGTTGAAAACCTGGCCCAATTATGGTGGGCTCCCCTGCTGTTTATCTTCCTGAAGTTTGCACTTTATTCGGTGGCCATGCCTGCAGGACCATTCATCTGGCTGCTCGGAGTGATCTATGTACCCTGGGCCGCCACGCTGATAACCATTGTCGGAGGCCTTCTGGGCAGCTTGGGCGCATATTACGTGGCCGGCTATTTTTCTTCTTATCTGCGGGACAAATTTTCCGGCACTCAGGCATTTTCTCTTTTGCAGGACAATTCCGGTTTTTTTCAGCTTCTTGCTCTGCGTTCCCTGCCCGGGATGCCGCACGCCCTGGTCAACTACAGCAGCGGCATTCTGCAGGTGCGCCTTATGCCGTATATCATAACCGCAACTCTTGGATTTGCCTGCAAGGGCTTTATCTATACCTCAGCTGTGTACAATGCCACCCATCAGGTTGAAGAAGGCGCGGCGATCATCTCCATTCACGCCATATGGCCTTTGTTTCTTCTGGTGATTCTCTCCCTGGCCGGGATATTTTTCCAGAAAAAATATATAAAAAATCCTTGCTAATGCATTTAAAAATGTTATATTTCTACATCAACATACAGGGGGCGACATGGCTTCGACGGGGATGATTGAAGCCAGGGTTGCAGGCCGAGGTGCCGCGGGGACCTCGTTAAACACGCGGCAAAAAAAATAGTTGCCAAGAACAACGATTACGCAATGGCTGCTTAGAGCGGCCACGTTTCCCTTCGCTGATGCCTGATAAGCGAAATGGAAGCGACGACCCCCCATCAGGCTGGCTCTTTA
>SLDX01000101.1 GCA_007125075.1 Desulfonatronospira sp.
CAGATATTTATCGTGGCCCGACCCTAAACCAAACCTAAACCAAATATAGTCCATAAAAAGGTCGGGTGCAAGAATTTAGGAGGGCTGTTGGTCAATAGCAATCAGTTTAGATTCGGGAAATCAAGCAATACGATGAGGCGTATCTTAATCTTTGGCGAATAATTGTGCAGATTGACTTGTCTGCGTGTAATCGCACAGGCAGGCACGATTACCGGGAGCCTGATTTATGGGCGATCCGGTGGAGCATCATATTGTCTGCCATCGGTTGAACAAAATAAACAGAATTTTTTTGGATCAGGCAAATGCCGGCTTTCTTTCATTCTGTATTATGATCCCGGGATCAGAATTATCAGGAGAAACAGGAAGACCTTCTTATTCTATCTTTCCCTTCCCTCACGGATAATATCCACTATCTCCTGTGTTGAAATACTCGCCTTAATTGTTGGAACATCCAGGGGAGAAGACGCGATGTGTTCTGGTACCAGCGCAAAAGTTCTGCCGTCTTTCCTTCGGATTAACACCTTACCTGTGTTTTCAGCTTGGTCAAGTATCTTGGCAAGTTTTTGTCTTGCTTCAGAATATGTATATACATGCATATTACACCTCCAGGACCTCGACATTGAAATTTTGAGCGGATGCCGATAATTTTCGATCCAATGTCAACAGGGGAGCCTTATGCCTGATTGCACAATCCAAATAATACGCATCGTATGCATAAATATTCCCTTGTTTGGATAGTTTTAAAGCTTTTACAAAGTCAGGTTCGATATAACGAAGCGGGATAGACTTAAAAATCGATATTCCCTTCTCAGCTTCTGCAAGAGTCAATCTTTTTTGCTTGAACATTGCTGAAAAAGCATTGCCAATTTCCCATGGGATTGATCCGGGTCCAATAAGGGTGCTTCCCTTTGTCAGTTCGACGATCCTTTCCCGTTCGGGTTCACCGACAAGCACTGAAATCAATGCAGAAGTATCAATAACGATTTCCATTAATTACCTCGATTTTTTCAGCATGCATAACAATTGTACAACAATTAAGCAATTCGTCAAGTCACAGGAGTGGAACTTAAATTCCTCTTGAAAAAGGCGTCGTGGTCGCCTGCTCCACAGCCCAGATGCAGTAAGGTTTCCGGAGTGCGCGATAAAGATGCTACTCGCCGCTGCTGGTCACGGGCACTTCTGGAGGATTGAGCACACATGGACCTGAAAAAAAATTTCCAGATTTGACTCAGGTCAAGGCGCCCTTCGAAAAACATCCGTATATACTGGAAAAAAACGGAGGTATAATCATGGCTAAAAGAAAGATCATTCATATTGACGAGGAACTGTGCAACGGCTGCGCAGAATGCATTGTCAACTGCGCTGAAGCGGCCCTGGAAATAATCGACGGTAAGGCCAGGGTGGTGGCGGACAGGTTCTGCGACGGTCTTGGCGCGTGCATGGGCCATTGCCCGACCGGAGCATTGACCATGATCGAGCGCGAAGCCGAGCCCTTTGACGAGGAGGCCGTACATGATCGGGTCAGGATGCTGGAAAATAAGGACGCCTTGAAGCAGACCCCGGCTCCGTCAGGCGGCTGTCCTTCCAGTGCTGTTCTTAACCTTGGTGGCTGTCCGGGAAAAAGAGCCATGAATCAGGAAAGTTCTGAATCCATCCTGCCCAACTGGCCGGTCAAGCTAAGGCTAATTCCGGAAGATGCCGGATTTTTGAAGGATTCACACCTTCTTCTTGGAGCCGACTGCGTTCCGGCGGCCATCAGCGGACTGAGTCCGCATCTCGGACACAAGGCAAGTGTTGCCCTGGCCTGCCCCAAGTTCGAAGATTATTTCCAGCTGACCGAAAAGCTCTCCAGGATGATAGCCGACAACAACATCAAGGAAATCAGCGTCATGGAAATGGAAGTGCCCTGCTGCTCGCCCCTGCACCAGATGGCCTTGAAGGCCGTGGAAAGGTCCGGGAGAAACATCAGGGTCAACCGGGTGGTCATCAGCCGCCAGGGCCGGGTGATCAAAAAAGAACAGTTAAAAAGAGATACGGAAAACATGGTTTCCCAACCTGTCCGGGCGGAAGGCTGAGAGCTGCTGAATGAGCATCCGGTTAAAATTGGGCATTCCGGCACACACCTGGAATTCAATGCCAGCCAAATCAGGGTTTTTTGCAACCTGGTGGGTGCCGGGCAGCTCTTTGACATATCTCAAATAAACCTGGCGGTTTCGCTGGCTACCTCCCGGCTTTGACTGATCCTCTACCAGCCACGCCTCTCAAACTCAGGAGCATTCTCGAGTTCTTCCCTTGTTGTTTGAATTACCAGAAAAAATTCAACCAGTTCGTCCCTGTGCAGTATCGGGTTCTCCACTTCTCCGGATGTGTCTGCCGGCAGCTCATCTTCAACCCAGACCATTTTCACGGATTCAGCATCAATAGCCACGGTACGGGCAGCTATGCCTAAAAACCCGCCAACATCAACCAGGAAGGCTTTAAATTCCCGGTCACGGGTAAGAATGAGGTCATTGACCAAACCTACGTCTTCCCATTCACCAGGAACCTCGGTCACTGTTTCCGGTACTTCCTGCTGTGTAGCAAAAACAGTCTGATGAATGATCTCATATGCATAAGCCACAAAAGGATCAATCTCCTCCTCAGAAGCATAGAATATGATGCTTTCTTCCATCCCTGGTTCATCCTGAGCGAACACCGTGATGAAAGCCAGCAGTGCCATAAACATGCTCAAGATCACCATCTTCATGGCTACCTCCTGATATTTTTTGATGGTTTGCTTCCAGTTAAATCCCTGATCAGGTTGCGTTTGTTTATTATTTTAAAAATAAGAAAGTTTTAACAAAAAGGCAGCATATAATGCTTTTAAAAGTCTGCCGGGACCTGATTATGAAAGATTCAGGATATGGGACATCCCTTACTCCCTGCTTGCTTTTTATCCGGCTTTCATTCTGGACGATCTGCCTGCAACCAGCAGAAACCAGGCCATGAGATGCCAGGAAGCCTCCTTACAGGCCGGTCTTAAAAATGTGCAACCCGGAAAAGGCCTTCCAGCCGGTGGATTTTTAGGTAGGCATTCGCCAGCATTGTTACCGCTTCAGCCACCGCCCAAAACAGTATTTTCTTTTTCCGGATATTGACCGGCAATCGGCAATAAATACTCAGTCCTGCTTGCTGGCCACCGAGTCCAAAAGATGCCTGGTGGGGCTGGGGGACATCCTCTTAATCTGAGCAGTGAAGGAGTTGATCATTTCAGCCAGCTTCAGACCGTCCGCCGAGGAGATCCATCCGCTCATAAGCCGCTCCGGATTGATGCCTCTTCTTTTGAGCAGGGACTTGATGGACCCCACCCGGTTGGCGGCGTGATAGTCGCCCTGTCTGTACTTGCATTCCCCCAAGCGGCAGCCCAGGATCATGACCCCGTCCACGCCCTTCTGCAGGGTCTCCAGAATGATGTCCTGATGCAGGATACCGGTACAGTTGATCCTGATGATCAAGACGTTTGGGTTGTACTGGCGCTTGAGCACTCCCGCGGTGTCCGCGGCCATGTATGATCCCCAGTTGCAGCAGAAAGCCACTATCAAAGGTTCAGGCCTTTTGACTTCCGATCTGAAAGTGTTCAGGATGGAAGAGATCTGAGCGCTGATCTTGTCCAGGCGGTATTCATCAATGATCACCCCGTTTCTGGGGCAGGAGGACACGCAGATGCCGCAGCCTTCGCAGACGGCCTTGTCGATCTTGATCGGACAGCTGGGATGAATTCCGTTTTCATGGTGTTCGAAATAAAGAATGGCTCCGTACGGGCATTTGTCGATGCAGATGCCGCAGCCGTCGCAGTTTTCAGTGATGTTCGCCTTGAGTGGATCAAGAAATATCCGGTCCTGAAAAAGAATCTGCCTGACTCTGGACACCGCGGCCTGGGCCTGGGCCACTGACTCTTCTATAGGCTTAGGATAATTGCACAGTCCGGCCGCGAAAATGCCCTTGGCGATAAGATCAGTGGGCTTGAGGAAAAAATGCTCTTCGAGCATGAACCCGTTGGAGTCCAGGGTGCATTTGAACTGGCGGGTTATCTTCTCGCTGTCCTGGTTGGGAACGATGGCCGCGGCCAGGACCAGATAATCAGTCTGTATCTGCAGGGGGGTCTTGAGCACATGATCTTCGACCCTCACGCTCAGGTATTCGCCTTCATCCTTCACCACCGGCTTGTTTTTCCTGGTGTAGCGGATAAAGATCACCCCTCTTTTACGGGCCTCCTCATAAAGCAGTTCTCTCACCCCGTAGGTGCGGATGTCCCTGTTCAGGATATACACCTGAATTTGAGGATTGAGTTCTTTCAAAAACAGGGCGGCTTCAATGCTGTGGGTGCAGCACACCCGGCTGCAATACTGATGCCCAGTTTCTCTGGAACCTACGCACTGAATGAAGACCACGGTTCCGGCCTTTTTGATCTTCTCCGGATCAGCCTTGAGTACACCGTCAAAATCGTGATGGGTGAACACCCGGCTGCTTCGGCCGTAAAGATATTCACCGGGCCTGTGTTCCCTGGCCCCGGTACACAGTACAGCGGCCCCATAGCGGATGGTTTCGATAAGCTCAAACCCTGCCTTTTTGGTTACATGAACCTGGCTGATGAAGTTGCCTATGGAGCCCCGGCAGGAAACCACCCGTCCATTTTTCATCAGGGTTATCCTGGGATTGTGCTCCACTTTGGAGATGGTTTCCTCCAGATAGGCGGCGATATCCTCGCCTTTCCAGGTGGATCTGAGATTCAGGGCGTTGCCTCCCAGATGATCGGACTTCTCCACCAGAATGGTCTCTATGCCCTGCCGGGCCAGTTCCAGGGCCGTGATCATGCCCGTAAGCCCGCCGCCGACCACCAGGGCCTTGCGGATGACTTTCTTGTATATTCCGTGCAGGGATTTGTTCAGCCGGACCTTGGCCACTGCCGCGGCAATCTGGAGTTTAGCCTTGTCCAGGGCCTCGAGCGGGTGGTCTTTATGCACCCAGCTGTTCTGGTTGCGGATGTTTGCGATCTCCAGAAGATAAGGATTCAGTCCGGCGCCTTTGAGGGTTTTCTGATAAAGGCCTTCATGGGTTTTTGGTGTACAGGCGGCGATGACCACCCGGTTCAGATCGTTCACGGCGATCTGTTCAGCTATCTTGTCCTGGGTTATCTGGGGACAGGTGAAGACATTCCGGTCCACCAGGTCCACACCGGGCAGAGTAGAGGAGAATTTTAAAAGCGCCTCGACATCGATTACCTCTGATATATTGCCTCCGCAGGCGCAGATGAACACGCCGATCCTGGGCTCCTGCCCGGTGACGTCCTTTTCTTCAGGAAAGAATTCAGTCTGAACCATGGTCTGACGGACATCGACCAGCTCCCTGGTGGCGGCGTTTGCGGCTCCTGCGGCATCGGTTATGGACTGGCGGATGTCCCGGGGAGAGATGATGCTCCCGGCGACATAGATGCCAGGCCTGCTGCTCCTGAAGGTGTTAAAGCTTGAGGTGATGGCGAAGTTGTAGCGGTTCATGCCGATGCCCAGCCGGGCGGCCAGGGCCACTGTGTCCTCCCCGGGCATGACCCCCACGGAAAGGACCAGCATATCATGGGCCTCGGTGATCATCCGGGAGTCATCGGAAAAATAACTTAAGAGCACCCCTTTGCCGTCCGGACCGGGCATAATGGTGTGCGGCACGCCGCGCACGAAGCGCACATTCTGGGATCTGGCGTTTTCATAATACTTTTCGTATCCTTTTCCATGAGCCCGGATATCATTGAAAAAGATGGTGGAATCCACCATTCTCCCAGAGACATGTTCCCTGGAGATCACCGCCTGTTTCATGGCATACATGCAGCAGATGCTGGAGCACAGACCGTTATTGACCCTGTTGCCGGTTCTGGAGCCCACGCACTGCAGCCAGGCCACCCTGCGCGGTTCGGCATGGTCAGAGGGGCGTCTTAACACGCCTTTGTTCGGTCCGGAAGAGGACAGGAGGCGTTCATATTCAAGACCGGTGACCACATCCGGAAAAAGCCTGTAACCGTAATTTTCGAACAGGCCCGGGTTGAACTGGCTAAGACCAGGGGCAAGAATCATGGAGCCGACACTCAGGGTGATGCTTCTTTCCTGATCGTTGAAGTCAATGGCTCCGGTCGGACAGACTTTTTCGCACGCCCCGCATATGTTTCTGGTCAGACGCAGGCAGCTTTGCTCATCGATTACGTATTTGGAAGGCACTGACTGCTGATAGAGGATATAGGCCGCTTTTCTGGAGTTCAGCCCCAGATTGAAGTTGTCCGGCACGGAACTGATGCAGGCTTCGGTACACTGATTGCAGGCAATGCATTTACTGGTATCGATATAGCCGGGGTGCTTCCTGATGTGCACGGACATGTCGCCCTCTGGACCTTCAACATCCAGGACCTCGCTCTGGGTATGAATTTCTATGTTCAGATGCCTGGAACATTCAATGAGCCAAGTGCACAGGATGCATGGAGCGCAATCGTTGGTGGGGAAGATATTGTCAAGTTGGGCCATAAGCCCGCCCAGACCGGACTTTTTCTCCACCAGGTGGACGTAGTATCCGGCATTTGCCAGTTCCAGAGATGAATAGATCCCGACAATTCCTCCCCCTATAACAGCCACACAGCCAGCTTTTTTTCTCATAGCAGGTCCCAAGGTGTTTGAATTACGGCAGATGGTCCCTCCCCGCTAAAGATCGCGTTTGGACATATTCTATCCACGAGAAACCTCTTTTAGAGCGCACTCAGGCCTGCTCATGCTCGCCCAGCAGTTCAGCCCGGTTCTCCCGGCATTGACTCCTTTTTTCCATTGACTTCTGCATAACCCTTGTCAGGGTCTGGACCACTCCGGCAGAGGGGTCCAGACCGGCCTGGTGAACAGGACCCCCAGTGTGCTTTTCCTCCAGCTCCTCCAGTTCCCTTGCCAGGTTCATGTATGCGGGGTCCCGGCTTTCGGTCAGACCGCTCATCTTGTCGCTATACTTGAGATGCCTGATCTGGCGCTTCAACTCTCTGATCCGGTTTATTACCCTTTCCTGTTCCTGATCCCGGGGCGGTTGATGTTGGCCGTAACTTTCCAGGACGCTGCGCTCGGCATTATTCAGGATGTCCATTCCCAGCTGGGTCCTGGTGAGCACAGTGGTCCAGCCTTCTTCAGCCCCGATTCCGCCGAAGGACAGGTCTGCGAATTCAGCGGTGTAGTCTTCGCAATAGCGGCAGGCGGGTCTTTTGATAAAGTCAATTTCATCCAGGGGCAGGGTGTGGATTGATCCGTTATTCAGATATACGTACATCCTGCCCTTGATGCTGATTTTTCTGACATCACTCCATTTAAAATCACCGATTTTCTCCAGGCGCTTTCTGGAATTGTCGTCAAAAGCGAAATTGCCTGAACAGAAAAGGCCCAGCAGGCAGTATATTGCATCAGAGGGTACCACCCCCAAGGCCTGCATTTTTCTGAGAGTGACTATCTGGCAAGGAGTTCCCACAAAAGCCACCTTCTGAGACCCGATCCTTTTGACCGTACTCAGAGCCTGCACTGAAGGGGAAAAGGTCGAATAGTGCTCGCTGTAAAGGACCATTCCATGCGAGGCATCAAAGAAAGAGCCGCATGCGGAAAGAATGTCTTCTCTGGAAGAAGCCAGGTAAGGTTCTCTGTTGAACAGGCCCACATGCTTGGATACAATTGCCCCGTCAATACGCCCGGTTTCCAGAAGGCGAAGAAGAATGCCTGTTACAGCGCCTCCGTCGGTAGCTCTTTCACGGATATTGTCATCCGCCGCTCGGTCAATACTAGTGGAGACGATCCTTCCTGACGGTTCACTCCACCCGGCCTGTTTCTTTATTTCAGCGTCCAGCTCATCGATTTCCGGACAAAGCATGTGGCATATGCCGCACTCGATGCATTTGGACTTCTCCTTATACCTGGGATAGCCTTCCTCACCCAGTTCAAGGGCCCCATAGTTGATGGACGTACAGAAAGTAACGCAGCCTCCGCATCTGTGACACAGGTTGCGGTCCTGTACATCGCGGATCAGATCTTCAAACGATCTCATTGTCTTCCTCCTTGTTAGAGGGTTCTTTGTTCATAACCGTCCCGACAGAACGCATAACTTTATAAAACTTGAAAAGCTTCTGCTTTTAAATATCAGGGCGCATCTGAATAAAGGTATAACAATCTTTGTGCCTGCCTGAAAAAAACATGTTTTAACAGGAGGTTATGACAGATTATGGACATGGAGATTAAGGACTACCTTTAATAAGGGTGTTTTGTCTTGTCCGGCAAGACAAGTTCTTTTTATCGAAGCAGTCCGAGAGAACAGGCTGGGAACAAAAAAAGGCAAAATTGTTCAAAGGCCGTATTTTTTGAGCATGACGTAAAGTCTGGCCCTGGAAATGCCTGCAACAGTGCAGGCTTTGGGGATGTCTCTTCCGGTGAGGCGCAGCAGTTCGGACAGGTAACTTTTCTCAAGCTCTGCCAGGGCGAGCAGCCTGTACGGCTTCAGCTTGGGCAGGTTATGTTCATCAGGCGCTGCCTGGAAGGCTGAGGTAACAGGGGTCATGATCCTGTTCGCGCTCGACTCTTCTCTGGCACGATGTATCCTGACAGCCCGGGGCAGGTGTTCAGGATGGAGCACGGGGTCGTTTTCGGACATGATCACGGCGTGTTCGAGGGTGTTTATCAGTTCGCGAACATTGCCCGGCCAGTCATAGCCGGTTAAGGCTTCCGCAGTCTCGGCTGAGATTTCCTTGTCCTTAAGAGCGAGCTTTCTGCGTATCTTAATCAGGTAATGATGCGCCAGCTCCCTGATATCGGCATGCCTGCCCCTTAACGGGGGCAGTTCCAGGACCACGGTGCGCAGACGAAATAGGAGATCGCGGCGAAACAATCCCTGTTCGACCATCCGGTCCAGATCCTTGTTGGTTGCAGAAACCAGCCTGAAGTTGCTGAACATTTCGGAGGTTCCTCCGACGGGCCTGAAGCTGCGCTCCTGGAGAACCCGCAGAAAGGCCTTTTGGACTACCAGGGGAAGTTCACCAACCTCATCCAGAAAAAGTGTTCCTCCGTGAGCCTGTCTCAAAAGTCCGGCATGCTTTTTTTCAGCTGTGGTGAAGGCCCCCTTTTCGTGGCCGAAGAGAATGCTTTCCACAAGGTTGTTCGGGAGTGAAGCGCAGTCCACCGGGATGAAGGGCAAATCCTTGCGCGTGCTGTTGTAATGAACGGCCCTGGCAAATAATTCCTTGCCCGTGCCTGTTTCGCCATAGATGTGCACGTTTGAATCGCTTCTGACGCAGGCGGACACAGTTTTCAGGCAGAATCTCATGGCCGAAGACGAGCCCAGAATTCCGCAGCGCATCAGGATCAGGTGCTTATCGGATTTTTTCTTTTCGACCGCTTGCACGGCGCGCTGTATAGAACTTTTCAGCCTTTTCTCATCAGGGGGCTTAAGGAAATAATCCCAGACTCCCCTGGTGATGGCCTCTTCAGCCAGATCCGGATCATGCTCGGACAGGACGAGGATAACTTCGGGCCGATCAGGAAGGCGCAGGAATTCATCCAGGTCCTGTCTGACGCCGTCAGGACGCAGAAGAAAATCCAGGACCAGCACCTCACAATCTCCAGATACATCGGTCAATGCCCTGTCCGCACTGATTGTTCGGACCTGGTGACCCATGCCGTTTGCAATTCGGATCATCTCCCGGCAAAAGGATGCGTCCCCGGAAAGAACAAATATCCTGCTCATGCGCGCGTTTCCTGGCTACAGCCGGAAAAAGGTCAGATTTACCACTGAAAAAATGCTTATTCTCTTTAACCAAAAGGCCGAGCTCAAAAAAGTATAAGCAATTTATTTTTATTTCAATTTTATTTTAAATAGTATTTAATAATCTTGTCAAACAAGATTTAAGATATTTGTGCAGCAAACTGAAAATTGTATTGATATCATGATCTGTTTCTGATTTAATGCACCATTATCCGGAAAGATTCCGGATGGAAACTGTTCGCCTGGGGGCGCCCTTTTTTCAGGGCTGAGAGTGCACCCCTTGAACCTGATCCGGGTAATGCCGGCGGAGGGATGGCGATGATGGTTTGGATCACTCTTTTTTTTATCCTTTTCTTTTATTTTGCCAGACCTTCATGCTTCCATTCCCTCCTGAAAATCATACAGGAGGAACCAGATGAAAACCCAATTGAACATGGCCCGGTCCGGAATTGTCACCCCGGAAATAAAAAGAGCCGCTTTGCACGAAGACATGGATCCATCAGATCTGCTGAAGCTCATAGCTTCCGGAGTGGCGGTTCTGCCTAAAAACATAAACCGCGATTTCAGCGATATTCGGGCCATAGGCCAGGGACTTGAGACCAAGGTCAACGCCAACCTGGGGACCAGCGGCGAATGCATGGACCCGGAACTGGAAAAAAGAAAACTTGCCGCAGCAATACGTGCAGGGACGGACTCGGTCATGGACCTGTCCACCGGGGGAGACCTTAATGAAATCAGGTCCATGTTTCTGGAAAACTCCCCGGTCATGCTGGGCACGGTCCCCATTTACGGCCTTGCCGCGAAAATGGTCCGCCGGGGACAACCGCTCAGGGATATGGATGCTGATGCCCTTTTCAGGGAGATTGAAGAGCAGTGCAGGCAGGGAGTGGATTATATAACCGTGCACTGCGGAATTACCAGACGTTCAGTTCAAAGTCTGGATAGATCCCCTAGAATCATGCCCTGCGTCAGCCGGGGAGGCTCGATACTCATGAACTGGATTAAAAAAAACAACCAGGAAAACCCGCTTTATGAAGATTTCGACGATCTGCTTAACATCGCCGGAACTTACGACGTGACCTTGAGCCTTGGCGACGGTTTCAGACCGGGGTGCATTGCCGACGCCATGGATGCGGCCCAGATCGACGAGCTGATGATCCTGGCCCATCTGGCCCGAAGGGCTTTTGATAAGGGTGTCCAGACCATGATCGAAGGCCCTGGACATGTGCCCCTGAACCAGATCAAAAGTCAGGTCCAGCTGCAGAAAAAGCTTTGCAGCAATGCCCCTTTTTATGTCCTGGGCCCACTGCCCACGGATATCGCCGCGGGCTACGACCATATCACCGCGGCCATCGGCGGCGCTGTTGCCGGTGCTGCCGGAGCTGATTTTCTGTGTTACGTCACCCCTGCCGAACATCTGAGCCTCCCTGGAGAAGACGATGTCTACCAGGGTGTCATGGCCGCGCGCATCGCCGCGCACATAGCCGATATTGAAAAAGGGGTCAAAGGAGCCGAGGAAAAGGACAGACGAATATCCAGATGCAGGCAGAACCTGGACTGGGAGGGGATAATCAATGCTTCGCTGGACAAGGATCTGGTCCGGGACAGGCTTAAGGTCGCTGAAGATGAAAAGGCATGTTCCATGTGCGGAAAGCTTTGCGCTGTAAGCTGCGAGGATAAGATGTAGATCTATGCCGGATCAAGATCAGACCCGGCCTGGAATACGAACAGGGTGATATTCCGGATGCAGGATTCATGAACCGGTTGATGATTTACTGCCTTATGTCAGGTCCGGGTTAAAACCTCCAGGAAAGGCTTGCTTCAACACCCGGACTGCTTTTCAGGTTTTCGCTGGTTATGCGGCTTTCATCCTGGTCGTAGAGCCGCCATTTCCTGGCAACCAGATAATAAGGACCCGCTGTCAAGATCATATTCCGCACCGGTTTCGCCTCAAGCTGCAGACCCAGCTTCACTTCTCGTTTCCTGAAGTAGCCCTTTTCGGCTACAGGGCTGTCGTTTTTGAGCCTGTATATTCTGGCCCGATAATCAGCCGCTGCCTGCAAGGCCAGTTGATCGCTTATTCCGTAGCGCACCTTGGTCCTGGGAAAACCAGCACGCACGGACCAGCCGGGGCCTTTGTGAATTCCATAGCTGATACTTGCCGCAGGCACGACAAGAGTACGCACCGGATGATATGCTCCTACAACACCTACGCCCGCAGCCCATCCCTTTTCGAATTTTCTGATCAAAATCACCCGGGCCGCCACTCCAAAAGAGTCGGACACCTCCTTCTCAAAGGAGCTGGCAGCACCTCCGCCTAGACTGAGCATCCACTGTTCCATCAGCGGGAACATCCTGTCGGCGGAAATATAAACATGGTGCAGAACCTCCCAGGGGGTGCGACCTTCTGCGGCCAGGCCCGCATCCCGGTGGTCATCCCAGGAATAGCGGACATGATCATAACCCAGAGTCAGAAAGGAATAAGAACCCCTTATCCTGTACCTGGTCCTGGAAACCTCCGTATCAGAGCTACTGATGCGGGAATCAAAGGCATGGTCAATTCCAAGCTCAAGCATCGGCCCCTTTTCCGCGGAAGGCTGAGCATGGCTGTAAGAAAGAGGGAAAAACAACAGCAGACAGAAAATCAATGCCGGCAGATAATTTCTCACAGGCTTCTTACTCCCTGGGGCTGGAAATGTTTGTCATTTTACCTGTACTTGTCCCCTCGGTCTTCATCAGGAAAAATAAGGCTTTGCTGAAGAAAACCCCCTGGAAACAGCGGTGGGAAAACTCTTGGTTCCATATTTTTATTCCCTGGTCAAATCCCTGCTCCCGGAACACCGGATGAGTTCAGGGAGCAAAGCTTCAGGCCCCAGCGTCTAGTCAATATTATGGAAAAAATAAGTCAGCCGGATCATGCAAATCGGTACAACCGGTTTATTCGCATCCATAGTTCGCATGCCTCAATCAGGTTTCAAGGCTTTTACTTTTGTTTTTCATAGATCAGGCCCGAAGCCGGCTGCCAGGTCCGGACATCAGGTTAAAGCACTATTTATCCATGACCGATCGAAGAACTTCAGGCCTGCCGGCCAGCCCGCAATAGCCTTTGACATCCAGGATTTCTCCAGTGTGGTCCTGGATAACGCTTGACCTCCAGGCAAGGCAATCGTCGGCCCTGCATAGGTGAAAGCTTTCGTTCCGGCTCATTATCGGACAAAGCATTTTCAATGCCTGATCTTTGCTGTAAAGCCCCATGGTGCACCTCTTAAATTTTTAACCTTTGCCGATGAATTTCTTTTCCTGGCTGCAATGTTTGTTTATAATCAATTAATAATAATTTTGAACAAAGAGGCAGTAGATAATGCTTTAAAAATTCTGTACGGGATTAAAATTATGAAGGGTTCAGTTTATGGGTATCTGCAGGAAATGTAAAACCAAAGACAGCTTGATCTCCGATCGCATAGGATTCTGCTCGGGCTGCATCCGGGAAGATTTCAGCTCGGTAGAGGAACAGATAAGACAGGTACATAGGGAATCAAGGGTTCGCTTCGGCCTGCCCCCGGAGCCTCCTCAAAGCCCGACCATGAGATGCCAGGACGCCGCCTTGGAGGCCGGCCTGAAAAATGTGCACCTGGGCAACGTACATCTGCTGAAATAACCGGACATGATATACAGCGCAAAAAAAAAGGTCCTTTCACCCTTGGGGGAAAGGACCTTTGAAAATGCATGAAATCAATTTTTAAGCGCTTGTATCAGTCGACCTGAAAAAAGGCCTTCCGGGCGGCGCTGCATACCGGACATTTTTCCGGAGGATGGTTTTCTACGGTATAGCCGCAGACTGAGCAGACATAATAGTCGACCTCCTCTGAGCTTTCCAGATTGTCCAGGACTTTCTGGTACAGTTCAGCGTGAATCTTCTCCACGTCATTGGCGAACTGGAAAGTGCGCCTGGCTGCGTTGCGGCCCTCTTTTTCCGCCTCTTCAATCATTTCAGGATACATCTGTTTGAATTCGTAAATCTCGCCGGAAATGGCCGTCTGCAGGTTTTCTCTGGTGTTCTTGATTCCGCCCAGGATTTTCAAATGGGCATGCGCGTGCATAGTCTCCGCTTCAGCCACAGCCCTAAACAATTTAGCCGCCCGGGGATATCCTTCCTTTTCCGCCTGTTTGGCAAAAGCCAGATACTTGCGATTGGCCTGGGATTCTCCTGCAAAAGCTTCCTCAAGGTTCTTATCCGTCTTACTCATCTGCTTACCTCCTTGGATTGCTGATTTATTTATAGTAATAATTATTACTGATAAGAAAATAATTGTCAAGTTTTCAGCTTCAGCTATCAATTAACTGATAATATCCGGCCCATCTGTCAACGGACTTTTGATTTTTTTACAATTATTATCTTATAGGCTGTAATTAAAGGCTGAAGAATCAAGCCGCTGATCACGCTGAATTACGCTGATTCAAAAAGTCTTTTTTGTCCGCGAAGACTGACTCAATCTGATGTAAAAATTTACTGACAAAGGCTTTATATACTTAAGCGTTTTATTTTATTTTTCCTTTAAAAGCCTATCCAGCTTGGAATCCACCTCTTCCAGACGTTTTTCCAGCTTGGCCAGGACTATGGCCGGGTCCTGCTTGGAACCCTCTTCAATGGCCCGTTCCTCCATTGCCCCGACGATTATGCCCACCACCAGGTTGATGACCGTATAGGTGGTGGCCAGGATAAAGGGAACAAAGAAGAGCCAGGCATAGGGGTATATGTCCATGACCGGGCGGACTATGCCCATGGACCAGCTCTCCAGGGTCATGATCTGAAACAGGGTGTACAGGGATGCCCCGATGTTTCCGAACCAGTCCGGAAAGGACTCTCCGAAAAGCTTGGTGGAGATGACCGCGCCCACATAAAAGAGGATGGCCACTATCCCGGCTACTGAGCTTACCCCGGGCAGGGCGTGGAGCATGGCCCCTACCACCCGGCGCATGCTGGGCAGGGCTGAAATCATGCGCATGACCCTGAGCACACGCAGAGCCCGGAGTACCGACAGTCCTGCGTGTTCCGGAACAAGAGAAATGGCCACGACTATAAAGTCAAATACGTTCCAGCCTTCTTTGTGAAACCTGCTGCGCTGGGCATATATTTTGAGCAGAATTTCCGCGACAAAGAAAGCCAGGCAAAGCCTGTCAATGGTCAGCAGTACCGGACCGGCTATGGCCATTGCCGTACTTGAGGTTTCCAGGCCCAGGACCACGCCGTTTAAGATGATCACCGCAATGACCACTCTTTGAAAAATCTGGTTGTCCACCAGGCGCAGGGCTGAAGACCTGAATCCTTCAGCTTTGGGTTGGATTTGAGACATGATGAGCTAGGCTTTAAATATGTTCAAGACGAATATGGCAATTATCGATCACCTGTTTGCAGGGATGGCTAATTCTCGTATTTCTGGGAGACGGTCCCTGGTTCGCGGCCTTCACAAAAGGGAGAAATGTCTCTTAGTCTGCTTATGATCCCTGGAAGATTGTCCAGGACCAGATCAACCTCTTCTTCAGTGGTGTACCTGCTCAGGCTGAAGCGCACTGAACCGTGCACATAGGTAAAAGGCACTCCCATGGCCCGCAGTACCGATGAGGGTTCCAGGCTGCCCGAGGTGCAGGCCGAACCGGAGCTGGCACAGATGCCCAGCACGTCCATCATGAGCAGCAAAGACTCGCCTTCAATATATTTGAAGGAGATGTTTGTGGTGTTGGACAGCCTGGAATCTGGATCTCCGTTGATCCTGGTGTGCTTGACCGAGCTTATCAGGCCCTGTTCCAGGCGGTCCCTGAGTCCGGCAAGCCTTGTGTTTTCCTGGTCAATATTTTGGGCGGCCATTTCCATGGCTTTGCCCAGACCCACAATCCCTGCTGTATTCTCAGTGCCGGCCCGCCGGCCGTTCTCCTGATGCCCGCCCATGATAAAGGGCCTGAAAGGGGCCTTTTTGCGCACAAAAAGAGCGCCCACCCCTTTGGGGGCGTGTATTTTGTGCCCTGACAAAGCCAGATAATCCACGGGGAGGCTGTCCAGGGACAGATTGAATTTGCCTATGGCCTGTACAGCATCAGTGTGAAAGAGAATGCCCCGATCCTTGACCATCTGGGCCATCTCCTGCACAGGATAGATATTTCCGGTTTCGTTGTTTGCATGCATGACCGAGACCAGAGCCGTATCCTGGCGCAGGCTGTCCCATAATTGATCAATGTCCAGCCTGCCTGCGTCGTCAACCGGCAGGCAGGTTACCTCATAGCCTCTGGTTTCCAGATATTTGGCTGTGTTCAGTACTGCCGGATGCTCCACCCGGGTGGTCACAATATGGCGCTTGTCCGGCTGGGCGTTTATCGCTGCAAAAATGGCCGCATTATCACCTTCGGTACCTCCGGAGGTGAAGATAATCTCTTCCGGCGAGCAATCAAGAGCCGAAGCCGCCCGTTCCCTGGCCAAGTTGATGGACTTCTGCACCTGGCCGCCGAAGCTGTGCATGCTTGAGGGATTGCCGTACAGGGTGTCCATGAAGGGGCTCATCTCCTCCATGACCTCGGGCGCCACTTTAGTCGTAGCATTATTATCCATATAGGTGATCTTCATTGCCGAACCTCCTCCACCTGAATCTGAGCGTCCACCCGCTCCCTGAGCTTCTTTTCCACAACCTCCTTGACCGTAAGATGGCTGGAAGGACACCCGGCACAGGCACCCCGGAAGCTGACCAGTACTTTTAAACCTTCTATGTCCACCAGCTCGATGTCTCCTCCATCCTTATGCAGACTCGGCCTGATTTCTTCATCCACAACCTTGGTCACCAGCTGCATGCGCTGAATATTGGTCATGGGCTTTACCTTGGGCCCCAGCTGTACGGGTTTTGGCTGTTCCGCGCGGCTGCGCTCCAGAAGCTCTTGGATCTGATCATGACAGTCTGCGCAGCCTCCTCCGGCTTTGGTGTAGTGGGTCACGTCCTCAATTGAAGCCAGATTGTTCTCCTTAATGGCCCTCTTGATCTGCCGGTCAGTGACTCCAAAGCACTCACAGACGACCTCTCCTTCAAGGTCTTCGGCTGCAACCTTTTCTCCGCGAAGATTTTTAAGCGCTGCTTCCAGGGCCTGCTGACCCATTACTGAACAGTGCATTTTCTCCTTTGGCAGGCCGCCCAGCTCCCTGGCAATATCCTTGTTGGTGATTTTATTGGCTTCTTCCACTGTCTTGCCCTTGAGCATCTCAGTAAGAACCGAACTTGAGGCAATGGCGCTGGCACAGCCGAAAGTCTGAAACTTGGCGTCCTGGATCACTCCTGATTCATCCACTTTCAGGAAAAGCTTCAATGCATCTCCGCAGGCCAGGCTGCCCACTTCGCCCACTGCATCGGCATCGCTAATCTCGCCTGCATTTTTGGGATTTAAAAAATATTCCTTTACCTTATCCGTATACTCCCACATCTTATCCTCCGGGAATAGTTCAAATAACTTATCATATTCTTTTCGTTCAAAAGATTAATACTATGCTTATTCATTTTCCCTCTGCCTGGCCCGGTATTTAACATACAAATCAACTCGGATATACAGGCCTGTTGAAACAGATGCCCGGCCTTCTACCGTGTTGTTTTCAGGATAGAAGCTCCAGCAAATGGAACCTGCCCTCAATGATGGCTGCAACAAAAAGAAGGGGCACGACAAAAACCAGAAATACGCAGTGCGACCTTTTCAGTCGTTCAGCCCAGCCGTATGAAACGCTGCCCAGACGATGACCAAAACCTCTCCATATGCCCACCCCAAAAGCAATGAACATGGCCGGCCATTCAAAAAGTCCATGGGGTACAAGCATGACTGCCAGTTCCAGCCAGGTGACCTGTTCGAGCCAGGTGGCAAACCAGCCAAGAAGCAGACCGTTGAAGGCTGCCAGGGCGATGGGCACCGCTCCGAAAAAAACCACAAAGCAAAAGGCAAGGTAGCTGGCAACGAGATTGTGCAGGAAGATGCGCAGGATGAACTCCCAGGCGCTCAGATCGGCGAATCTCTCCATCAGGTTTGCGAACTGCGCTTCCAGAAAATCAAAATGCTCCGGAATGCTCCAGGCAATGATCCCGGCCAGGCAATAGATCACAAGCGCGGCCAGAATCCACGGCTTGGAAACTTTCAATGTGTCCAGGGCAAGGCTGAAAATGTTCATAATGGCTTCGTAAAAAAACTTTTTGCAGATCAACAAGCTTCCAACAGAAAATAAATAACCCCGGTGCCGCAAAAAAGCAAGGCGACCGGTGCGAGCGAGGATATCCTGTTTTTGAAAAGAGTTACCGGCTTGAGCGGAAGTTAAACGGAGCCCTGCCTTATAAAAAGAAGCCTGAATCTGATGAATTTGCTGGTGGATTCTCAGCTTTTTATACAGCCAGGGCTTTGCCGCGAAGCTTTAAAAGAAAAGAAGCATACGCTTGACATGAAAAAAATTAATTTGCTCGACTCATTAGTTTCCATCCGGAAATTCTTTATTTCCGGATGCTGAAACTGACGGTTTTCTTTCCGGAAACGAGGAGTTTTTTCTTTTGGCAAGGAAATCAAGCAATTATGAGGAGGCGTATCTTAATA
>SLDX01000049.1 GCA_007125075.1 Desulfonatronospira sp.
AGCGCGGATCATTGATCACCTTCTGAACATCCTGGTGGGAAATAAGCTCTTTTTCCACCAGTTCTCCCAGACTGAAAGCCAGTTCCTTCTGTCTTTTCGGAAAGATGCCCTGAAGTTTCCATCCAAGAATGTTTATCTGCTTTCTTGGACGAAAAAGCATCTTGACTGCAAGATAATTTGTCAGCCAGCCGATAAGGGCGCAGATAAAAGGTGCGATTATGAATTTATAGTATTCCATTTTTTTAGAGCGAGTTCGGTTTTGCGTGCTCTTTCAGGTCCGAATCCGGGCACTTGCTTCAGCTGATCCTCGGTTGCATTTATAATTTTGTGCAGATCTCCGAAATAATCCCAAAGAGCCCGGACTCTTTTGGGCCCAAGGCCGGGGATGTTCTCCAGACCGCTGCTGACTGAACTTTTACGCCTGTTTTTGTGCATGCTGTGCAGGGCGAAGCGATGGGCTTCATCCCTGATTTTCTGCAAAAAAAGAAGTTCCGGGGAATTGCGCCTGACAGGCAAAGGATTCCCGCGCCCGGGAATGAACAGCTGATCATCAGCTCCGCTACCGGACCTTGTACCTGCTTTGGCGATGGCCGCCAAAGCAAAGCTTCCCTCAAGGCTCAGTTCCTGCAGGACTCTACACACGCACCCCAGCTGTCCACGGCCTCCGTCAATCAGCAGCAGATCAGGCCAGGGCATGGACGAACTGCTTCTGCGGTACATAAACTCCCGCATGGCCTGGTAGTCATCTCCAGGGGGCACCCCGGGAAGCTTGTATGTCCGGTAATCCTGCTTGCGAGGCTCTCCATCAACAAAGACGACCACACCCACGCGGGTACTCTGGCCAAAGAGATGCGAGACGTCGATGCACTCGATGCGCTCCGGTTCCTGTTCCAGCCTGAAAACCCGGGCCAGGGATAATGTACAAGTCTGCATTTTCTCCCGGACATGCTCAAGACAATTGTTCCGGGCAATGTGCAGCAGGCCTTTCATGCTCTCGCCCCTTGCTCCGATCAGCCTTACTTTTCCCCTGCGGTATTCCGAGAGCAACTGTACCAGAGCCGGATCATGCACTTTTTGGGGAAGTACGATCTTTTCAGGTATATATTTATCCGGACCGTAAAACTGGCTCAAAAGTCCGGCGGCAACACCTGACAATTCAATACTTGATTCTTCGAAGTCCTGCTCCGGCCAGAAAAAATTTCTGCTGTCCAGGACTTTGCCCTGGCGCACGAAAAGAATGCCTATGCCCAGGCCCCCATGAACCTGGACTGGAACAAAGACATCCATATCCCCCATGCCGGGAAAAACTACGGATTGGGCCTGAGTGGTCTGCCTGACCGCACTCACCTGGTCACGGATCAAAGCTGCTTTTTCAAAATTCAGCTCCAGGGCGGCCTGGTGCATATCTTTTTCCAGCCTGCGCAACAATTCCCCTGATCTGCCGGAAAGAAACATTTCCAGACGGCGGACCTCCAGGCCGTATTCTTCAGGCGAAACTTCCAGACAGCAGGGACCGGGGCAGCGTTTTATGAAGTACTGCAGGCACGGCCTGACCCTGTTTCTGAATTTTTTATGTCCGCACTTGCGCAGCATAAAAAGCCTGTTGATAACTTTCAGGGTCTGGCGTGCTGCCAGGGCCGAGGTAAAAGGACCGAAATAAAGAGACTTGTCTTTTTTGGCTGACCGGGTCAGTTCCAGGGCAGGGTAGGGCAATGCCTTGTTCAGACGGAAAAGTACATATTGTTTGTCATCTCTAAGGACAATGTTGTACCGCGGCCTGTGCTTCTTGATCAGGCTTGATTCCAGAAGCAGGGCTTCTTTTTCGCTCAAAGTGGTGATATACTCGATTTTGCTGACCCGGGTAAGCAACACTCTGGTCTTTGGCGTCTGAGTCTGAATGGATCTGAAATATGAACTTAACCGGCTGCGGAGGTCTTTGGCCTTGCCCACATAAACAAACCGGTTCTGTTCATCCTTCATCAGGTAAACGCCCGGTCCTTGAGGAAAATCAAGAGGATTGAACTGATATTGCATGAATGAAAAAACTCTTTAAACCTGGATGATACAGATAAGTTACTGCAAATAAAAGATCAAGAAAAACAAAAATGTTTTACATCTATTGCGGTTTTTTATAAAGGTAATAAAGGTATGGACATGATATGCTCAAAGCTCAAAGCTCAAAGTTCAAGGTTCGAGGATTATGAGTAAAGCAGTTAAAACTGGCCGTAAAGCAGGCAGAGTGTTAAGAATATTCAATCAGGGAGCTTATGCTGATGAAAGAAATTAAACAGGACATATTCAGGGCATATGACATAAGAGGTATTGTGGATAAGGATTTTGACCCTGACTGGGTGGAGGTTCTGGGCAAAGCCTGCGGCACCTATTTCCTAAACCTGGGTTTGAACCAGGCAGTGGTCGGACACGACTGCAGGCACAGTTCCCCTGAATATCAGCATAGAATGATAGGTGGTCTGACCAGTACCGGAGTGGATGTGGTTTATCTGAACATGGTTTCCACTCCTTTATTTTATTTTGCTGTCAAAAAGCTTGGTTACAGCGCGGGGGTGATGATCACCGCCAGTCACAATCCGCCGGATTTCAACGGATTCAAGGTCTGGGCCGGGGAGAGCACCATCCACAGCGATGAAATTCAGAAAGTATATCAGATCATGGCTTCCGGTGAATTCCTTAAGGGCAAAGGTCTGGCCAGTGAAATGTATATAAATCCTGTTTATCAGGATCACCTCCGGGCCCAGGGCACTATTCAGGTCCCGGTGAAGGTTGTCGTGGACGGAGGCAACGGAGCTGCGGGACTTGACTGCGTAGAGGCTCTGGAAAATGCCGGAGCCGAAGTCATACCCATTTACTGTGAGCCTGATGGAAACTTTCCTAATCACCATCCGGATCCCACCGTCATGAAAAACAATGAGGACCTGGTGGCCACGGTCAAAAAAGAAAAGGCTTATCTGGGGATCGGACTGGATGGCGATGGAGACCGTCTCGGAGTAGTGGATGAAAAAGGGAATATGGTCTACGGTGATCAGCTGCTGGCGATTTTCGCAAGGGATGTCCTGCAGGATAATCCAGGGGCGTGCGTCATAGGAGAGGTCAAATGTTCGCATCTGCTCTTCAATGACATTGAGAAGCACGGCGGCAGGCCGATAATGTGGAAGACCGGACATTCCCTGATTAAAGCCAAGATGAAGGAGGAGAACGCTCTTCTGGCTGGTGAAATGAGCGGGCACATGTTTTTCGCGGATCGCTATTACGGATTTGATGATGCTGTCTACGCAGCCAGACGTCTTGTGGAGATAGCGGCTAAAAAAAGCGATCAGCCTGTAAGCGAATACCTTGCTGACTGGCCGAAAACGTTCAATACGCCTGAAATTCGCATGGATTGCCCCGACAGGATAAAATTCGATGTGGTTCAACAGGCTCAGGAGTACTTCCGGGAAAAGTTCGACATAGTGGATGTTGACGGCGTACGGATTACCTTTGAAGACGGATGGGCCCTGCTTCGGGCTTCCAATACTCAGCCTGTGCTGGTGCTTCGTTTTGAGGCAGAGTCGGAAGCAAGGCTGCAGGAGCTGCGCGATATGATTGAAAAGCCTCTGCAAAAATGGATCAAGGATCTTTCATAGCCAGTGCGAAAAATTTTCCTGCTTGTTCTTCTTCACATTGTCGTCCTTGGAGGGATCTGGTGGTGGCGGCAATCTGAACCGGAAACTTTCCCGGTTCACGATCCGCTTCGGCTGCAGACCCAGAATGAAAGAATGGTTGATGAAGGAGAAATTTTCATAACTGATAATTCATCATCCGTTTCCATCAAGGGTCCGACCAGCATGACACTCTGGATGTACGTCTCCGCCACCGAGATATCCGGACTGACTCAGAACAGGGATTTGCAGCTGCGGCTGAATGCCTTTGACAACAGTTTGTTTTCCGCTCTGGTAAAGGAAATCCATCCTGAGCCGGAAATTCGAGAAGACGGTGTTTATTATCTGGTTTTAATGGAGATCAGCCCGGAAGCAGATACCCCTTCTTCAGCAGAGACGTTTGCCCCTTTATGTGATAAAAGCAATAACCAGAATAGAGCAGATTTCTCTTCACAATAAAATCTTTTATAAAATCAAATTATCAAGATGATGAGTTTTTTTTCCAGAAACGCTTCTTCAGGACAGTCCAGTTCCTTTACTCTCCTGATTGTGGCTTTGCTGCTGCTTGGCGGAGGCTATCTTCTCCTGAGCAACAGCGGACGCTCCATGGATACCATCATGTTCAGGCATCTTGTCACTGATGAAACCGAAACCCTTACTGAAGAACAGCAAAGAGAAATCATCTATTACTCCAATGTTCTGAGCCAAAGGTTCGGATTCGGGCTGAGAGTCAAAATTTATGAGCATGGCCTGGACAGGGTTGAGCCTGATCCGCGCATTATTTATATCGGCCTGAGTCCTGTGCATGAACAAGTGAATATTGCCTGGCCGCCTGTGCTGAAGAAGGCCCTGCCTGAAAATTTTCTTTTCGATCTCGAACATAAACACTTTCAGGCTTACTTTGAACAGGACGACTGGCCTCAGGGCCTGTTCAGCGCCATGCGCAGACTGGACAGGGAGCTGATCAAGATTGAAAGAGAATAAAGCTCAGCCGGCTGTAGTCGATATCTACACTGACGGTGCATGCCTGGGCAATCCCGGTCCCGGAGGATATGCGGCCATACTTAGATGGGGAGACCTGGAAAAAGAGATTGTTGATGGTCTTGCACAAACCACAAACAACCGTATGGAACTCATGGCTGTTCTGGCCGGATTGAAAGCCTTGAAATATCCATGCCGCGTGCGCATTCATACTGATTCTCAGTACATTTCCAGGGCCATTAACGAAGGATGGATAGATAAATGGAAAAAAAACGGATGGCAGACCGCCCAGAAAGCTGGAGTGAAAAACAAGGACCTTTGGGAGGAACTTATACGTCTGATGGAGATCCATAAGGTGCAATTCGTATGGATACGCGGACACAGCGGTCATAAATATAACGAGCGCTGTGACAGTCTGGCCAGAAAAGCTGCCCTTGAAGTTTCCGGAAAGCCGAAAAAAGGCAAAGTTTAAACAAAGATCAAAAAATGAACGATTTTTCGTATCCGGATGAACTGGAGCAAAGACTGGGCTACAGATTCAAAAGCAGAAATCTGCTTTTGCAGTCATTGACTCATAGTTCCTATGCCAATGAAAGAAATCTGGAGCACAATGAAAGAATAGAATTTCTGGGAGATGCTGTTCTGGAATTATGCATTTCCAATCTGCTTTTCTTTAGATTTCCCCTTGCCGCTGAAGGGGAGTTGACCAGATTGCGGGCGGCGCTGGTAAGCGAACCTTCTTTGTCCAGAGCTGCCAGGGACATGTCTTTGGGCCGGTACGTCTTTCTGGGAAAAGGTGAAGAGCAGCAGGGAGGCCGGGACAGGGATTCTGTGCTTGCCGATACTCTGGAGGCTGTGCTGGGGGCTGTATATCTTGATTCCGGATATAATGAAGCTTATGCATGCATTGTTCACTTATTTGAAAAATATCTGCCGGAAAGAGTCGATGTACTGCCCGTTTCAAGAGATTATAAAAGCAGACTGCAGGAAAGCACCCAGTGCCTGTTCAAGGCCAGACCGGTTTACATCCTTCTGGAGAGCTTCGGTCCTGAACATGAAAAGACTTACAGAGTCCAGGTGGAGCTGCCCAACGGAACAAAAATCGAGGCAGAGGACAGCAGCATGAAGAAGGCCGAACAGAATGCAGCAGGAAAAGCGCTGCAATACCTGGAGCAACTGACCAGAAAATAGGATTTAAGTTCCGGTGGCAAAAAAATTGCAAAATGCTTTTTATTTTTTTCAATACAGTTGCCAATGTACTTACTGCCTCTTCTTTCAGGCTAAAGTTTACAAATCTCCCAGCAACCCTATAAATATATGAAAGTTTACTGCTTGAGATAAAAATTAAAGAACGGTTGCTGATTTTAAGGGAAATCAACAATGCAGATAATAGATATCACTATAATCGGACAAGGTCCGGCAGGTCTTTCCGCAGCAATTTATACCTCCAGGGCCGGACTTGACACCCTGGTGCTGGGTTGTGAACCCAAGGTCGCCGGAGATTATGACATTGATAATTACTTCGGCTTCCCGGAGGGTATAAAGGGTCGTGAGCTGATACAGCGCGGGTGTGAACATGCATCCAGGTTCGGCGCGGAACTGCGCTGTGAAAGAGTGTTGTCCATACGCCAGGGTGATGATGATCAGTCTTTTAAAATCAAGACCGATCAGAACGAATATTATACCCGCGCGGTTATCCTGGCTACCGGTGTCAGCAGGGTCAGGCCGGGAATCAAAAATCTGACCCAGTATGAAGGACGGGGAGTGTCCTACTGCGTGAGTTGCGACGGCTTTTTTTTCAGAAACAAGAAGGTCGTGGTCCTTGGGGAGGGATTATTTGCCGCAAACCAGGCCCTGGAACTGCTGGAATACAATGCCCGGGTATTGATCTGTCCCCAGGGGAAGAAGGTCGATATTCCGGATTATTATCTGCAAAGATTGCATGAATCCGACATTTCCTTTGTGCATAAAAAAATTGTGCGTCTGGATGGAGATCAGGTTTTGCAGAAGATAATTTTTGAAGACGGATCAGAGCAGGAGGTGGATGGGGTGTTCGTGGCCATGGGCGAGGCCTCATCCCTTGATTTTGCCTATTCGCTGGGTCTGATCACGCATAAAATGTTCGTAGATGTCGACCATGAGCAAAAAACCAATGTGCCGGGAATTTTTGCAGCTGGAGATTGCGTGGGAACTTTTCTGCAGATCAGCGTCGCTGTTGGCGAAGGGGCTGTAGCCGGCAGGTCGGCGATCAATCATGTGAAGCAGTTGAAAAAGGAGGCCGCTGAAGCGGCAAAAGCGACCTTCGAATAATGATCCGGGTATTGTTGTTGATCCGAAGAAGAAAAGCTTCAGGCTTCCAATCTCACACCGTTCATCGGATTTGAATCCATAAACATATAAATATTGAATTAGAAGCAAATATGTCTGATTTTTCTTTTGAGTTAAGTACCGAAGAGAAGAAGTATCTTAAAAACCTGGCCTATTTAAGCATCAAATCAGAACTTGAAGGTCTAGAGTCTGAATTCCCCCAACCTGTAAGCTCAAAAATGGAAGAACATCTGGGGGCCTTTGTCTGTTTGAAAATCAACGACAGACTAAGAGGATGCATAGGAAACATTTTTGGAGACAGGCCGTTATGGGAAACAATAGCCAGGATGGCCAGAGAAGCGGCTTTTGGAGATCCCCGTTTTCAAATGCTGCAGCGCAGAGAACTGGACCTTCTGGAGCTTGAAATATCCATTCTTGGCCCTTTGGAACGGGTGCCGGATGTTGAGCAGATCGAGCCTGGAAAACACGGCCTTCTGGTGAGGAAAGGGGCTCATTCCGGACTTTTGCTGCCTCAGGTCGCTGCTGATTACGGCTGGGACCGCAAAACATTTCTGGCAGAGACCTGCCGGAAGGCTTCTTTGCCCCCCCCTTGCTATGAAGACCCCCAGACCGAGATTTACTGGTTCAAGGCTGTGGTTTTTTAGTTTGCGCTCATGCTGTCTTTTCTACCATTTCCCTGTATCTGCTGAAGAAGTAACGGCTGTCATGAGGTCCTGATGCAGCCTCAGGATGATACTGGATGGCCATAACCGGTCTGGATTTGTGTCTGAAGCCTTCCAGAGTATGGTCATTGAGATTGATATGGGTCTGTTCAAGGAAATCCAGATGATTTATGCTCAGGCAGAAGCCATGGTTCTGGGAAGAAATTTCTATCCTGCCAGTTGACAGATCCTTGACCGGGTGGTTCATGCCGTGGTGCCCGAACTTGAGCTTGAAGCTGCTTCCTCCCAGAGCCAGGCCCAGAAGCTGATGTCCAAGACAAATGCCGGCTATAGGATAGTCATCCAGGAGTCTGGAAATAATGCCTATGCTTTTGGTCATGACTGCGGGATCTCCCGGACCGTTGGACAGAAATATTCCGTCCGGATTTACTTTTCTTACCTGCTCAAAGCTGAAATTCCAGGGGACCACCAGCAGCTCGAGGCCCTGCTGCTTAAGCAGCCTCAGGATATTCCACTTGATGCCGTAATCATAAACCACGACCCGTGGTCCGGGTCCGGGCCATTCATAATCTCCGTCTTCGCTTAAAACCGCTTTAACAGGACCCCACTCCGTCCAGGCAAACGGGCTGGAACATCCGGCATGCTCAGCAAGATTAAGCCCTTCCATTCTGGGCAGTTCTCCGGCTTTGGCCGCCAGTTTCCGGGGATCATCCTCCTGAGTGGATATTATCCCCCGCATTGCCCCGTTTTTACGGATATGCGTGGTCAAGGCCCGCGTGTCTATGCCTTCAATACCCATGATCCTGCTGTCTCTCAGGTAGTCAGGCAAAGACTGTGTGGCTCTCCAGTTGGAAGGGATCTGACAGCATTCCTTGGTTATGAATCCTGCAACCTGGATCTTTTCCGATTCAACGTCTTCGAGATTGACTCCGTAATTGCCCATTAGCGGATAGGTCATACACACAAGCTGTCCGACATAAGAGGGATCAGTAAGAATTTCCTGATATCCGCTCATGCCGGTGTTGAAAATGACTTCTCCGCCTGATTCTCCGATTCCGGTAAATGATCGGCCCTCAAACCAGGTTCCGTCTTCCAGGGCCAGTATGGCTTTCATTGTTGTCTCTCCTGCAGAATTTGAACAACTTTGGAAATATCTTCAGGAACATCTACGCCTTGGCTGGTGTGCCGGGTAAGAACCACATTAATGGGGATGTCCGCTTCCAATAGTCTTAGTTGTTCGAGTTTTTCCTTTCTTTCCAAAACACTTTGGCCCAGGCGGCAAAATTTTTCCAGGCAGCGGAACCTGTAGGCGTACAAGCCGATGTGCACCAGAAATTCTTCATTTTTTTTTTCAGAGTAGGGAATAAGGCTTCTGGAAAAATAAAGCGCCCGGCCGCTTTGCGACCTGACCACCTTGACCACATGGGGACTTTGAGCACTCTTGTAATCAATAGTCCTGGCCAGGGTGGTCATCTTTATTTCCGGCGACGATATTAAGGGACCAAGGAGTTGTTCAAGCATCTCAGGCTCCAGTGCAGGTTCATCTCCTTGAATGTTGAGTACAATATCGTCCTGATGCAGACCCATCCCTGCGGCGGCTTCCATTATTCTGTCAGTACCGCTGTGATGCCTGTCTGAAGTCATCACCACAGGTACTTCCAGATCTGCCGCCTTAGTATATATTCTTTCGTCATCCGTGGCCAGAAGAACTTCATGAATCAAAGCGCATTTCATTGCCCTTTGATACACGTGCCAGAACATGGGCTTTCCCAGAAGTTCGGCCAGCGGCTTTCCGGGAAACCTTGCAGAACCGTACCTGGCTGGAATGATGCCCACACAGCGCAAAAGTCTATTGTTTTGATTCAGCAAATTTTGTCAACCCAGGTTGCGAACTGCTGTTTCCGCGAGTAATGCAGTGCCTCCAAGACGGTCCTGGAGGTACTCCCTGAATTTTTTTTCCACATTTTCTCTGGAAACAGACTGGCTCTGAATAAGTTTCTGGAACAGCTCCTGCTCATCATTGACTTCAATGAGCAGTCCGGCGTCGAGGATTTCATTGCCCACCCAGTGGAAATTGTCCCAGAAAGGTCCCACGCATGGGATCAGCCCCTGTGACAAAGCCTCCAGAAAATTCTGTCCTCCGCAAGGCATGAGGCTGCCACCGACGAAAGCTGATCTGGCCAGGGCGTAAGCCGGTTCAAGTTCTCCGAATTTATCCCAGATGATCACTCCGGACTGGGCGGTTCCGGTCTGCATATCAGAACGCAATATCCAGGGGATATGGTTATCCTGCAGCAGATCCTTCCATTTTTCAATCCTGGTCAGATGTCTGGGAAAAAGTGCAACAGTAGTCTTGGGCCGGTTAATATGTATTCTTTGAATTACATTGAAAATCAGGGGTTCTTCTTCTTTTCTAATCGAACCCAGGACAATCAGAGGATGCTTGGGCTTGAAGTGGGAGGATAAAGGGTTTTGAACATAGGCTATGGGTTCAGCCTGTGCAAGCAAATCAAATTTGATGTTAGGCATAAGTTCTGTTTCAGCATATGGAAAAACAGCTGAAAACCTTTCCCTGTCTTTTTTGGATACTGCCGCGATTTCTTCGGGCCCAATGCCTGCCAGCAATTTGCGCAGGAAGTAGTAGTGACAGAAGCTTTTTAGGCTCATCCGGCCATTGCCCAGAACAACAGGGATTTTTTTTCGTCTGCACATGTACAGTAAGGAAGGCCAGATTTCTGTTTCGAGAAGAACAAGACAGGACGGTTTGACCCTGAAAAGAGCCAGTCCCATGAAACAGACAACATCAAAAGGAAAATAGGCTTTGCCGGTATCCGGCCCAAGGTTCTTTTCCAGCACTTCCATGCCCTGCCTGGTGTTGGTAGTAACCAATATGCTCGTCACACCCCGAGAGTTTAATTCCCGGACCAGATTTACAGCCAGTCTTGTCTCTCCTACGGATGCGGCCTGAATCCAGATCTTGTAGGGTCCTTTAGGCATGCCGAAGCCAAGTCTTCCATTATCAACAGGCGTAAGCCTTTTTATGGTCAGCAGAAATGGAAGGAAAATGAGCCAGAGCAGGGAATAAAGCATAAGCAATGCCCAATGAAGCATGGAAATCCGGTGTTGGTTCATCCTGTCACCTCTTTTGTTTTTGAATTTAATGCCATGGCAAGAAGCTTGGCGATCAGATCTGCAAACTCCAAACCGGCTTCGCGGGCTGCCATGGGCACCAGACTGGTTCTGGTCATGCCCGGAAGGGTATTTATCTCCAGAACAAATAAGTTGTCTGTGTCATCAAGCATGAAGTCGGTTCGACTGTAGTGTCTTAAACCAAGAATTCTGTGCGCCTTCAGTGCAAGGTTCCTGACCTCCTGGATCAGTTTCGGGCCTATCGGCGCCGGACATAATTCTTCTGCTCCGTCAGGATCGTATTTGCTGCGATAATCGAAAAAATCTCCTTTGCGGGGCTTAATCAATATGGGTGCCAGCGCAGTATCATCGAGCACCGCGCAACTGATTTCACGGCCCTGTATGAATTTTTCAACCAGAAATTCCTTATTTTCAGGAAGCAGTAAAAGGTGTTTGTTCAACTTTTCTCTAGCCGTAAATATGTGCATATCCAGGCTGGAACCTCCAAGATTGGGCTTACAGATTACCGGCGGACCGGGAATTTCTCCGGTTTTTGCTCCGGCAAAGACAAGACTGCCCTCAGGTGTAGGCAGTGAGTGATTGCTGAATATCTGTTTGCTTAAAGCCTTGTTCAAAGCCAGAAAGGAACCCCTGGGACCTGAACCCTGATAGGGCATTCCCACATCATCCAGTAGAGCCTGAATGCTTCCGTCTTCTCCCGGACATCCGTGCAGATTGATAAAGGCGACATCTGCCTCTCCGGCCAGCTTTACCAGGTGCGCATAATCAGGGCTCAGATCCAGAAATATGATTTCGTGTCCAAGATATTCCAGCGCTCTTTGAATCTCAAGGGCGCCGCTAAGAGAAACCTCTCTTTCTTTAGACCATCCTCCGGCTATTAAAAGCACACGCATTTAAATCGGTCTCCAGGGCCTGGTTCAATTGTTTCTCAATATCCATGGCCTGCTGCCATGATCTGTAGATCAGGCCTTTCATTCTTTCATTTATACCATAACGGGCGAACAAATCCTGAAATCTGGTCTCCAGTGTTACTATCTGATCATGTTTGACCCTTTTGTCGCTGTAAATAATGACCAGGGGCAGAAAATATCTGTGAATATCTATTTCGCCAGGCCAGTATACATGATGCATGACTCCCTGGGCTATGGCCGGGTTTCCTGTTAATTCCATGACCAGACCTGCTCCAAGCTGCTGATGCGCACCTCCGTTCTCTATACAATAAAACTTGCCCAGGTCATGAAGAAGTGCTGATGCCACCACCGCTTCAGCAGGCACCTGCATTCCCCGTTCCTGAGCCAGGATACAGATATGCTCCGCCACCACCGCCACCAGACGGCTGTGCTCCCGGATGTGTTCCGGCAGGCAGTAAATTTGCCAGTATCGGCGGCATTCTTCTCTGGTTGGAATACTCCAGCCGGAATCCATAGGATAATATGCAGGCTGGAAAGTGGGTGTCATTGATTTTTAATTGGGGGTTTCAATAAAATAAAATTAATAGTACATAACATTTGTTGCCTGAAAAGGCAAAACAAATATCAGCCGGTCCAAGGCGATCCCAATTGAGCCTGCAGTTATTGACCTGTGAACGCCGGCTGTTTAATTTACTTTTTTAATCTGCAATTCAGGAGCAAAGTTATGTGTCTGGCTATACCCATGGAAATAACCTCGATAGAGGACAACGTGGCCCAGGTTGAAATAGGAGGGGTCAAAAACCAGGTCCGCCTGGACATAATTGATGAACCGCCGCAGGTGGGCGATTTTGTCATTGTGCACGCGGGATTCGCTCTGCGCCGCCTGGACAGGCAGGAAGGCCTGGAAACGCTTAAACTCTTTCAGGATGGTCTGGGTCTTGAACTTTATAAATAAATTCAAAGATCCGGAATTGTGCCGAAACATTCTGGAGAAAATCCGCAATGAAGCCACAACACCGTTTCGATTCATGGAAGTATGCGGCACACATACCGTGGCCATTTTTCAAAGTGGAATAAAGACCCTTCTTCCGGAAAATATAAGTCACATTTCCGGTCCGGGATGTCCGGTCTGCGTCACGCATGACCGGGAAGTGGCGGCATTTCTCGCTCTGGCTGAACAGGGCGTTCAGCTGGCCACATTCGGTGATCTGATGCGCGTGCCTGGACCGTACGGCAGAAGCCTCAAATCCGTTCAAGCCGATGGCGGGAGGATTCAGGTGGTCTATTCACCCTTTGACGCCTTGCAGCTGGCCCTGGATAATCCCGGGGAAAAAGTGGTCTTTCTGGGAGTGGGTTTTGAAACCACAGCCCCGGCTGTTGCCGCCACCTTAAAGGTGGCCAGAGAACAGGGCGTGAAAAATTTCTTCGTGCTCAGCATGCACAAACTGGTTCCCCCTGCGCTTCAGGCACTGGCAATGGAGCGCGATATCAGAGTGGACGGACTTCTTCTGCCCGGACATGTATCCACAATCATCGGAGTCCAGCCATATTTTTTTCTGGCTTCCGACTATGGCATGCCCGCTGTTATAACCGGTTTTGAGCCACTGGATATTCTGCAGTCAATCCTTATTCTTCTGCATCAGAAAAAAGATGGCCGGATCAGGATTGTTAATAATTACAAAAGGGCAGTTGCTGATCAGGGAAATCCAAAGGCTCTGGCCGTGATGAACGAGGTCTTTGTTCCAGCTGACGCTAGGTGGCGAGGTCTTGGAAATATTCCAGGCAGCGGGCTTTTATTGCGTGAAGAATTCAGTGAATTTGACGCCTGGAAAGCCTTTGATCCAAAGACCGAAGATGTTCAGGCGCTGCCCGGCTGCAGATGCGGGCAGGTACTCAAAGGGCAAATCCTTCCAGATGAATGTCCTTTGTTTCGGAACAAGTGCACTCCTGCATCGCCGGTTGGACCGTGCATGGTTTCCACTGAAGGTTCATGCGCTGCGTTTTTCAAGTATTTCGTGTAGCTAAAGAATTTGCTGCATCATGACCCTGCAGCAGTTGAAACAGAATACTTTATTATTTGAAATATTAAGGGATTGAACAAGATGTCCGACAAGGTTCTTCTGGATTACGGCAGCGGCGGCAGGGCTTCGCATCGCCTGATCAAAGATCTTTTTTTGAAATACCTGGGAGGTCCGGCCCTGAACCGCCTGGATGACGCGGCTTTTATTGAGGATATGCACGGGCCTCTGGCCATGAGTACGGACACGTTCACCATTTATCCCCTGTTTTTTCCGGGGGGAGACATTGGTTCACTGGCCGTGCACGGCACGGTCAACGATGTGGCTATGCTGGGAGCTGAGCCCCGATACCTGAGCTGCGCTTTTCTTCTGGAAGAAGGACTGGATATGCAGGACCTGGAAAATATCGTCAGATCGATGTCCGAAGCTGCCAGAAATTGCGGAGTACAGGTGGTTACCGGGGACACCAAAGTGGTTCCCCGCGGCGCTGCGGATAAAATGTTCATCAATACCACGGGTATCGGCCGGATAATAGCTGACCCCGCTCCTTCCGGATCCAGGGCTGAACCCGGGGATGCCGTGCTTATTAGCGGCACCATGGGTGATCATGGGCTGGCTGTTTTAGCTCACAGGCAGGGTCTTTCTTTTGAAACCGATATATTAAGCGACAGCAGGGCTCTAAACGGCCTTACCTGTAATCTCATCCGGCAGGTAGGCAATGTGCATGTTTTTCGCGATCCTACAAGAGGTGGCCTGGCCACCACTTTGAATGAGATCGCCTCGCAATCCGGCATGGAAATTCTGGTTCATGAGGAGAGGATACCTGTTCACCGGGAAGTGCAGGCGGGCTGTTCCTTTCTGGGCCTGGATCCTTTGTATCTGGCAAACGAAGGCAAATTTATCAGTATTCTTCCGGAAACTCTGGCAGAGAAGGCTCTGGAGCTGATGCGCTCCCATCCGGCCGGCAGAGACGCTGCCCTGATCGGGCATGTGCGCGAAGGTCACCGGGGCAGGGTGATTTTGAAAACTTCTCTTGGGGGGCACAGGCTTCTGGATATGCTTGAAGGTGAACAGCTGCCCAGGATCTGCTGAAGCATTGCCAATTAATATAAATGTTTTATTTATTTGGATTAACTCTAAAAGTTAAAGTAAAGCTTGATGGATTAAGAGATGGTGAACTGGCCGGACTTGGGAAAAATTCTGATAATTGTCGGTATTCTGCTGACGATGCTGGGCTTCTTTTTCCTGTTCAAAGATAAACTTCCATTTACTCCCGGACGTCTTCCCGGAGATATTGTCATCAAACGCGATAATTTTACTTTTTATTTCCCTCTTGGTACCTGTATTATGCTTAGCGTAATCCTCTCACTGATCTTTTTTCTGTGGCGCAGATAAAAGGGGTTGAATATGGAAATCATGCATAAAATGATCTACAGGGAAGTTTTCGATCATTTGCCCGAGCCCACCACAGTACTTGGCGTGGGCGCAAGCCCAAGAAAGAACGGAAACTCTGATGTCCTTTTAAGTCATATTCTTAAGGGAACCAGTGAATACGGTGCTGCTGCATATCTGATTCAGTTGAGGAATATGAAATATGATCCGTGCGTCGGATGTGAGAAGTGCAGAAAGGATAAGATCTGCACAGGTCTTACAGACGCAATGACCCTTACATATCCTCTGGTTTATCAGTCCAGAGGGCTGATTCTTGTGTCGCCTACGCACAATTACAACATTACCGCCTGGATGAAAGCCTTTATCGATCGATTGTACTGCTTTTACGACTTTGAGGACACCCGGCCCAGAGCGTGGTCGAGCAGGCTTGCGAACCAGAACCGCAAGGCGGTTCTGGCCGCTGTCGCCGAACAGGAAGATGAGTTCGACATGGGTTTTACCCTGGAGGCCATGCGCAGGCCCCTTCAGGCTCTGGGATATGAGGTGGTAGGCCAGTTGCCGGTATACGGCATCTTTGAAAGAGGCGGAGTCAAAAAGAATGAAGATGCTCTGCTGGCGGCCAGGAAGCTTGGGAGTGAATTATCAAAAGCTTTACTGTCATAAGTATGGCCCTTCCGGTTCAAGCGTACTTTTTTCCGTCACCCCGGTTCCGGATGAACCAAATAAAAGTACACTTCACCAGAATGAACCCTTAAAGAACCTGATTGAATCGCACCTGGGTGATAACCGGATTAGCGGCCTGAATATGTTATCAGGTCTTTGCATAGCAGGATTTCGGGATTATTTAATATATTTATGACTTATGAAAAAACGGATCGAGACAAATACTTCTTTTCCTGGCATGATTCAATCAGGCATGTAAAAAAATCTGAATGGGACGCACTGACCAGGGAGATGTCTACTCCGTTTCTAAATTGGGAATGGCTGCTTCTGCTGGAGGAGTCCGGTTCCGCCTCAGCCGACAAAGGCTGGCAGCCTCAGCATCTGGCTGTATACAAATCAGGAAAACTGGCTGCCGCCGCCCCTTTGTTCATTAAGACCCACAGCAAAGGCGAGTTCGTATTCGATCAGATGCTTGCTCATCTTGCTTCCAGGTTCAACCTTAACTACTACCCCAAGCTGGTGGGCATGAGTCCGTTTACACCTATCGGAGCCTACCAGTTTCTTATCGCTGCAGATGAGGATCAGATACAACTCACCGCTAACATGCAGAAGGAAATTGACCGTTTCTGCAGGACAAACCGCCTCTCCGGCTGCCACTATCATTTTGTAGATCAAAACTGGATAAGTAAAATCAAGGACCTGGGCTTCATGACCTGGATACATCCCGGTTATGTCTGGAAAAACCAGGGCTTTGACAGCTTTGATGATTTTCTGTCCGGCTTCAGATCCGGCAGGCGCAAAAACATCAGAAGGGAGCGCAAAGATCTTTTTGATCAGGGTATAAGGATAGAAGCCTTAAGCGGTGATGAAATCAGTGAAAATCATCTTTTCTGGATGTACAGGTATTATGTGCAGACCAACCAGAAGTATTTTCCCTGGGGCTGCAAATATCTGACTCTGGATTTTTTTCTTGGACTTCCCCCTGATCTGAAACGCCATGTTCTGCTTTTTGCTGCTTATAAGCAGGGCAGTAAGCAGCCTCTGGGTATGTCCATGCTGGTCTTTAAAGGTGGACAACTGTTCGGCAGATACTGGGGAGGAGTGGAAAAAATATCTTTTCTTCATTTTAATCTATGCTATTACTCGCCGATAGAGTGGGCTATCCAGAGCCGTATTCAAAGATTCGATCCGGGCATGGGCGGAGAACATAAACTGCACCGGGGCTTCAACCTGGTACCCAATTACAGTATCCATAAAAAATATACACCCGAACTGCAGCACATGCTGGCCCTTTATCTTAAGGAAGTAAATCCATATGAGAACCATACCATGCCCAACTTTCAGACATGAAGTCATGCTATTAGAGAATAATTATATGTTTGAATCGAGGAGAAATTATGCTTGTCAAACAATTAAAAACAGGCAACATGGACAATTTCAGCTATATTCTTGGCTGCAGAAAAACCGGAAAGGCAGCGGTTGTTGATCCTGGAGCGGATGCCGCACTTATTCTGACTGAAATAAAAAAAATGGACCTGGTTTCAGAGTACATTCTGCTTACTCATTTTCATTATGATCATACCGACATGGCCTCAAATCTGAGGCAGCAAACAGGGGCGAATGTGGCCATGCACGAAGAGGATATTCCTTACTACAATAAGGATGTTGACATTGTTCTTCAGGACGGAGATGTTCTGGAGCTTGGAGATGTCTTTGTAGAAGTCATGCACACACCCGGCCATACTCCTGGCGGAGTCTGCTATTACGCGGGGGGTATGATCTTTACCGGCGACACGTTATTTGTGCGTGACAGCGGACGCACGGATTTCCCATACAGTCACAGACCCACGCTTGGCGCCTCCATTCGCAGGATCATGAAGCTGCCTGAAGAAACTGAAGTAATGCCAGGACATGATTACGGTCCTGCTCCGACTTCTACTTTATTTGAAGAAAAGCGCAACAATATCAACGCCAGAGAATACGGATTTCATTTAACCGATCAATAAGAAGCCTGCAAAAAAAGTCCTTTTGCATCCACCAGGTGTCAGGATTCACGTTGCAGTGATCAATAAAGATTTGACTGCAAAAACCCGTTTTTGCAGTCTCAGGGCTCAGGAGTCAGTAAAAACAAAGAGTCAGGACGTTTGTTTTTTCTGACATACTGACATTACGTCTTTTTGCAGGCGCGTCAGAAAACCAAATAATCATCAGCGTTGTAAAAAATTAGAACCCTTGGCTTTTGCAGATACGAATAATTACAATAAAGCGTCCAACTCTTTACTGCCTTTTGGCTCATTATGTGCCGCACACTTGACCAGCATATAAAAATGCCTGCCAGGACGGCGTATTTCCTCCTCTTGTCCAGAACCATGTCACAAATTTAAGATTTCTCAA
>SLDX01000100.1 GCA_007125075.1 Desulfonatronospira sp.
GGAGCTAAGCAGCAGCATCAGCGTGGCCCGGGGAGCTGGATTTGAGGCCATTATGCGCCTTATAACTTATGGCGCTGTGTTTTATCTGGCCCTGCAGCTTGGCTGGGACCGGAAAAGGGCCGAGCAGAAGGGAAAATCCACGGATAGTTGAATCTGGTGTTCTTTGTGTGGTCTTTGCTTAAATATTATTCAAACACTGGTTTTTCTGTCTTCTAAACCCCTGATTTTACTGGAGCCGGGAATGGGATTTGAACCCACGACCTGCTGATTACGAATCAGCTGCTCTGCCAGCTGAGCTATCCCGGCTTAATTGTAAATTTTAGCAGGACCGGCTGTATTAGTCAACAAATCCGCTTCCTGACTACTCTCATCAACCCCCCCTTTATATAATTCAGATTGACGGCATGCCTGACATTCAAGGTTTGTAATCTTCAGTTTCTTGATTTATCAGAACAATGATCTATTTTTATATTGAAACAAGCAAACGCATCTTTCGCATTCGTCTTTTCAGCCCAGGCCATTCCGGTTATGCCCTGAGACAGCAGACTTTGAACATTTTTGCCTGAATTTGCCGCAAACAAGTTCTGGAAAATTTGTCTTTTAGCCTGAAAAGCGTCCCCTGAGTCAGCCAGGCTTACAAACCTATACCCAAGAATCGAATATGAGCGATGCATACTGGAAACATTTTGATCACCGTGCGGATATCGGCATCGAGGGAGTAGGGCCTGCTCCCGAACAGGCCTTTGCCCAGGCGGCAATGGCCCTTATGGCCATCATGTGCGATCTTGAAACCATAGAAAAAAAAGAATCCAGACGAATTGAAGTTTCCGGAGAAAACCTGGAGATTCTTTATTACGACTTCATCAATGAACTGATCTATCTTATAACCTCTGAAGGATTTGTTTTTTCGCAGGCGGAAGTGAGCATAAGTGGACACGGCTTACGCGCTGAGATGATCGGCGAGCCTATGGACATATCCAGACATCAGCCCAGTGTTGAAGTCAAAGCTGCCAGCTTCAGCAGCCTTGAGGTCACCAGGAGCCCGGAAGGACTTTTTATTGCCAGATGCATTGTCGATGTTTGATTTGACAACACATGCAGTGGTAGTTAGTTAAAAACATTCAGGCAAAGTACTGTGATGTTTAATTATTTATAACGGAACCAAGAGATGAGCCCCAGCAGGCCCAGAAAAATATCACCATATATTTACCGCCTAGATCCAACGGACCGCATGCGCGTACCCGGGCTGATCTTTGCCGATGAAGACCTTATCATGGACATGGAGGATGATGTCTTCAGGCAGCTGTCCAATGTGGCTTCTCTGCCAGGAATCGTCTCAGCAGCCATGGCCATGCCGGACGCGCATCTGGGCTACGGCTTTCCCATAGGCGGAGTGGGCGCTTTTGATCCCGACCGCGGAGGTGTTGTCTCCGCCGGTGGAGTGGGTTTTGATATTGCCTGCGGCGTCAGGACTCTGCTTACCGGAATATCCAGGCAGCAGCTTGAGACTCACAAAAAAACCCTGGCAGACCTGTTGTTTCAGAATATCCCTGCGGGACTGGGAACCAAAAAAGGTCTCAAGCTTTCAGACAAGGAAATGGAACGCATGCTCGCTGAAGGAGCACTCTGGGCCGTACGTAAGGGTTACGGAGATAAGGCCGATCTGGAAAAAATCGAGGAAGAAGGAAGCGCTGCAGGAGCTGACCCTTCAGAAGTAAGCGATAAGGCCAGAAAACGCCTGGATAAGGAGATGGGCTCACTGGGCTCAGGCAATCATTACCTGGAAATTCAGATTGTCTCGGATATCTATGATCCTGATGCAGCCGACGTATACGGTCTGCGCAAGGACGATGCCGTAATTACCATTCACTGCGGATCAAGGGGGCTTGGACACCAGGTGGCTACGGAATTTATCCGCCTTATGGTTGAAGAGTCTGCAAGACAGAAAATCCATCTGCCTGACCGGGATCTGGCCTGCGCTCCCCTCCTGTCTTCCACCGGACAGAGATATCTGGGAGCCATGAAAGCAGCTTTTAATTGCGCCGTGGCCAACCGGCAGATCATTGCCCATCTGGCCCGGGAAACTTTTTTAAGCGTTTTTCCTGATGCAAAAACACGACAGCTGTACGATGTCTGCCACAATACCTGCAGGGAAGAAGAGCACGAAATAGACGGACGGACCATGAAACTTTTCATACATCGCAAAGGTGCAACCCGGGCCTTCGGACCGGGACATCCTCTTCTGCCGCCTGCTTACCGGGATGTCGGTCAACCGGTGATCATAGGGGGAAGCATGGGCACCCATTCCTATATCCTCGCCGGAACCAGTGATGGAATGAAGCTCAGCTTTGGTTCGGCCTGCCATGGCGCCGGCAGAATCATGAGCCGCAAGCAGGCCCTCAAGAAGTATCCCGGACGCCAGGTTATTGAGCAGTTGCAAAGAAAAGATATCGAGGTTAGAGGTCACAGTTTCAAGGGACTGGCTGAAGAAGCCCCTGAAGCCTATAAAGATGTGGACAAAGTGGCTGAAGTCAGCAGCCAAAGCGGGCTGGCCAGAAAAGTGGCCAGGCTTGATCCAGCTATTTGCGTGAAAGGATAGACATGGACTTTTTCACCAGAAGAGCCGAAGAGATCATACTCGAAGCACTGCAGAGAGGGGATCTGGACAATCTGCCGGGGCGGGGAAAGCCTCTGGAACTAAAGGATGAATCTCACATTCCCTCTGAATTGCGCATGGCTCACAAAATTTTAAAAAACGCCGGATATGTTCCTCCTGAAGTAGAGATGAAAAGCAGGATTTCCAGCACGCGAGACCTTCTCAAATACTGCGCTGAAGAGGAAGAAGCCTACCGCAAAATTCAAAAACTCAACCTGATGATTACCAAGATGAACATGATGCGCAAAGTTCCGGTCAACCTTGAAGAGAATCAGGTGTATTATCAAAAGATTACTGAAAAGGTCCGTGTTAAAAAAAAGTAAAACGCCTCTTCTCCGCTCCCGGGGTTGAGCAAAAATAAGACAAGGAGTTTGCTGATGTCTAAAGTTGAAGACGGAACCAAGGTAAAGGTCCACTACACCGGAAAGTTAAACGACGGAACGGTGTTTGACACCTCAAAGGACAAAGAGCCTCTGCAGTTTACCATGGGCCAGGGCGAAGTGATTAAAGGCATTGAAGATGCCGTCCGGGAAATGGAACCCGGCGAAGAAAAAGAAGTAACCATCTCCAAGGAGGATGCCTACGGAGAACGGCGCAAAGATATGGTCATTGATGTGCCCAAAGACAAATTCCCGGACGAAATTCCCCAGAGCGTGGGACAGCAGCTCATGCTCAGACACCCTGAAGGTCAGGAATTTCCGGCGATTATAGTTGACATCAAGGATGAGACCGTAACCCTTGACGCCAATCATCCCCTGGCCGGTGAGGACCTTAATTTTGAAATCAAAAGAATCTGATCCACTGCCCCCAAGCCCCTTTTAAGGAGGGCTGGGGGCACATAACATCTCCTGCCGTCTGCTATTCAGCAATACGCATCACTTCGTTCACCTCCGCAAACTTGCGCATTTTCTCAATAGTTCGATACAGATGACCGGAATCCTGAACCATGACCGTAAAGGTGAGTTCTGTCTTGCCCTCCACATTTGACTTGAAAGTACCGGAATCAATATTTACGTCCTCCCTGGTCAACAGGCCGCTGATTTTGGCCAGAACCCCCTTCTTGTTCTGGCAGATGATCTTTATCTTGGCCGGAAAGGCCTTGTCCGTGTCTCTGGCCCAGGAGACCTCCAGTTTGCGCTCAGGCTCCATTTCCCTTGCGTTGGCGCAGTCTGCGGTATGAATAGTCACTCCCCTGCCCCTGCTTATATAGCCAATAATCGGATCGCCGGGCAGGGGATTGCAGCACCTGGCGAAACGGACCAGGACATCGCCGACTCCCTTGATCTGAACTCCCTCTTTCTTGGCAACTTGAGCGGGTTTTTCCTCGGCTTTTTCCTCAGGCTCAATGTCTTCGGTCTTTCTGGCAGCTTCCTTTTCTTTGGGGAGCAGCCTGTTGAGCACCTGTCTGGGAGTGATGCGGGCGTATCCCACAGCAGACAGCAGATCATCCACGGACTTATAGGAAAAGTCAGAAGCTATTTCCTGCAGCCTGCCCGATTTTAGCACCTTGTTTATGTTTATTCCCAGCTTGCGTCCTTCCTTCTCCAGGACTTCTCTGGCCAGAGCTATGCTTTGCTGGCGTTCCTCGTTGCGGATCCACTGCTTTATCCGGGTTCTGGCCTTGGCCGTTTTGACCATTCTAAGCCAGTCACGGCTAGGATGGCGGTTAGGATCGGTGATGATTTCCACGGTATCGCCGTTTTTCAGTCTTGTACCAAGAGGCACCAGCTTTCCATTGACCTTGGCCCCGGCACAGCGATCTCCCACTTCGGTGTGGATCATGTAAGCAAAATCAATGGGAGTGGCACCTTCAGGCAACTCCTTGACCTCTCCTCTGGGTGTAAAGACATATACTTCATCTTCAAACAGATCAAAACGCAGGGAAGACATGAACTCCCTTGGATCCTTAAGCTCCTCCTGCCAGTCAAGAATCTGTCTGAGCCAGGTGAAACGCTCATAATCCCTGTCCTTGAAACGGTATTTGCCGTCCTCCTTGTATCGCCAGTGTGAAGCAACTCCCAGCTCGGCCATTCTGTGCATTTCTTCAGTGCGGATCTGAATTTCGATGCGCTCTCCGTCAGGTCCGATAACCGTAGTATGCAGGCTCTGATACATATTTGCCTTGGGCATGGAGATATAGTCCTTGAACCGGCCGGGAACAGGTTTCCAGATGGAGTGCACCAGGCCCAGCACGGAGTAGCAGTCTTTGATCGTCTGGACCAGAATCCTGAAGGCAATGATGTCGTAAACCTGCTCCAGTGTCAGCCCCTGCTGGATCATCTTGTGATAGATACTGTAGACATGCTTCAGGCGGCCGGAAACACGGCTCTGGATGGAATTTTTTTCCAACAGCTCCTCGATTTCTCCGCAGACCTTCTGGATATAGCGTTCACCGGTAATCTTCTGCTTTTTGACCCCTTCCTGAATCTGAAAGTAGATGTCCGGCTTCATATATCTCAGGCCCAGATCTTCAAGCTGGATCTTGAGCCGGTAAAGACCGAGCCTGTTGGCCAGGGGCGCGTATATGTCCATGGTTTCCTGGGCCACTGCCTTTTGTTTGAGCGTGCTTTGATACTCAAGAGTCTTCATGTTGTGCAGCCGATCGGCCAGCTTGACCAGGATGACCCTGATGTCGTCGGCCATGGCCAGGATCATCTTGCGGATATTTTCCGCTTGAGCCTCTTCTTTGGAATCAAAGCTCATCCTGCCGATCTTGGTCACGCCGCTCACTATTCTGGCTACTTCTGAACCGAATTGCTCATCGACTTCTTCCAGGTCGGCCCTGGTATCCTCTACGGTGTCGTGAAGAAGGCCCGCAGCGATCGTAGGCGCGTCCAGATGCAGATCAGCAAGGAGACCTGCCACTTCCAGAGGATGGGACAGATAAGGCTCTCCGCTCAGACGTATCTGGCCGGCATGAGCTGACGCGGAAAAAACATAGGCTTTCTGGATCAAAGCCTGCTCAGGCCCGGAAAGATACCCGGAAACTTTATCCAATATCTCGTTAATTCGGATCATGTTTTCTAACCATCAGATATACTTCAGCCCTGCCTTTCATCATTCCAGCCAGATTTTGCGCCCTGTCTCCAAAACCGCAGAACAGGTCAAGATGTCTTCCTCTGATCGCGCCTCCGGTATCCTGGGCCAGCACAGGTCCGGATACCCTTGTTTTAATTCCCTGGTATTCCGGAAGCTTGGCGTTAAGGATCAGCAGACTGCCCCAGGGTACAAGAGAAGGATCGCTGGCCACACTGACCCAGGGAGTAAGCAGTTGCCCGATGGAGCCGTATGGCCCGCTGTCTGAGAGCTGAAAAAATATATAACTTGGATTTAAGGCCATGAGTTCGTTCTTCATTTCAGGATTTTCATTGAGAAAAGCGCGTATGGACTGCATGCTGACCTCCTCCGGCTCAAGATATCCCTTTTCCACCATGACCCGGCCCAGGGCCACGTATTGCCTGCCGTTACGGCCGGCATACAGAACATGCTCCGTATGTCCTCCGGAATATTCAAGCCTTCCGGAACCCTGAATATGCAGAAAAAAAAGATCCACCGCATCTTCCACCCATGCGATTTCCAGGTCCCGGTCCTTGAGAACACCCTGTGAATCGATCTCTCTTCGTTCATAGTATGGAAGCACCCGTTGACCTTCCAGGCGGTATACCAGGCTCTGTCCCGACCAGCGGGGATGAAACTCGCTTAATTCCAGAGTATGCAGATCTTCCGGTCTGGAATAAACCGGATAGGGATAATCCTCATGCGGTTCCGGCGAAGCTCTGAGCAGAGGCTCATAATAACCGGTCAGCAGAATGTCCGGATTGACTGCATAAAAGTTGAAATAGTGTTTAAGCAGCCCCTGGTCCCGGTCAAGATCAGGAAGCAGAGAATAAAAGAGCTCCAGAGTTTCGGAGAGCTCTTTCCAGGTAACGCACAGGTCCGGCTCACAAACCGCTGTTCGGTAGGGGTTGCGGGTACGCACATATCTGAGGCTTTTTTCAACCGCAGGTGACAGATCCTGCCAGCTTTCAAGACCCTGGGCCTTAATGCCGTCTTTTATGATATCCATCACCCTGCTTTCGTCCACCCTGAGAAAAAGAGGCGGCACATCAACCGGTTCAGGCTCAAAAACCGGTTTTTCAGGCGCACAGCTCCAGGTTAGAAGAACCAGCAGAATTCCAATAAAAATTTTTTTATAATCAGACACCATCTATCCTCTCAAAATTATACTTTTTGGCACTTCTTGCAGACTCGACACTGCGGCTAAAACCTTTCCGGTTCAGGCTCGATATTTGTATCAAAAAACTTGCCCAGCCCATACTCACTGCGGCGGAAAAACTGTTCCGGGCTGGGTCCGATAATCTGCATTTCCGGAAACTTTTTCTGCATTTCCAAAGCAATATGCATTTCCTTGGTACAGCCTGTGGAAAAGGTCGCATCCTTACCGGTCCATATGGGCGGCACTTTTTCTCCAAGAAGTTCAAAGCTCTTCTCGATGTCGCGCACTGCCTGAAACCTCCAGACATCTATCAGCCCGCTGCGCTGGACAATTTCCCACATGTACATGAGATCATCCCCGTCCATTCCCGGCTCGAAATGCTCGGCGGGATTGATGATGAACGTCCCGGACATGCGGTCCCGCATGTACTCCACGAATGTGTTAATCAGTTTTATGGCAGTCTTGGTCTGTCCGGGGATGCTGCCAATGATCGCGCTGTAAAACAGAACTCTCTGACCATTCATTCTGGCTTCCAGCATTTGCCTTTTGATCTCTTCGGTTTTAGCCAGGATTTCTTTCTCGGTTATTTTGCGCACCCTGGGGCTTTTGTCCTTGAACTGAACCCGAATCTGATCTTTGCTGTCTCTGTACATGCAGAGTATATCCCGGGTAAAAACATGTGTGCTCTGCATCAGTCTGCGGTAGTTGCCATTACCTTTGGCTATGATCAGGTCTGATTCCTTCCAGGCCCTGGCATAGGTTATGCTCGTGCGGTACAGATTGAGCCGTTCTCTGGAACCGTCGGAAATGACCACGAGGCTGTGTTCTCTCAGAGTTTTGAGCAGCTCTTTTTTGGACATCTGGCTGTCGGAGATCATGCTGGCCTCTTTCAAGACCTGACCCAGGACCTCATCTGTCTCGAAATCCCAGAATGTAGGATAATCATAATAAAAACCCTCTTTTAAAGCCATGACAACTTTGTGCCCCTGCCGGATCAAAGTAATGATCACCTGGAGATCAAAAATAATCCCGCCGCTGCTGCTGGGGAGATACAAAATCTTTAAGGGGTGCTGATTTTTCGGACCGAAAAGCCTGGTCATGATATTCTCAAACCCTTCCCAGGATCTGCCCAGTTCCTGATCCACCTGCCTGGCATCCGGTAAAAAATCTTTTTTTTGCCAGATTTTATCCCAGGTAGACAGACAAAAAAAACGCTTGAGTTCCGCAAGGTCGAGCTCCCAGCGCAAGTCCTGGATTCTTTCGCATCTCATGGTGGTACCTGGACATGTGCTGATAAACTGGAAATAACCGGGTGTGTTCATGAAGTCCCTGGCCCGGCGGTTGTACTCTTTCTTCAGCTCTCTGTAAGGATCCTGAAGAGCGTTCTGACTCAAAAAAATATCCAGCATCCTTTTGTGCAGTCTGGAAGGGATCATGAACGGCGATTTGAACGCCTTGCTGAAGATGTGCTTGCAAAGCGAAAGGACCTTTTTTTTGACAAAGCTGTCACCGGAATAATTCCTGATCAGAAGAACCAGTCTTTTCCAGGTCCGGCTGTATTCTCTTTTCAGGTCGCGACTCATCCTGGACTGCAGCAGATTGGCAAACATCCAGTCAGTGCAGGGGGCAAAGAGCTGGCCTTCTTCAAGATACACCATAAATCTGAGCTGTTCTGCAGAGGCATTTACCCGGGGATTAATAAGGTGTTCAATATTATTTTCCAGCATGAAATGCAGAAGCCATGCATCCAGGTAAGGATCCTGGCCGTAAAACACTCTGGAAAAAGACCTGATCTGCGGCAATCTGGACAAAAACTACCCCCTGGTAAAAAAACGTTTGGCGCTCAATTTGGAAATAAAACCTTTTTCCTCGCACATCAGCAGCTTAAGATCTTCCCGGTACCTGCTTACCTTGAGCACATCCCCGGGGTTCAGCGAATAGCCCGTCTGACCGTCTACGGTTAGAAAAGCACCTGGAGAGTCGCTGCAGATGCGAGCCTGAAAAGTTTCGGTATCGGGCATGACCAGCGGTTTGAAGTCATGCAGAAACACGCATATAGGTGTGAGGATGATCCCCTGCATCTCCGGATGCACCAGCGGACCTCCGGCAGAAATGCAATATGCGGTCGATCCTGTTGGAGTGGAGAAAATCATTCCGTCCGCTCTTATACACTTCATGGAACCCTGGGAGGATTCAAGATCCATGGAAATTAGTCTGGCCATTTTCCCCCTGCTGACGACCAGCTCATTAACCGACACCCCCGATAAAATCTCACGGCCGCCGGCTATGATGACATATTCAAGAAGCATCCGCCTTGAAACTTTGAAAACAGAGTCAAATATCAGGGTTAATTGCTTCTCCCAGGTTGAAGGAGAAATTTCTGCAAGAAAACCCACCTTGCCCAGGTTCACTCCGATAAATGGCGCTTTGTGGACAAGCATGGCTCTGACCACACTGAGTATGGTCCCATCACCCCCCAGGACGATTATCAGATCCGGAGGACTTTCCCTGATCTTTTCCTCCGGAATCTTATAAGGATAATCAACCGTATTTACACTGCAGGATTTCTGCTCAAGCCAGGCCCTGATTTTTTCGGCAAGCTCCCTGGCCTCCCTGCTGTCCATTTTAGTGGCTATAATGATCGAACGAGCACTCATAGGCAAATTATCCATTTATGAATTTTGATAATCGTCTCACAAGCATACTGAAAAAGATATGCTCAAAAGCCTCCATCAGCTTAGAACAGCCCTGATGCGCTGAAGAACGGCGGGCACAGGATTTTTGTAGCCAAGAACTCTGTCTGCTTCAAGAAGAACTTTTTCCAGAAAAGTAAACCTCAGGATCAGTTCTCCATTACGCTTAAGAAAAAAAGTCGATTGTCTGGGACTTGTTTAACTAGGATAAATGTATGATTTATATAATCAATATACCCCAGGGAGGTCTTAAATGATTTTACGTCACGGTAAATGGACAGGTATTTTTCTGTTGGTCGCAGGCATTTATCTTTTACTGCCGGTAATTTGCCTGGAAGGAGGTTTAATGATGTTCTCCAAGAAAATCAAAGCCCAGGAAATTTTTGCCCTGCCTGATTTTGCTGCAAAAGGAAACATGACTGTGGAACAGGCCCTTAAGAACAGGCATTCAACCAGATCGTTTACTTCCGAGGCCCTTGGCCTGGAAGAGGCTGGGCAACTTTTATGGGCCGCGCAGGGCATTAACAGGCCGCAAAAAAAATATCGCACAGCTCCGTCAGCAGGCGCGCTGTTTCCTCTTGAAGTCTTCCTGGTTGCGGGCAAGATCGATGGTCTGGAGCCGGGTGTATACCGTTATCTGCCGCCTGAGCATGGGTTAAGCAGGATAAAGACCGGTGATCTCAGAAGAGATCTGTACAACCAGGCCCTGCGTCAGTCTTCAGTAGTGAATGCTCCGGCGGTGATCGTCATTTCCGGAATTTATGAACGGACAACAGGCAGATACGGCGACAGAGGAAGACAGTATGTGCACATGGAAGTCGGCCATGCCGGGCAGAACATACATCTGCAGGCCGAGGCCCTGAACCTTGGAACTGTGGTCATAGGAGCCTTCAATGACAGTGGAGTGCAGCAGGTCCTGGGCTTGGAGCAAAATGAAATACCCATGTACCTCATGCCGGTGGGAAGGTAAGAAGTGGGAAAGTGGGAAGGTTGGGACATCGGATATCTGACATCTGATATCGGACATCTGATATCGGACATCGGATATCTGACATCGGACATCGGACATCGGTCATCGAATATCGGATCTCTGACCTCTGCCTGCCACGCGTCCTAGCGTGGTCCTCTGACATCTGTTTTCTGCGGCTGCACATATTCCGCAGAGACTTCAATGCTGATCCCTCCCCGGGCTTTAAACCTGCCGGTCACGTTCATTCTTCTGGGAGAACTTACACCCACCAGGTCATCCAGAATGCGGTTGACCACGGTTTCCATAAAAGCAGGCTCCTGACGATAACTGAATAGATAGTATTTCAAGGATTTGGATTCAATGCATTTATCTGCGGGCATATACCTGAGTTCAATGCGCCCGTAGTCAGGCTGACCGGTAACCGGGCAAAGTGAGGTGAACTCATCTGTTATCATGACCACTTCATATTCCCGGTGAGCAAATTTATTGGTAAAGGTCTCCAGAACTCCCGGATCCACCCGTGTTGGATATTCCGGTCTGGTTTTGCCAAGCAGGGTCAGGCCTGATACATCGTCGCGCATAAACTATTCTCCTGGTTACCGGAACAAACATATTTTCGCCGCTAAAAAAGTTATTGATCAAAAAGATTGTCTATTTCAATTTTAAATTCCGAATAAATCTTTCTTAATGTCTGATCCACCCTGCGCATGGCTTCTTTATCCGTGGGCAATTCAGGATATTCCTTCAGACCGAGATCAGCAGGATCAAGTTCAGTAAGGCACAGGTCCTGATTATAATCATAGACCAACTCAGAGCCTGTAAATTTCTTCTTGTGGTTACCCTCCACTTCCAGTCTTCGGGCAAAAGCCATGACTTCATCGGGGCTGTTACACACATTGACTTCTTGAATTGACTTATTCAACCTGCTGATCTGATCTTTCAAAGTGAAGAGATTAACAGTAAGCCTTTTTTTGCCCTTGATCTCAGGATCATCAACATATCTTCCACGCAGATAAACTTTTATTTTTTCGGCTGCCTGAATATAAAGTTTGCTGGCTAAAGCAAGAAACCTGCCCTTTCTGGTCCAGGCTCGCGGCACCACAACATCATTCTTCCATTCCAAAGAATGATCTGCCAGGGGTTCATGCCCGAGATCGGACCAGAATTTTTCTGCAGCCTTTCCACGGGCCAGAACATAGTTCAGCCTGGACAGCAAAGCATCAATGCTTTCGGCCTGGAGCTTCAGCTTTTCAGCCTGACCCCGCAGAAATTCCTTTTCATCCTCCAGTTCCTTGCGCTTTCCAAAAAAAGTATCTGCTGCCTCTTTCAGTGTTTCATCAGTGAGACTGTCCAGAAATTGATCTACCTTTTTCATTTTATTTACTCTGCTTTTTTAAACCTGATAATAACGAACATCTCTGATTTATCAAGAGAAGAGAGTGCTTGAATTACAGGGTCAATTGTTTTAAGTATAAGTAATATTCATCCCGACAAGAAAAAACTATGGATTATAAACTGATGGTCAAGCCTATCTGTGGACACAGCCGCAGCGATTACCGGATAGTGCGCACTTGAACCCGGGTATATCTCTATTGCCGGGTATGCAATAGCCGGATCAACATAAGCCAGATAGCTTCAAGCCTTGACGACGACATGGAAGAAAGACTGGCCAATATGCGCTGCGACAGATTCTGATCCTGAAGATGATACTGATCGACGGTAAATAGATTTTTGCATCGCCTTCTGTCTTCTGCCAGTCAAAAGCATGCCTGTCATGCCAAAGGCGGGGACCTCTGTCTCTTTGTCCTGAGCAGCCCCCCTCCTTCCGAGCTGGAAGCAGTTCGCAAGACTGCCCACTGAACCGGCAGGCGAACCTTATAATACCGGCAGATACTTTTTCAGCTCATACTCGGTGACCTGAATGCGGTAATTATTCCATTCGATCTTCTTGTTGGCAATAAAGTTTTTGAAGATGTGTTCACCCAGGGCATCCTTCAGCATACTGCTTTTTTCCAGAATCTCCAACGCCTCGAACAGACTGCCCGGAAGGCTTGGAATGTTATGCTTCCTTCTTTCCTCTTCGTTCATCTCAAAAATATCCTCCTCCACTGCCCGGGGCAGGGGATATTTCTTTTCCATGCCCTTCAGACCTGCTGCAAGCATGCAGGCAAATGCCAGGTACGGGTTGCAGGCAGGATCAGGAGACCTGAGTTCCACTCTTGTAGCCTTTTCTTTTCCAGGTTTATACATGGGCACGCGAACCAGTGATGAGCGGTTGCGCCTGGCCCAGGCCACATACACCGGGGCCTCATATCCGGGCACCAGTCTTTTGTACGAGTTTACCCACTGGTTGCATATCGCGGTTATCTCGCTGGCATGCTCCAGAAGGCCGCTGATATAGTTCCTGCATTCTTGACTCAGATTGTCTTGAGAATCCGGATCATAAAAAATATTTCTGCCGTTTTTGAACAGGGACTGATGAACATGCATTCCGCTGCCGTTCACGCCGAACAGCGGCTTGGGCATGAATGAGGCGTAGCAGCCATGACGTCTGGCCACTTCCTTGGCGATGACCCTGTAAGTGACCGCAGTATCGGCCATCTTAAGGGCTTCCTGATATCTGAGGTCGATTTCATGCTGACTGGGCGCCACCTCATGGTGGCTGTATTCCACCTCGATGCCCATGGACAACAGGGAATTAACTATGTTCCTGCGGATATCGTTGCCCAGGTCCAGGGGGGGGGCATCGAAGTATCCTCCGAAATCCAGGGTTTTGGGCTCCCTGAAACTTTCAAACAGAAAGAATTCAAGTTCAGGACCGAGATAAAAGGTGTAGCCGTCTTGAGCTGCTTTGCTGAGTATCCTTTTGAGCACGTAGCGGCTGTCGCCCTCATAGGAAGTGCCGTCCGGATTTTTGATGTCGCAGAACATCCGGGCCACAGGTCTTTCCAGGGGCCTCCAGGAAACAAGCTGAAAAGTGGCCGCATCCGGAAAGGCTACCATATCGCTTTCGTGAATCCTGGAAAAACCTTCAATTGACGAACCGTCAAAGCCCATACCTTCTTCAAAGGCTTCTTCCAGTTCACTCGGAGTAACCTGAAAGCTTTTAAGCGTACCCAGAACATCCACAAACCAGAACTGGACGAAACTTACGTCATGTTCGCGCACTGCCTTGGTCACGTCATCGGCATTCCGACAATCAAAAACCACGGGCTTTTGCATGCCTAACCTCCTGTATTCTAAAATTAAACCAGCCGCAATTTATCAGGCATGGGCGTCGCCAGGCAAAGCGGTTGTCCGGCCGCCTCTACCGCCAGCTGCGCAGAAAATCTCCTGCACTTTTTCCTTCATCCAGATGAGAAATCAGGGCGCTGCCGAAGACAACAGCATCCACCAGATCCCTGATCGGTTCCAGCTGATCTTTTGTACTCAGTCCAAACCCCAGAGCTACCGGACAATTAAAAGCCTCTCTGGCCTGAGTCAGTTTGTCTCTTAAAAGTTTATCCGCTCCTGCCCTGGTTCCGGTAATGCCCATGACCGAAACCAGATATGCAAAAGCAGGATCAAGTCCGGCATAATTCTTCAGACGCTCTGGAGGAGTGTTCAGCCCCACCAGAGGGATGTAAGCCAGATCGTGCTCCTTAAACATATCAATGTAGGGCAAAACCTCCTCCAGAATCAAGTCCGGAATGATCAATCCGTTTGCCCCGGCTTTTCTGGCTTTTTGAGCCAGATCCTGTAAACCGAACTGCAGAAAGGGATTGAAATAGCCCATAAGCACTATTCCAGCCCGCATCCCTGGTGAATTTTCAGCCAGACCTTCAATGATCCATTCCAGGTTTACTCCTTGTTCCAGAGCACGCAGAGAGGCTTTTTCCACCACCGGTCCGTCAGCCACGGGATCGGAAAAAGGCACCCCGATCTCAATTATATCAGCTCCGGCGTCGTCCAGCTCCAGAACCACGTCCCAGAACCGCTTTTTAGAGGGAAAACCTGCCGGAACAAAGGGTATCAGAGCCTTTCGTCCGTTGTTCAAAGCCTGATGAATTTTCCCGGTCAGTATATTTTCATTATCCATACATGCTCCTAAAAAATTAAAGTAATGAAAGTACAAAGGTTATACAGGTACAAAGGTATGAAAGTATGAAGGTGTGAAGGTCCAGATTTTTTTCATGTTTTCACTTAATTTTCTTGAGTTTAATTTTCGGTGTCCTGTTCAGCCTTTCTGAAAATATTCAGATCCTTGTCCCCTCTTCCGGACAGGTTGACCAGTACTTGACTGCCGGGTTCGATGTTTCTCGTGCTGGAAATGACCCATGCCAGGGCATGCGAGCTCTCCAGAGCCGGGATAATGCCTTCTTTGCCGGAGAGCAGCCTGAAGGCTTCCAGGGCCTCGTGATCATGGACGACTTCATATCTGGCTCTTCCGCTGTCCTTGAGATAAGAATGTTCCGGTCCAACACCGGGATAGTCAAGCCCGGGCGCTATGGAATGCGAAGGCAGGACCTGGCCTTCCGGAGTCTGAAGCAGAAAGCTGTGCGTGCCATGCAATACTCCGGGCGAACCCTTGGCCAGAGTTGCTGAATGATTGTCACCGGTTCGACCGCTGCCTCCGGCTTCAATTCCCACCAGCTGAACCTCCAGGTCATTAACGAATGGATGGAAAATGCCGATGGCGTTGGAGCCGCCTCCGACGCAGGCCACCACTTTATCCGGCAGTTTTCCGGTTCTCTCAAGCAACTGCTCTCTGGCTTCACGTCCAATGACAGACTGCAGTTCGCGAACGAGAAGGGGAAAAGGATGCGGGCCGACTGCCGATCCCAGACAGTAGTGGGTGTCCTGTTGATGGGCGATCCAGTACCTTAGAGCTTCATTTATGGCATCCTTGAGGGTCCTGGTCCCGCTTTGCACGGGTTCAACCCTGGCGCCAAGCAGTTCCATCCGCTGCACGTTTATGCTTTGTCTTTCCACATCCAGAGCACCCATGAAAATCATGCACTCTAGTCCGAGCATGGCCGCAGCCGTGGCTGTGGCTACGCCGTGCTGACCGGCACCGGTTTCAGCCAGCAGGCAGGTCTTGCCCATATGCCTGGCCAGCAGGGCCTGACCCACTGTGTTGTTTATCTTATGCGCCCCGGTATGAGCCAGATCTTCTCTTTTTAAAAAGAGATCAAAACCCAGTTCACTGGAGAAATTGCCGCAGTAATAAACCGGTGTCGGACGACCGACAAAGTCTTTGTAAATCCTGGCAATGTCCTGCTGAAAACTTTTTTCAGGCATAATCCGGTTCACAGCTTCTTCCAGTTCAGCCAGAGGCGGAACCAGCAGTTCAGGAACGAACATGCCCCCGAAAGATCCAAAATACCCTTTTTTCATTTTATTCCTCGCAATTTTTTGACTGCTCTGATGATTTTCTCACGATCCTTGCGTCCGGGGCTGATTTCCACCCCGGAATTTAGATCCACTCCCCATGGGCCGAATTCCTGCGCCAGGTGCAGATTGTCCGGACAAAGTCCACCAGCCAGCAAAAACGGCAGCGGAACCTCGGCCTTCTTAAGCCATGCACACTCTATGCGCCTGCCATGTCCGCCAAGGTCCCTGCCGGCATCGAAAAGAAAATATGTACATGCTTCCCTGTAACGGGCAAGTTCGCGTTCAAAATCCTGAGTGAGCCCGTATCTTTCCGGCCAGAACACTTTGATCACCCTTTTTCTCCCAAGAGCCCGGCAGAAAGAAACGTCCTGTCCGCCATGAAGTTGAACCAGGTCAAGTCCGGCAGTGTCCATGACTTTGATTACCTGTTCAACGCTGAAATCCACAAAAACGCCCACCCGCAATTCATTTTTTCTGGGCCATCTGCCCACCTGATCAGCAGAAACGCACCTGGGGCTGGCAGGATGAAATATAAATCCGGTCATATCCACACCCAGTTCCTGGCAGACTTTGAGATCCTCCAGACTGGTCAGACCGCAGATTTTGATCTTTATTTGCCTGATCACGCACAAAGCTCCCTCAGCTTGTCGCCTGGAGAGGCAGCGGACATGAGGCTCGTGCCGATCAAAAAAGCTTCGAATCCAAGCCCGTAAAATTCGCGAACCTGTGTGGATTTGTCAATACCGCTGGCGCAGATCCATATTTCACCGGGTTTCTTCTTTCTAATAAGCATACTGGAAAGATCGAGATCGATTTCCAGGCTGTCCAGATCCCTGTTGTTGACCAGGAGGGTTCTGGCCTCTGCCTGTCTGGCCAGGTACAGTTCTCTTCCTGAAAAGATCTCCACCACAGGTTCCAGCCCGAGACTGAAACTGAGGTTTACCAGTTCCTTGAGCAGGGAAATTTCCTTGATCACCCTGACTATCAGAAGTACGGCTGCAGCCGGTGTTTGCGCGGTCTGCTCCACCTGCAGCGGATCAAAGATAAAGTCCTTGCGTAAAACAGGCAGGCCGGTGGCGGCAAAGTGGTTAAGAAAGGACAAGCTGCCTCCAAAATACTTCTCTTCTGTCAGCACGGAAAAAGCTGAAGCTCCCGCACTCAGAAATTCAGCGGCTGCACTTTCAGGTGAAATTGAATCATTGATGATCCCTTTTGAGGGTGAAGCTCTTTTATATTCAGCAATTATTGAAGGACCGGGCATTGTCAGAGCCGAAGCAAAGTCAGGCCTTGAACCGGCAAAAAAACCAGTATTTCGCCCCTGAATCTCCCGCTCGCGCAGGTACTGAATTTCCGGGATCTTGGCCTTGATGAACCTGTAGAGCATGATGACATCCTTTAATTTTTACCTTGATTCAAGGTTTGAAAATATTTTTTTTAATGCGCGTTAATGTTATGTCAGAACAAGTCTCCGGAGTCCTTCACGGACAATGACCCTGGCATCATGCATGCAGTCGATCAGTTCCATGGCCGGGTCAAGGAGATGAAGTCCCAGTCCCAGATTCAAAGCGACCATGTCCTGCATGGCTTGCGGACCTTGACCGGCAAGCACCTCTCTTTGCCTCTCCAGGGCGTATGCCTTGTCCGCACAGGCCAGATCTTCAGGAATGCAGGAATCAAATCCGTATTGAGCCGGATCCAGGAGCATCTTTTCCTGTCTCCCGTCCCGGATGAGCACAACCATGTTTTCCCCGCAGGGAGTCAGCTCATCAAAACCCTGTGCTCCGTAGACTACAGCTGCCGCATGAACATTGTTTGCAAGCAGAACCTTGGCCATCAGAGGCATGAAAGCCGGGTCGGGCACGCCCAGAATCTGATGAGTCGGCCTGGCCGGATTGAGCAGAGGCCCCATAAGATTGAAAATGCTTCTGATACCCAGTTCCTTGCGCAATGGGGCAATATTTGCAAAACTCGGGTGAAAATGCGGTGCAAACAGGAATGCAAAACTTTTTGACTTAAGCTCCAAGGCCACCTGGGCCGGATCATCCAGAAGCCTGATCCCCAAAGCCTCGATGACATCAGCGCTTCCGCACGAGCTGGACACGGCTCTGTTGCCGTGCTTGACCACCTGTACACCCTGGTCGGCAAGAAATAAAGCCACCGCGGTAGAGCAGTTGAAGCTTTGCCGACCGTCCCCGCCGGTCCCGCAGGTATCCATGGTTATCC
>SLDX01000026.1 GCA_007125075.1 Desulfonatronospira sp.
CCTCATCCGACTCCGGCTCTCTGGTCGATGTGATGGTCACATCCGGAGGCCACCCGAATCCTCCCCCGGCATACCGCATTTTCTGGTGCGTGGCTGAAGGCGTGGTGGCTGCTACTCTTCTCGTCGCGGGCGGGCTGGCCGCGCTGCGTACCGCTTCTTTGACTCCGGCCCTGCCGATGATGATTTTTCTGCTTATCGCCTGCTTCGGGCTGGTGAAAGCTCTAAGCGTGGACATAAGAGAGGAAGGACGTCCAGAACGTGAGGCTCTATACAAGGGCCGGGAATAATGCGGAAACTTAACATCTGTTAAAAGCAGGTGCCACCCTTTTGATTAAACTCCCGCTCATCGCGCGAAAGGTCCGGGGGGTTCGGCAAACCAGGGCGTAAACTGTCTGAATGACGTAGAAAGCGTTGATCAAAATCATTTAAAAGCGCTTTCCCGCTTTAACCGGACACCGGCCGGACAGGAAAAAAACACCGGGCAGGAATAATCAAGATTTGATTTACGCTTTCTTGGAATGAGTTTTTAGGCCTGGTTTGCCGAATTTCCCGGACCACAATTGCTTGAAATTAAATTACTCAGGTACGCTGACCTATATCCTTGAGCAGAACATTCTCTGAAGCATTCTCCATCATTTCCTCAAAACGGTCCAGGGCTGAGCTGATCGTCTCCCAGTTCTGATCGCGCTCCACTGGAACTTCTGTGCCGCCTGCATGATACAGGGCCTTAAGTACATAGGCTATGCTCATCCGGTGCACATCTTTTCCCGGATGATAAACATGTTCATCCATGCCCGGCTCGCTGACCTTGACCACCAGTCCGGCATCCATAAGCTCCTTGAGCACTTGGTTGGCGAGAATTACGGGCAGTCCAAGCTTTTGACATATCTCCCCTACTCCCGGGCTGTCCTTTTCGGACAGAAACCTCCCGACAATCAGATGCATGATCAGCAGCGATATTTTCTGCCTTTGTCTCAGGGATATCTCTCTGGATTCCGCGGCATGGACGTAACGGCGCACATTCTGATATCCAAAGGAAAGTTCCGAACCCATAAGGACGATCATCCAGCTGGCCTGAAGCCATATGAGAAACAGGGGCAGAGCTGCAAAACTGCCGTATACCGCGTTATACCTGACCATGGCCAGCTGAAACAGGACATACCCCCACTGCAGGACAATAAACATGGTTCCGGTGAGTATCCCTGCCGCAAGCGCGGGTCTTATCCTAACCTTTGTGTTGGGCATGGCCAGAAACATGAATGAGAACAGAAGCCACATGAAAATCAGGGGCACAAGAGAGGCCACCCACTCCATTACTCGAGAAAAATGTTCAAACGGACCGAATTCCGGAAGATAATTGTGCAGTTCAGTGGCTATGAACACGGAAAGACTTCCGGACATTACGAACAGTATGGGAGCAACAATAATAAAAGTCAGATAATCGGTGAATTTTCTAAGCCAGGCTCTTCCTTCCTCCACCCCCCAGACGGCATTGAAGGAAATTTCAATGTTGTCGATCACCTTGAGTACCGCCCATAGTAGAAACAGAAAGCTCACCCCGGCTATAACATCCCCTCTGGTCACATCAAGCCAGGAATAGGCAAACCTGATCGCTTCCTCCAGTACAGCTTCATGATGGCCCAGGTATTGCTCCAGTTGCTGTTCAAGCCTTTCTTCCAGAGCAAATCCTTTGGCTATGCCAAAAACCAGGGCCATGACCGGAACAATGGACAGCAGGGTATAAAAAGTAAGAGCGGATGCCCTCATTGAGCAGTCGTTTCGAGCGAAACCCTGGGAGGCAACCAGGAAAACCCGCAGATTATGGACCAGAAAAGACCTTGGTTTGGATTTCGGTTCTTTATCCAGACGCCAGACGTCAGTGCGCAGATACCTGCGGATTCTCTTCAACATATCTTTGTTATTTCTGTTTTTCGGGCTTTGCAGTCGCGGAGATTGCCTTTTGAATCTCATCTGGATCGCCAAGATACCGGCTGTTCAGGGGCCTTAAATCCTTACCCAGCTCGTAAACCAGGGGAATACCCGTAGGTATGTTCAGCTTAAGGATATCCTCGTCTGAAATATCGTCCAAAAATTTGACCAGCGCCCTCAGGCTGTTGCCGTGGGCCGCCACTAACAGCCTCTTCCCCTCCAGGATCTGCGGAGCCAGGTGATCGTGCCAGTAGGGTATAAACCGGTCAACAGTGTCCTTAAGGCATTCCGCTGCAGGCAGAACCAGAGGGTCAAGGCCCGCATAGCGGAGATCAAAGCGGGGATGGCGCTCATCATCGAAATCCAGCTTTGGGGGTTGAGTAGTGTAGCTTCTTCTCCACTGCAGCACCTGTTCTTCTCCGTATTTTGCCGCTGTTTCAGCCTTGTCCAGTCCCTGCAAAGCTCCGTAATGCCGCTCATTGAGACGCCAGGACCTGAATACGGGAATCCACATGAGATCCATGCGCTCCAGAACCAGCCACAGGGTTCTGATCGCTCTTTTCAAAACCGAGGTGTGAGCCAGATCAAAACTGAATCCTTCCTCAAGAAGAAGCTGTCCGGCCATAACTGCCTCTTCAACGCCTTTCCGGGTGAGGTCCACATCGGTCCAGCCGGTAAAAAGGTTTTCCCTGTTCCACAAACTTTCACCGTGGCGCAGCAAAACCAGAGTATACATATTAACCTCCTGTCCTGTCCGTCTCTTTCCCTTATATATTAAGCCTTTCTCCGGCAAGAGCAATTACCTCTCCGGGAACCATGAACCTGAAAAATATCCGGTTCCTCTTGACATTTGCCCCAATATTAATCATTTAATACAATGTTTCGAGCGGGTGTAGCTCAGTTGGAAGAGTACAAGCTTCCCAAGCTTGGTGTCGCGGGTTCGACCCCCGTCACCCGCTCCACTCCAGGTTATATTGGCTTTTAGGGCGTTTGCATGGGGTGGGCCACATGGTCCACTTTTTTTTTGATATAGGGAATCAATCATGGACTACCAGGAAATAAAACAGAAAATCATCGAACTGGTTGAGACCAACTGCCGGATCATGGGTCTGGAATTATGGGGCCTGGAATTCGCCCCGGGGACAGGAGGCAAACGCGGGATGCTGCGCGTCTATGTCGACGCTCCCGGAGGGGTCACCGTTGACCAGTGCGCCGAACTCAGCCATCAACTGAGCGTGGTGCTGGATGTGGAAGACCTGATTCCCGGATCATACAACCTGGAGGTTTCCTCCCCGGGCCTGTACCGGAAATTTTTTCATCCGGAACAAATGCGGAGCTACACCGGGCACAAGGTTAAAGTGACTCTGAAGCAGCCCAGAGAAGGACGCAGGAATTTTACCGGCACCCTGAATTTCGTGCATGGAAACAGATTCAGCGTTCAGACCGATACTCAGACCAGCTGGGATTTTGACTGGGAGGAAATAGGCAGACTAAAGCTTGCGGAATAGTGTATACATCATTTTTAATGGAGGAAGGCCATGAGCCTGGAACTGAAAAAAATAATTGACCAGATAAGTAAGGACAAGGGCATCGACAGGGACATGCTGGTGGACACTCTTGAAGAGGCTGTCCGTTCTTCGGTCAATAAAAAATTCGGCCATAATCTGGATATAGAAGTCAATTTCAATGAAGAAACCGGAGAGATCGAGGTCTACCAGTTTAAAGTGGTCGTGGATCAGATCGGAGATCCGGACAATGAGATCCTGCTGGAAGAGGCCCAGAAGCACGACCCGAACGTTCAACTGGATGATGAGCTTGGATTCACCTTGAACGTCAAGGATATGGGCCGCATTGCTGCGCAGTCCGCCAAACAGGTCCTGATGCAGAAGATGCGAGATGCCGAGCAGGAAATAATTTATGAGGAATACAAGGAACGTATAGGCGAAATCATCAGCGGCATAATCCAGCGCAGGGACCGCTCAGGATGGATAATCAACCTGGGACGCACCGAAGCCCTGCTGCCCCGGGATGAGCAGATCCCCAAGGAACGATTCCATCGTGGGGACCGGGTAGAGGCTTACATTATTGATGTGCGCAAGGAGAGCCGAACTCCTCAGATCATAGTCTCCAGGTCCCATCCCGAATACCTGGTAAGTCTGTTCAAGCGCGAAGTGCCTGAAGTTGCCGATGCGACCATTAAAATCATGAATGTGGTCCGTGATCCGGGAAGACGGGCCAAAGTAGCCGTAATGACCAAGGATCTTGATGTGGATCCGGTAGGCGCATGTGTTGGAGTAAAAGGCTCAAGGATCCATAATATAGTTCAGGAACTCAAAGGGGAAAGGATAGATATCGTTATCTGGAGCCCGGATATCGCCACTTATGCGGCCAACGCCCTTTCCCCGGCAAGAATCAGCCGGATCACAGTGGATGAGGATGAAAAGACTCTGGAAGTGGTGGTGCCTGACGATCAGCTCACGCCGGCTATCGGTCAGAAAGGCCAGAACGTCAAACTGGCTTCCAACCTGCTGGGCTGGAAAATAGATGTTTATACTGAAAGCAAATACAACATGCTTCACGAACATCACCAGATCATGGAACAGCTGGCCAGTACCGCGGAGATCTCAGCTAGCGACTTTAACCGGCACGGCTACGACAACCTGGAAAGCCTGTCCCGCGCCAGTGATGAAGAGTTGATGGAAAAGCTTAATCTTAACCAGGAAAACCTGAACAATCTGAAATCAGCCATAAATTTTTTAGGGCCGAAAAAAATGGAAAGCTCTGAGGAAGAACTGCTTTCTCATGATGAAGACCAGAAACAGGATGAACAGGCCAAGTAATATTTTTAAGTATAATGAACAGAAACCATATAAGACACGTTCCAGTACGGTCGTGCATAATCTGTCGCAGTAAAAGCCCAAAAGCCGAATTGCTGCGCTTTACCTGTCCGGAAAACCCGGATATTGAGTTGATTTTGGATCCGGGCCAAACCAGACCAGGTCGAGGTTTTTATGCCTGCAGAAATCAGGCATGCTCCGAAAAAATTACAAGGTTCAGGGGCTGGAGGCATAAGTGCAACCAGGGGGAGCGATAATGGTCACGAAAATGCGAGTCAGAGAAATGTCCCAGGAACTGGGAATAACCAACAAAGAACTGATTCAGCTTTTACGGGAGCTGAATATCCCGGTCAAAAGCCACATGAGCGGTTTGACCGATGAACAGGTAGATCTGGTGCGCGACAGGCATTTGAGAGGCTCATCCGGAGACGTGACCCAGACTAAAGCCAAGAGCGGAGTCATTCTCAGAAGAAGGCAGAAGCCAAAGCCTGAGCCTGAACCAGAACTCCCAGTCCGTGAAGAGCTTTCAAAAGCTGGCCCTGCACCGGAAGCACCAAAGCAGCCTCCTGCAGATGCCAATGAGCAGCAAAAAGAACCATCTGAAGCTCGCGAACCCAGGAAAAAGCGCCCCGAGGCTAAAAAGTCCTCAAAACCCCGGAAAGCACCTGCGGCTGAACCCAAGGTAAAGATCATCTCCAAGCCGGAAGTCAAGCCCAAAGAGATGCCGGCTGAACCGGCTGCGCCAGAAACCAGGCCAAAGCCGCCCAAAAAACCAGCGACGACCGTGCCTGAGGCTCCCGCAGAAGAAGGCAAGGAAGCCAAGAAAAAGCGCAAAAAGAAAAAAGACAAAAAAGATAAGCGGGTGGTGGAATTCAATACCTTTTACAAGGAAATCGAAGAAAGCAAGCAGGCTAAGTCCGGGTTCAGGAAACTAAGAACCTCTCCGGTTTCGGACAAGACTGGTGGCAGGTTCAGGCCGGGCAAGCCCAAGAAACCAATCGAGCACATAGCACCTGACAGGATACAGCCAACAAAGACGGTTAAGAAAAAGATCCGCATCGACGAAGCAATCCGCCTGTCCGAGCTGGCCAAACAAATGGGGGTCAAGGCCCAGGATTTGATCAAGACTCTGCTGGGACTCGGGGTTATAGCCACCATCAATCAATCCGTGGATCTGGAAACCGCCGCGGTAGTGGCTGCCGAATACGGCTTTGAAGTGGAAAAAACCGGCTTTTCTGAAGAAGATTTTATCAAGACCAAGCGGGAAGACAAACCTGAAGATCTAGTGCAAAGACCTCCGGTGGTTACCATCATGGGACATGTGGATCACGGCAAGACCTCGCTTCTGGACGCAATCCGGGAGACAAAGGTTGCCTCTGGAGAAGCAGGAGGTATAACCCAGCATATCGGTGCGTATTACGTGCATACTCCAAGGGGAGATATTGCCTTTCTGGATACTCCGGGTCACGAGGCTTTTACAGCCATGCGCGCCCGCGGCGCCCAGGTAACCGACATTGTCATCCTGGTAGTCGCAGCCGACGACGGAGTCATGGACCAGACCAGGGAAGCGGTCAGTCATTCCAAAGCCGCCGGAGTTCCCATTGTGGTGGCCGTGAATAAGATTGACAAGGAAGGTGCAGATCCGGACAGAGTCAAGAGGGAACTGGCCGAAATGGGACTGGTTCCGGAAGACTGGGGTGGAGATACTATTTTTACCCATGTTTCAGCCAAGCAGAATACCGGCATTGACGAACTCCTGGAAATGGTACTTCTTCAGGCCGAGGTTCTGGACATAAAGGCCAATCCCGCAAAAACCGCAATTGGACACATCATTGAAGCCAGACTGGACAAGGGCCGCGGAGCTGTTGGTACCGTACTGGTGCAGGAAGGCACCCTGAAAGCAGGTGATACTTTTGTCTGTGGGCTTTATCACGGCAAGATCCGGGCTATGTTCAATGACAAGGGACAAAAGATTGATCAGGCCGGTCCTGCGCTCCCAGTAGAAATCCAGGGCTTTGAGGGAGTCCCGGAAGCAGGGGATGAATTCGTTGTGGTTGAGGATGAAAAAGTATCCAAACGTATAGCCGAGACCAGGCAAATCAGACAACGCGACCGCGAACTGGCCAAAGAATCCAGAATCACCCTGGAGAGCTTTCTTGCTTCCAAGGCTGAGGACGAGGTTCGCCACCTCAACCTGGTTCTCAGGACCGACGTACAGGGTTCTCTTGGCGCCATCACTGAAACCCTGCACAAACTGTCCACGGATCTGGTTAAAATAAATATCATCCATGCCAGCGCCGGAGCCATTTCCGAGACTGACATCATGCTCGCGTCGGCTTCATCTGCCATTGTGATCGGCTTCAATGTCAGACCTACGTCCAGAGTCAAGGAACTGGCTGAACGGGAAAATGTGGAAATCCGCTTTTACGATATCATCTACAATCTGGTAAATGATATCAAGGATGCCATGACAGGAATGCTGAGCCCGGTGATCAAAGAGGAATACCTCGGCCAGGCTCAGGTCCTGCAGACTTTCAGCGTACCCAGAGTTGGAACGGTGGCTGGATGCATGGTCATGGACGGAAAACTTGTCCGCAACGGCAAGGTCCGCCTGCTTCGCGAAGGAGTGGTGATATATACCGGAAGACTTTCCTCCCTGAAAAGATTCAAGGAAGATGTCAAGGAAGTGACCAAAGGCTACGAGTGCGGTGTAGGATTGGAAAACTTTAATGACATCAAGATTGGCGACATTATCGATGCTTACCAGGAAGTGGAGGAAAAACCTGTTTTATAGCTGATTGAAAAAATGGTTATAGGAACTTTATATTTAAACATTCGTCTGCATGGCATCACATCTCTCAAGGGCAAAAGGAAAATCAGTCTGAGCCTTAAGCAGAAGATAAAAAATAAATTCAACCTGGCTGTGGCTGAAGTTGGTTCGGAAAACAGCCTGGATCATCTGGAAATTGCCATGGTTACTCTGGCCAATGATAAGATCAGGGTGGAAAAAACATTGCACAAGGCCCTGAAAATGGTGGAATCCAACTCCACTGATGATATTCAGGATGTCAAAATCGAGGTTTTTTAAGAACATATGCAACCGGCAACCTCCAGGCGGGCCATAAGAATGGCCGACAGCATAAAACGCGAACTGGGCAGGATCATGGTCGAGGAAGTCCAGGATCCCCGGCTCAGCCATTTAACCATTACCGGAGTGCGGATGAACAAGGATCTGAGCATCGCCCATGTCCTCTACACACATCTGTACGGCCCCTCACCGGAAGTGGAACAGGCTCTGGTAAAAGCGAAAGGCTTTCTGCGTTCAACCTTGGGCCATAATTTGAAAATGCGTTACGTGCCTCAATTGAGATTTGAATGGGATTCTTACCTGGAGGATATGGTCTATGACCCCGGTCCCGAGTGAGCTGGTGCATGCCTTGAAGTCCGGGGACAACTTCCTGATCACGTCTCATGTAAAGCCTGACGGCGATGCCGTAGGCTCCATGGTTGCCCTGGGACACATTCTTTTAAAACTGGGCAAAGATTTTGCCCTTTTTAATGAAAGCGGACTGCCTGAAAAATTTACCTGGCTGGAACTTCCCGGGATCATTAATAAACGGCCTCCGGAAGGCGATTTCGACTGGATTATCGTCCTGGACAGCGGGGATGCGGATCGGCCGGGCAAGTACATCAGTAAATTGATGAACCGGAAGCCGTGCATAAATATAGATCATCATCCGGGCAACACCTCTTTCGGCAGGATCAACTGGGTTGATCCGGATTACCCGGCTGTAGGTGAAATGATTGCCCTGATAGCGGAAGAACTTGGCTTGAAACTTACCGGACCCATGACTGAGGGCATTTATCTGGCACTTGTTTCCGATACCGGTTTTTTCAGCTTCGGCAACACCACCCCCGAAGCGCTTGAGCTGTCAGCTGCATTGATCCGCAACGGTCTTGACGTTCGAAAACTGAATCCATTGATCACCAATCAGTGGTCCAAGGCAAGGATACAGCTGCACGGTCTGGTCCTGCAAAAAGCCGAATTCATTGACGACATCGGTGTAGGCCTGATGTGCATTACCCGGAACATGCTTAAAAAAACCGGAACAGGGCCAGAAGACAGCGAAGGCCTGGTGAACATGCTTCTCAAGGTGCATGGGGTAAGGGCCGCGATCATAATGCGTGAGGATGAGCCCGGCCGGATAAAACTGAGTCTGCGATCCGCCGGTGATGACGATGTCCGGGTGATTGCCGCGGATTTAAACGGCGGGGGTCATAAGAACGCATCCGGAGCTGTAGTTGAAGCCTCCATGCAGGAAGCCAGGGAAAGGGTCATCAGCTCCTGCCGCAGGCATCTGGGATGATGCCCTGCGCTTTTAGCACATGACGGCCTCTAAGCCTATTTATGAAATATGCCATGATGAACCAGATTTTATGTGCGCCGCCGGTCAAATCCGGGCAAAGCGCCAGGCATCCTGACGGTTTGATTATTCTTAACAAGCCGAAGGGCCCTACTTCAGCTGCATGCCTGAACCGGATCAAGTCGCGCTTTGAATTGAAAAAGGTCGGACATGCCGGAACTCTGGACCCCATGGCTACCGGCATTCTGGTGGTGCTCGTGGGACAGGCCACAAAGCTGGCTTCATACGTTACCGAAGGTCCAAAGACATATCTGGGAACCATTCTTCTAGGGTTCAGCACCGATACCTATGACATGCAGGGAAAAATACTGCAGAGAAAGGATTGCTCGGAGGTATCTGCTCAGCAGATCGTGGAGGAAATCAAGTCCTGGGAAAACTTGTCCGAACAGCCTGTTCCGCCGGTGTCAGCGGCAAAACACATGGGCAGGCCTTTTCACGCGATTATTAGAGCTGGACAAAAGGTTCCCCACAAGACTAAAAAAATAAATATTTACCGGACGGAGACGATTTTGATTGACTCCGCTTCGGTGATGTTCCGGATAACCTGCTCCGCGGGCACCTATGTCCGGTCCCTGGCCCACAGCCTGGGGATTCGCCTCGGGTGCGGAGCGGCACTTGCAGAGCTTGTCCGTGAACAAAGCCATCCCTTTGCCCTGAATCAGGCCGTGGATCTGGAGGAGCTACTGGAAAGCGGCGACCTGGAAAAACACCTGTTGCCCATCTCAAAGGCTTTATCCAACTGGCCCCAGGTCACGCTGAATGAAATCCAGGAACGGTTTATCCGCAATGGTCGACCAGTTGAAGCCGATAATCCGGAAGATTATCTTCTGCGGGAAAACGATCCGGTCCTGCTTCTCTCCGAACATGGGACTCCCGTGGCCCTGGCCGAGGCAAAATTCAGGGACGGCCGGTTGATGTGGTCCATAATCAGAGGATTGTGGGCATAATGTATTTTAACGAATCAAGGAGGAAACCGCTGTGGTTCTGGAACCCAAAGACAAGGCAGAAATTATTGAGAACTTTAAACAACATGAGAACGACACTGGATCACCTGAGGTCCAGGTGGCCCTGCTTACTGAACGCATCAAGTACCTGACTGAGCACTTCAAAACCCATAAAAAGGATTTTCATTCCCGCACGGGTCTTCTAAAGCTGGTCGGAAAAAGAAGAAAGCTTCTTAACTATCTGAAAGTAAAGGATGTTGACCGCTATCGCGGGCTCATCTCCAGATTGGGCCTCAGAAAGTAGACTCTCGGCCGGAGTCCGGATGAATAATGCGCGGATACTTTCCGGCAAAAAATTGTACCGGACTCCGGAACATGCTTTCAGGGCTTCCGGATCAGGCTGCGGAAACCCTTAAAACGTGCGTACGAAAACCAAAGTCTTGGATATATAAAACCATGGCTTATGCTCACTAATATAACCTGACAACCCTTTTCCTTAAGGATAGAAAAATATGCTAAAAGATTTTCAAAGCACCAAGATCACCTCCATTGCCGGAGACTACACCATGACTTTTGAGACCGGCAAGATGGCCAATCAGGCTCATGGTTCAGTCCTGGTCCGCAGCGGAGACACTGTGGTCCTGGTAACTGCGGTAACCAGTCTGACCCAGCAGCCCCAGGACTTTTTCCCTCTGGTGGTCAATTATCAGGAAATGTCCTATGCCGCGGGAAGGATACCCGGAGGCTATTTTCGCAGGGAAATCGGACGCCCCAGCGAACGCGAAACTCTGGTTTCAAGGCTTATCGACCGCTCCATCCGCCCTCTTTTCCCCGAAAATTTCAAGAATGAAGTTCAGGTCATGGCCACAGTACTGTCGGCAGATCCATATAACGATCCGGACATCCTGGCCATTTGCGGAGCCTCGGCTGCCCTGCACATCTCCAAGATACCGTTTTCCGGGCCACTGGCCGGAGCCCGCATAGGATATATTGATGACGAATTTATATTAAATCCCAGTGATAAACTTCTGGACCAGAGCGATCTCAATATCATCGTAGCCGCAACCAGAGACGGTGTGGTCATGGTCGAGGGAACGGCCGATTTTCTGCCGGAAAAAACCATAGCTCACGCTATCGACTGGGCCAGAAAGGAAGTTTTGCCTTTTCTAAATGGACAGGATGAACTGCGCAGCCTGTCCGGCAGAGAAAAAATAAGCGTCCCGGAAGTGGTTGAGGATATTGAGCTGGAGCAGCTGGTAAGAGAGCTCGCAGCCGAAAAGCTGTCCCGGGCCCTTAATATTCCGGTCAAGGCGGAGCGCAGTGAGGCCAGAAAACAGGTCAATATTAATGTGGAAGAAACCTTGATTGAAAAATTTGGACCTGATACTCCCGAGCTGGTCAAATATAAGGAAGTCTTTGAAGATCTTGAAAAGAGCATGATGCGGGAAAAAATTCAAAATGAAAAAGTCCGCGTTGACGGCAGGGATCTTAAGACTGTACGCCCCTTGAGTATTGAGGTCGGAATTCTGCCCAGAACTCATGGTTCAGCTCTGTTCACCCGGGGAGAGACATCAAGTTTGTGCATCGCCACACTGGGCAGCACTTCGGATATTCAGCGTATTGAAACTCTGACCGGGGACAGCAGCAAGAGCTTCATGCTCCATTACAACTTTCCTCCCTACTGTGTCGGAGAGGTCAGGTTTCTCCATGGACCTTCCCGCCGGGAAATCGGTCACGGAGCTCTGGCCGAGCGGGCAATTCAGCCTGTACTGCCGACCGGTGAGGAATTTCCCTTTACCTTGCGTCTGGTCTCGGAAATCATGGACAGCAACGGCTCCTCCTCCATGGCCACAGTGTGTGGAGGAACTCTGGCCCTGATGGATGCAGGCGTGCCCATCAAGGAACCAGTGGCGGGAATTGCCATGGGTCTGATCAAGGAACAGGACGAATACCTGATTTTGTCCGACATATTAGGCGATGAGGATCATCTGGGAGACATGGATTTCAAGGTGGCCGGCACATATGACGGAATCACCGCGGTGCAGATGGATATCAAGATATCCGGAATTTCCGGGGAGATCATCTATCAGGCCCTTGAGCAGGCCCGTGAATCGCGTACGCATATCCTGGATCATATGAATGAAATAATTTCCAAGCCTAGAAAGGAGCTCTCGCCCTATGCCCCCAAGATGGCGGTCATTCAGGTGGACACAAGCAAGATAAAGGACGTGATCGGTCCTTCCGGAAAAAACATCAAGGCGATCACCTCGGAAACCGGTTCTTCCATTGATATTGAAGAAAGCGGCAAAATCTCCATCTTCTCCCCTTCTGAGGAGATTTTACAGAAAACCAAAGAGATGATTCTTTTCTATAACCAGAAGCCGGAACTGGGCAAGGATTATGAAGGACAGGTGACCAGGGTTCTGGATTTTGGCGCGGTAGTGGAAATCCTCCCCGGAGTGGATGGACTGGTGCATATTTCCCAGCTGGATATTGATCGAGTGGAGAAGGTCTCCGATGTTGCCAATATCGGCGACAGGATCAAGGTCAAGGTTATCGAGATTGATGAAAGGGGCAAAGTCAGGCTCAGCCACATGGCTGTGCTCATGGAGGAACAGGGCAAGACCTTTGATCTCTCTTCAGCCTCAAGACCGGGACCTAAGAAAGGGGGGCGGACCGGCGGAGGAGGGTTTTCCAGAGGGCGCGGGCGCGGCTGATGCCATAAGGGCTTAAACATATTCAAAACGCATGTGCCGGAAAAATTCAGTGCTCAGATACTTCGGCTCGCCGGCAAGAGCCAGAGAGTGTACTTTATCAGGAAGTGCCTGCACCCAGTTTCGAACCGTGCGCTCTCTGGCCGTCAGCAGCGCTCCCTTGAGCGAAGTATTCCCGAGCACTCTTGACTTATGCATGGAACCTTTGGGAAGAAAGCCCAACTGGTCAAGATCTTCAAGTTCGACATGCTCTCCAAGTGCTCCGGCCAGATATATCCCGGCCAGCCGGTCCGCGGACATGGAAGTCTTTTGAAGCAGTAGCTTTATGCCCAGAGTAAAAGCCGCCTTGACCTTAAGGATTTCTTCCACGTCTCTGCCGCTTAGATAAAACCTGTCCCTGATGAACACTTTATTGCCGCGCAGATCCACGGTTCTGGACAATGGAGTCCGGGAAACGGCAAATCTGCCGGTTGCGTCCATAATTCCCAGTCTTGACAGAGCCGAGAGCAGAGAAAGATACCCGCTGCCTGAAACATGGCTGTTCCAGTTCTTCTGCTTCGGCTCTATCCCCTTGGGGGTGAGAACAAAGCCGGAGGCTACTTTCGGACCAAAGGGGCTGCCGAACCTAAGGCCTACCCCCTCCAGTGCAGGACCTAGCGCCACGCTTGTGCTGTAGAATTCATCTTTGTTAATGCCCAGCACTATCTCTCCGTTAGTGCCCAGATCGCAGAACAAAAAAGGAAACCGCGGTTTTTGACCATGGACAAGATAACCCAGTCCGCTGCTGATATCCGCTCCGACAAACGGGGAGAGAAGCGGAGGGATAAATATTTGCCGGTCAAGACCTGACAAGGTATAGTACTTGCCACCAGTTACCTCCAGACGGTATGGGTGACGCAATAATCCGGTAATGTCTTTTCCAAGCAGAATATGAATCATGGCTGGGTTTCCGGCTGTAACCACCGGAATTTCTTTTTCATGCACTGAAAGCAGAATGCTTTTGATTTTTTTGATCATAAGCTCCTGCAGAAGACTGAAATGGGCACTTTCCCTGGAGGCATAGGCCAGTCTGGACATGATTTCACTGCCGGCTCCCATCTGCGGATTAAGACAGGTGCCCAGGCTTAGTTTTTCATCAGCATGGAGAAACCCCCATTTCAAAGTGGTCGTTCCGATATCTACACCAAGTGCGGACACTTCTGCTTCAGAGGCCCAGGCAAAATGTTCGGAGCTGACTTCAACAGGAATTTCAAGAGCTGCTCCAGCTTCCGGAAAATGGGAACAGGCCAGGCGCCAGCCCTGTTCCAGCTCCTGTTCGGAAAAAAACTCCCGGTCCTTGTCTCCGGGTTTGGGGACAATCCGGAAAAAACGCACCCGGCATTCTCCGCAAAGTCCAAGACCGGAGCATATTGCGGTTTGTCTGAAAAACTCGCGCTCAAAGAGATTCTGAACCAGGCTCTTATGCGGGTTGAAGTCAGGCTCACTTCTGTTTTCGCCTTGCAGAATCCGTATTCTGGTCACTTGCATCCTCGTCTGGATAAGCTTATGATTAAATGTTGGGCGGGAAAATGATAAATTACATCAATATCGCGATTGCAGCGGCTTAGACCTTCTTGCTCTGGAAAGTCCGTCTTATGTCCATACCTCGTGAACAAAATTACTGAAAAAACGCTTATCCGGCAATATCAGGAAAATCAATGCTTGAGAAAGAAAATTACACTACGACACAAAATAACGCGTCCAACCTGGAAAACATGGACAGCCTGCACCGGGTTCAGCTTGGAGATAAGGAGATTTATCTGCTGGGCACTGCTCATGTCTCTGAAAAAAGCGTTGAAGAGGTTCGTGTCGCAGCGCGGGAAATAAAACCTGACACTATCTGTGTGGAGCTTTGCGCAACAAGATATCAGACCCTGATGCATCCTGATGCCTGGAAGAATACAGATATCTACCAGGTCATCAAGGAAAACAAGGCCTTGTTTCTTCTGGCCCAACTGGTCCTCAGTTCCATTTACCGCAAGATCGGTAAGAAGCTGGGCGTCAAGCCCGGGGCAGAAATGATAGAAGGAATCAAGCAGGCTGAAAAGAGCGGAGCTGCTCTTGTTCTGGCTGACCGGGATGTGAATATTACATTAAAGCGGATATGGTCCTCCCTTTCATTCTGGGGCAAGCTCAAGCTGCTTATGCAGCTTCTGGTGGGGCTGGCCTTTCCGGGAGACATCAAGCAGGAAGATATTGAGAGGTTGAAAAACAAGGACCAGCTGCAGATGGTCATGGAGGAATTCTCCAAGTCCTTTCCACAGATCAAAAAGACTTTGATAGATGAACGTGATCAGTATCTGGCTCATAAAATAGCTGAAAGCCCAGGCCGGAAAATTCTTGCGGTAATCGGTGCCGGGCATATTCCGGGAATCAAAAAACACCTGGATAAAAAAATAGATCCTGAACCCCTGCTCACCATACCTCCCAAACCTGTGTGGCCCTCGATCATTAAATGGGGGGTTCCACTTATAATCATCGGACTGCTGGTATTGGGCTTTGTCACTCAGGGAGCTGAGCATTCGGTGCAGTCCATCTACATCTGGATACTGGTCAACGGATTTTTCTCGGCCCTGGCAGTAAGCCTGGCCCTGGCCCACCCTTTGACCATCGCCACCGCTTTTGTGGCCGCGCCTCTGACCAGCTTGAATCCGACCATGGCTGCGGGCTGGATAGCCGGTCTAGTCCAGGCCTGGATCAAAAAACCTCTCGTGGCCGATCTGGAGAATCTGCCCCAGGCTTTGACTTCCATAAAAGCCTTCTGGCTCAATCCGGTCTGCCGCATTCTCCTGGTAGTGGTCCTGGCCAACCAGGGCAGCGTGCTGGGGACCTTTGTGGCCGGAACCTGGATCTTTACCCGGGTGATTTAAGTAATAACCACGCTAACCACGCTAAGAAGCGTGGCAGAACGCGTGGCAACAAATAAAAAAAGATCCGGTCGAACCTTTGAGGTCAACCGGATCTTTTTCTTTTTTTATATCCGGCGATATTATCTGTTCGGTTGATTATTTACCTGCAAAGCATTACCTGGCCAGGTCGCGTAAACCGTCCAGAACCTCCTGCAGCCTGTCCACTGCATCCAGCAGGCCCTGGCGGAGATCAGGCAACATTCTGTCTTCAGTATCAAACAGCTCTTCATCGGTTTCCGCAACCGGTGCTACCGGTGGCAACACACCGACCAGAGCGTCTATGGAATCATCCAGAGTCTGATGCATGACCACCTGCCTGGAGTCAGCAAGGATAATCCGCCGCAGCTCGGGAAAGTCAAGGGCATCCGGCTTAAGAAAGATCGGCTCGGCATATAATAGTGCATCCCCGACAGGAATGACCAAAAGGATGCCCCGCATTACCTCAGATCCCACCTGGCCCCACAAAGTGAACTGCTCGGATATGACCGCGTCATTGTCAATGCGCGCTCCCACCTGGGTGGGTCCGTCCACATGCCGGCCCGAAGGGAAGTTGTACTGAATGAGCTGGCCGTAGTTTTCTCCATCGCTTCTAGCCGCCAGCCAGCCCACCAGATTGTGTCTGTCCGCCGGGGTGAAGGGCTGAATAAGCAAAAACTCCTCTCTTTCCTCTCCCGGCAGTCTGGCCACTATATAGTAGGGCCTGAGCATTTCAGTGCGCCCGAAAGACGATTGTACCGGCACGGACCAGCGGTCTTCCTGGTTGTAAAACACCACCGGATCCTGCATATGGTACTGCAGAAGCATCTGGCTCTGCACGGTGAACTGATCCAGGGGATAACGCACATGGCTGCACAGATAATCCGGCATCTCCTCCATGGGTTTAAACAGGTCAGGAAACATTGAAGAGTAGGTGCGAATCAGTGGATCATCCGGATCGGATATATAATAGTCCATGTTGCCATGGTAGGCATCAACCACTGTCTTAACGCTGTTGCGGATGTAGCTGAATCTGTTTTCCCAGGGCGATGAATACGGGTATTTGTTGCTGGTGGTGTAGGCGTCCTGAATCCAGAACAACCGGCCATCGGCCACCACGCTGTAGGTTTCGCGATCGCGCATGAGAAACGGGGTCAAAGTGGAAAAACGCTCCTGTATGGTCCGCCGGTACTGGATCATGCTTTCCCTGGTGATTTCATTGGATATGAGAATGTTTATATCCCTGAAGCTCCAGGCATACATGAGCCGGCGGAAGAAAGAATCCAGCCTGACTCCGCCATCCCCTTCGTAGTGAGTATAAACAGGACCTTCCGGACCCGGATAGTTGAATTCCTGCATTCTGCTGCGTACAATAAGATAATTCAGACTCTTCAAACCGTAATATACTTCCGGACGCTCAAGAGAAATATTGCCCGCCGGCGGAACATCCTGGACAAAGAAACTGGGGCGGCCTCCGGCAGCCACTTCAGTAACCGGAGACATGGCCACACCGTATCCGTGAGTGAACTGCAGGCGCCTGTTGACCCAGCGCTGAGCTTCGGAAGGCAGCTTTTCCGCGGAAAGTTCGCGTGTGGCCAGCATTACCTGCCTCAATTCATCATCAACCATGTACCTGTCCGTATGAACCTGCAGAAAATCGTAGTAAAGCCGGAAAAACTGGATCTGATTGTAGCTCTGCAGAAGCGGAATTTCATCCCAGAGCCTGACGTTTCGCACTGTACCGGTGTTGGCTTCGAGGGTTTCCCTGTCCAGCGCTCCTCTGGCCGGATGTCTCTGAGAGTCGATCTCATCGAGGCCGAAGGCCTGGCGGGTGAACTGAATGTTATGCTCCAGGTAGCCCCTTTCCCTGGCCAGTTCGCTTGGCTCGACCATGAATCTCTGAACCAGACCGGGAGCCAGATAAATGAGTATAAAATTCATGCCGAACCACAAACCAAGTGAAGCCACGATCAGTTTCTTGCCCTTGAAGAAGGCCGAGGCTGCAAGCATGCCTGCGCTGACAAGGGCAACCACTGTCATGATGGCCAGCCCTGGACGAAGTACATTATCATCAGTATAGCCCACCCCGTAAACAGCGCCCAGCGGAGAGCCCAGCAGCTCATAGCGTCCAAGCCAGTGCCCTGCTGCCACGAGAACCAGGACCGCTGCTCCGAGAAGAGCCAGGTGTGACTTGACCCTGCCGGTAAGCGTGAACTGTTCTCCCCGCAGCATGCTGTTCAGATAGTAAAAAGCAGCCACTATGATCAGAATTGAAATCAGCG
>SLDX01000050.1 GCA_007125075.1 Desulfonatronospira sp.
CAGGGGTTATGGAAAAAGATGCCTTGGTCTCCTGGTGGAAAGGACAGGGAGCCATTAGCCGGTCACCCACAGGCTTCAAGGTGACATAACGGCCGACAATCTCCTCCAGATTCAGCCTGGATTTAATTTCTGCCAAGTCAAAAGTCTCGAAAAAAGACATTGTGCTCCCTGGTGTTAGTGAACAAAAGCACAAATTACAGGCAAAAAATATGCTTTACGAATTATCCTTCTCTTCTATACGAGCTCCACAGTGGTCATTCCATCATCGCCGCCTTCCTCAGAGCCGGAAGAATAATCCTTCACCTGCAGGCTTTGCTGCAGATGCTCGCGAACAGCCTTCTTAAGCAGTCCCGTACCCTTGCCGTGAATGATTTCCACTGTCTTTTTTCCGGTAACCACTGACTGATCCAGGAATTTGTCCAGTTCCAGCAGGGCGTCTTCAGTGTACTTGCCTCTTAAGTCCAAACTGTACGGCTTTATTTGTCCACCAGCCATGGAAGATGTGTGCCCGGAAAAAGTTATTGAACCGGCATTGCCCGGGGGCCTCTCCAGTTTTTGCGGGTCAATCCAGATGGAGATGCCTCCAAAATCGATCTTGACCTGTTTTTTTCTATGATCCTTGTCCCGGACAATACCTGTTTTATTCCAGTCAGAATAAAAATATCTCTTGTCCGGCAGAATATCATAAAAACAAAGATCCTTCCGCCCTTCCTGAACGGCTGAAATTCCTGCGAGACTTTCAGCTTGACGCCGCAATTGAGACAGCTTTTTTAAAGCATGTTTGCGTCCGATCTTCTCTTTTTGCCACTGTCTGACGATTTCCTGAGACTGCCTTTTCAGCTCGACAAGCAGTTTAGACTGTTCCCGGACAAACTTTTCCCTCTCTTTTTCCAATTGAGTTTCCAGTCTTGCTCTTTCTTTCCGCAAACCACTCAGCTCATCTTCTCTTTGAGCTGCAAGGTCGTTCAGGCGGTCGAAAAGGCGGCTTTGCTTTTCATCTTCCAGAAGAAGATAATCCTGAGCCCGGTCTATGATTTCCCCAGGAAGTCCCTGCTCCCGCGCTACCTTAAGCGCTTGACTGGCGCCGACCTGATCATAGGCCAGTTTATACAGAGGCTTTTTTGTCTCAGGATCGAAAAGGACGGAAGCGGCTCGAACATCCTCTCTGGACAGAGCATAGGCCTTAAGAGAGGGAAAATGAGTAGCTGTTGCGATCCAGGCCTTTTTGTCCAGCAGGGAATCAACAACTGCCTGAGCAAGGGCTGCTCCCTGAGAAGGATCGGTCCCCACGCCGAACTCATCCAGAATGACCAGAGTGCTTCTGTCCACTTGCGGCCAGAAACGGCTGAAATGTTCAATCTGAGCGGTGAAGGTGCTAAGACTTTCTTCCACGCTCTGTTCGGAAACCATGGACACAAAGATCTTATCCCAGAATGGAATGCTGCTGCCCTCATCAACAGGGACGGGCAAGGCGCAAAGAGCCATCAGTGCTGTAAGCCCCAGACTTTTCAGGCTGACAGTTTTGCCCCCGGCATTGCCACCGGATATTACCAATGCCTGATGACCGGGATTGAGGCTTATATCCACCGGCACCGCACGATGTCCTCCCAGAACCAGAAGGGGGTGTCGCACATTTTTCAATTCCAGGCTGTCTCCAGTAATGGGCAGAACAGTACCGGACATAATTTCCGCCAGTCTGGCCTTGGCCCAGATTACATCCATGCTCACCAGCCAGGCGTAGACAGATCGGACTTCCTCTTGATGTCTGCGGGCCAGACCGGTCAGATAGGCCCGAACCTTTTTTTCCTCCTCTTTTTGAACACGGTACAGACCCTGAAGGCGGTTGTTCAGATCGACCAGGAACAAAGGCTCGAAATAGCAGGTCTCTCCGCTTTGAGAATAGTCATGGATGATGCCCTGCAATTTGCCCTTGAAATTGCTTTTCAAAGCCAGAACATAACGATCAGAGGAAATGGTCAGATACTCATCCTGCAGATAATGGGAAACATTAACCTGGCTTAGAGATTCATTGATTTTTTTGGAACACTGTTCGCGCAAAGAGCGGATATCCCCGCGCACAGCCATCAGTTCCGGAGAACTCTGATCTTTTATATCTCCTGCAGGTCCAAGACAACGATTAAGGCCCGTCCAAAGCATTTCCGGCCATTGTTTGATATCCAGGGCTTCCCTTATTGCTGAAAAAGCTGAAGCATCCAGTTTTTCAAGTTCAGACAAAAACCTGGCGGCGGAATCCAGAAAACTGTGCAAAAACCAGAGACCTTCGTTATCGAGGACGGCCTCCTCTCTTTGAATTAGAGCAAGTACCTGCTCAAGTTCCGGAAAAGTGTCAGGCTTCAGAGAGTGTTCTTTAAGGATTTTGCAGGCTTGCTGCAGAAGTCTTTGTTCACTTTGCAGTTCAGCTGATCTGATCAGTGGACGGATTTGAAGACAGGCATCCCTTCCGGGAATTGAGACTGCTTCCTGACTTAAATATTTGAGAATTTTAGGAAATTCCAGCAGTTTGATCGTTCTGGATTCCATAAACGTATAAGTAGACCTCCCCGCAAAATTATTACCGGGAGGTCAGTTAAAAGGATCTTTAAGGCGGCATTGCCATGGTAATCAAGACATCTGCATCTTACGCATTTTTTTCATCAGGCGCTTTTTTGCTGCAGCTTCCTTCTTTTTTTTCTGAATGCTCGGCTTTTCATAATGCTGCCTTTTCTTCAATTCGGAAAGAATGCCTGATTTTTCGACCTGCTTTTTAAATTTGCGCAGAGCATAGTCAAAGTTATCATTTTCTCCCAAGATAACTCCCGGCACTAACTACCACCTCCTTAAAACTGACTTGCGCCAAAAGCCCGGAAAATACTTCCAGGCTAAAGCTCAATAATCATAAACATTTAATATAACCATAAACAAACATTTTGGCAAGAAAAAGAGAGGGCTCATTTTTGCCCTCTCTTAAATACGCTCAACTGCGCTGCAAAACCGCAAGAATCAAAATTTAAGCACCCTTCAAACAGGAAGCTAATTATGCGGTCACAGTTGAATCAACAAGCAAGCACTAAGTAAAAAATCAATGGGGCCATCCACCAGGGTATGTCCTGAAAAAGAACCTGGATGGTAAATTGGGCAGGTCAAGCCTTGCCGGGATCAATGCGATCTTACGCCATCCTATTTGACTGATTCTTTAAGAATCTTTCCCGGTCTGAATTTGACCACTTTGCTGGCGGGAATCTTGATTTCTTCGCCGGTGCGGGGGTTTCTGCCGTTACGGGCCTTTCTTTCTTCAACAGCAAAAGTCCCGAAACCGGTCAAGGTAAGTTTGCCTTCCTTGACAAGGGTGTCCTGAACAGAATCCAAAAAAGCATTCAGCGCCTTTTCAGAATCAGCTTTGGTCAGGCTGGCCTTTTCCGCAATTTTGGATACCAAGTCGGCTTTCGTCATCAGTTGCTTCCTCCTTCAAAAGTTTGACCAAAAAAATAAATAAACCACAGGACAAATTCTGAGCCCGAAAAAATATTTGTCATTTCAAGGCTGACTTGCTGTCCACCTGGAAATCATGAAGAGAGTCGTTAAAGCCTGTTTCTTCCTGAATCCGAACGATCTAAAAAGGACAAACAAGAAAAATAAACATAAGTCAAGCCAAAATTTGCTTCAATCATTAAAAATACACCGGGAAAGCAGATGAAATTCCTGCGGGGACAACTGTTCAGGTCGTCTTGCTGCGTCCAGGGAGGAAAGAGCAAGTATCTTGTTTTTCCTGTTATTCCAGTAAGTTTTCAAAATTCTGCCCAGTTGTTTGCGCCGGTTTTGAAACATGATCTTGAGCACCTGGGACAACTTATCCGAATCAAAAAAAAATTTTTCTTCAGGTAACGGAGTAAGCCCTATGACACTGGAATGCACCCTGGGGCGCGGTCTGAATACCCAGGGAGGCACACTGAAAAGAAGCTTGACCCGGACATGAGACTGGATCCACACGGAAAGCGCTCCATACTCCTTACATCCAGGCGCAGATGTGATCCTTTGGGCCACTTCTTTTTGAAGCATAAACACCGCCTTGCCGAATTTACGGGTTTGACTCACCAGATCCCATAATAGAACCTGGGCAATGTTGTAAGGCAGGTTGCCGGCAATCTTGATGCCCGGTCTTCTGTCCAGCCTTCGCCAGTCCAGGTGCAGGGCATCCATATTGACCATTAGAATTTTGGAATTTTTCTCCAGCGCAAAAGCCAGGGAAGCATCTTTTTCCAGGGCCAGCACCCGCCCTGCATCCCTGTCCATGAGCCTGGTCAAAACCCCTCTGCCCGGACCTATTTCCAGCGCCAGATCAAACGGCCCAAGATCAAGTGAAGCAACGATCTTGCGGGCGATGTTCTGATCGATCAGAAAATTTTGTCCAAGGCTTTTCTTGGCTCCAGTAGACATCATAACCTGATCCGTTTTCTGATCTTCATTCGCAGCTCTCTTTTCCGGTGGTAAAGGCTGATCAGATACACAGAGATGAAATAAGTAGCAATAGCCAGAACCAGGCCGATCAGCAATCCTCCCAAAAACATGAGCAGAAAGAAATCCCAGCCCAGGTTGATAATGTTCATCAGTGTCAGTTCTTCTGGTTCGAACTCTTTTTTGCCCACCGGGATAATGGCTCGCCCGAGCAGGTACATCCCATAGTAGACGAAAGGGGCATATAGAGGATTTGTCACCCAGGTACCTGCTGCGGCTGCAATCTTGCTGCACCTGATGATGAAAGCCAGGATCAGGGCGGTCAGCGTCTGCAGGGGAATGATGGGCAGGCAGCCCACGAATACTCCCACTGACAGACCCATGGCTATTGAATGCGGGCTTTCTCTAAGTCTTAACAGTTTCAGATACCAGAAACGAAATAAGCGTTTCAGACTGTACAATATGTAAGGGCGCGATTTTTCGCGCCCTTTTTTTGATCCATTGTTTACCGGCGGGATCAGCAAGCCGGGTTTAAAGGAACTGTTTTCCACTTTTTCTCAGATCACCTCAAGTAAGTTTGTGTTCGGCTGAAGATTTCTTATTTAAGCTCTTCCATGGCGTCCACAAGCATCTCCAGCGGAGGACGTATGTTGATGTCTTCGACATGGACGAATCTGATGATTCCTTCCTTGTCCACCATTATGATCGCCCGCTCGGCAGTGCCGTCGGTGCGCAGGACCCCGAACCGCTCAGCCACTTCACCATGCGGCCAGAAGTCGGAAAGAACCGGAAACCAGAGACCGCCCATGGCCGTGACCCAGGCATAAAGCGAGGGGACATTGTCCGTACTTATGCCCAGAACTACAGTATCGTGTTCGTCAAATAAGAATCCGGCCATGTTGTATCCGGGCCACTGATCCGAGCAGACCGGGGTCCAGGCGGCAGGGATAAAGGAAATCATCACGTTTTTTTCTCCCCGGTAATCGGACAGGGACACCTCCTGTCCGTCCAGG
>SLDX01000047.1 GCA_007125075.1 Desulfonatronospira sp.
ATCAACTGGCTTTTGACCGCGAAAACATATGGCATCCCTATACTTCCCTTATAGACCCTTTGCCTGTTTATCCGGTGGAATCAGCATCAGGGGTGCGCATCAGACTGGCTGACGGACGGGAGCTTATCGACGGCATGTCTTCATGGTGGGCCGTGATTCACGGCTACAATCATCCGGTGCTCAACCGGGCCGTGCTTGAGCAGTTGAACAAAGCCGCTCATGTCATGTTCGGAGGCTTTACCCATGAGCCTGCTGTAAAGCTGGCCAGGCTGCTCATCCAGCTGACCCCTGCGGGCCTGGATAAGATCTTTTTCAGCGATTCCGGTTCTGTGGCCGTGGAAGTGGCCTTGAAAATGGCTCTGCAGTACCAGCAGGCCCGGGGCAAGCCTTCAAAAAACAGATTTTTGAGCTTGAAGCGCGGCTACCACGGCGACACTTTCGGAGCAATGTCCGTATGCGATCCAGAAACCGGTATGCACAGCCTTTTTTCAGGTTTTCTGCCCCAAAACCTGTTTGCCTCAGCACCGCAATGTGCTTTTGAGCATGAATGCAAGCCCGAATGCTTCCATGAGATTGAAGAGTTGATCTCTGCTCACAGCCGGGAACTGGCTGCGCTTATCCTGGAACCGGTCGTCCAGGGAGCTGGAGGAATGCGCATTTATTCTCCACAGTATCTGGCAGGCCTGCGCCGTCTCTGCACCAGGTATGATATTTTGCTCATAGCCGATGAGATAGCCACCGGCTTCGGGCGAACCGGAAAAATGTTCGCCTGTGAACATGCAGCAATCTCTCCGGATATCCTTTGTCTGGGCAAGGCCCTGACCGGCGGATACATAAGCCAGGCTGCAACACTGTGTACTTTTGAGGTGGCTGAAACCATCTGCAGGGGCAATCCCGGAGTATTCATGCATGGCCCGACATTTATGGCCAACCCTCTGGCCTGCAGCGTGGCCCTGGCCAGCATCAAACTCCTCAAAGATTCAGACTGGAAAAGCAGAGTTTTAAAGATTCAGGAACAGCTGCGTGCTGAACTGGCCCCAGCCGGTGATTTGCCTGATGTACGCCGGGTAAGGACTCTAGGAGCCATCGGAGTGCTGGAAATGGAGTCCAGGGTTCCCGTGGCCGGTCTGCAGAGGATGTTCGTCCGGGAAGGCGTCTGGGTCAGACCCTTTCTTAACCTTATATACATTATGCCGCCATATGTTATCCAGCCCGAAGACCTGAGCAGGCTGACCTCGGCCATGGTCAAGGCAGCCCGGGAGATAAAAAGTTTCTCCTGATCCTGCCTTATTACTTTTCCCGGACAAATCGCTTCCAGGAAGAGCTTTTCATACCCTGCAGCTTATTTTTTTACCCTGAGGAATGTTTAGTCCTTGACTATTAAAGGCTATCAGAGTTATTTTTTGATTAATTATTGCAAGGCACTAAACCCAACAATTTTAAACCCTAAACGAGGCTAAACCGTGGAAAAGAAAAGCTGGATCAGCAAATTGGACGAAATTGAGGGTGACGAGCCCCAGCACTCTCAGAAACGAAAGAACAGGCAGTTCAACATTGGCGGATTCAGCGGCCTTGGTGATCTTGCCAGCCGCATGGGCCGGCCACCCGAGCATCTCTACCCCTATATCGCAGCCGGAGCCGGAGTAGTGCTGCTGATTCTGCTTGTGGTCGTGTTTACCAGAGGGGGCGGAGAAGAAAAACCTGAACAAAACCTTCAGGCAATTTCCGCTCAGGTGCAGAATCTGGAACAGCGCCTCCTGAAAATTGAAGAGTGGGATGAACAAAGACAGAAGGCTTTCGCTGATTTCTGGGATTCTTCCCAGAACCTTGAGCGCCAGCTGGAAATGCAGCGCGAAAATATCGACGACATGCGCCAGAAGCTGGCCGCTATGGAAGGCAGGCCTGCAGCGCAGGCCCCTAGAGAAAGCCCCGCAGCTCCTCAACCTCAGAGAACCGGAGGGGACGCAGGAGATCACCATGAAGTCCAAAGAGGCGATACCCTGTTCAGCCTGGGCATGAAATACGGCATCTCCGTGGACCGCCTCAGAGAACTCAACGGGCTGGGTCCCGGCGACCTGATACATCCCGGACAGAAGCTGGTGGTCAGCGACTAAGGATTTCCACACGGTTTGAACTTCCCTCAACGTTTTTTCATAACCGGCACTGATACCGGCGTGGGCAAGACCGTGGTCAGCGCTCTGCTGGCCGCGGGCTTGAACGCCGGCTATTGGAAACCTGTACAAAGCGGATCCCAGCAGGGGCTTGACAGTTCTCAGGTTCAAAAATTGTCCGGCCTGGATCCCGCCCGGATTCTCCCCGAAGCATACGTGCTTCCCCAGCCGCTTTCCCCCCACCTGGCTGCGGAACGTGAAGGTCTGTACATCAATCCGGAAAAACTGGCGATTCCACAATTCTCCGGCCGGCTGGTCATTGAGGGCGCAGGAGGGATAATGGTCCCCTTGAACCGGGAAATGCTCATCCTCGACTGGGTGAAAAAAATGTCTCTGCCGGTTCTGGTTGTGGCTCCAAACAGGCTGGGGGTGATCAACCATACGCTGATGACCGTAAGTGTTCTCAGGCAGGCAGAAGTGCCCGTACTGGGAGTGATCTTAAATTTCGGGGTAAACAGCGATCATGTTCAGGCCATTGAGCATTTCGCTAAAGTCCCGGTCCTGGCCCAGATAAAAGCTTTAGACTCATTGTCCCCAGGCGTGCTTATGGAAATCTTTCTCAGGTATTTCGGATGATTGACTTTAAGCTTTTTGACCTTGCCTGGGCTGTAGCTGACGGTCACCGCCTCACGCCGTCAGAACAAAAACTATTGCTTGAGCTGCCCTATGAAGAGACTGACAGACTCATGCCCGGAGCACAGCTTTTGCGCAGGACTTTTTTCGGTTCGAACATAAGCGTGTGTTCTATTGCCAATGCCAAATCCGGCAGATGCCCGGAAGACTGCGCCTTTTGCGCCCAGTCGGTTCATTATCGGGCTAAAGCGCAATATTATCCTTTAAAAAGCCCTGTTCAACTGGCAGAAACAGGCAGAAAAACAGTATCGCAGGGTGTGGGAAGATTTTCACTGGTCACCTCGGGCAGGGGTTTAGGTCCCAATGAGCTGCACAAAGTCGCCCTGGCTGTTTCAGATATGGCTGCAGAAGGCATTTACACCTGTGCTTCTCTGGGAGTGCTCAGTGCCGAACAATTGCTAACACTCAAAAAATCCGGCCTGAACAGATACCACCACAATCTGGAAACCGCTCCGGGCTTTTTCTCCCGGATCTGCACCACGCATGAATTTTCTGAACGGGTACATACCGTCAGGCTGGCCAGGCAGGCCGATCTTTCAGTCTGCAGCGGTGCGGTATTCGGGCTTGGAGAAAGCGACGCGCAAGTTATGGAACTGGCCTTAACCCTTCGCGAACTGGAGGTGGACGCGGTTCCTGTCAATTTTCTGGTGACCATTCCCGGCACTCCCCTGGAAAAAATGACCAGGATCAGCCCTTTGCGTTGCCTGAAGATCATCTGTCTTCTGCGGTACATGCTCCCCGATAAGGAAATCATCATTTGCGGCGGACGGGTGGAAAACCTGGGAGAGCTTCAGCCTTTGATTTTCATGGCCGGGGCCAGCGGAGTAATGACCGGCAACTATTTGACCCGCGAAGGCCGCGACGCGCGTGCCGACCTTAAGCTCATCAGGGATCTCGGACTTAATCCCGGGTAAGCCGGGAACAAGAGATCATTTGAGCCCTGTTCGCTCCTGCCTGGCAGTGGGGGCAGAAGCAGGAAGTCCGCCCTGAGACTTTGACTGTCTCTATTACGGAACCGCACTTTTGGCAGGAATGGTCTTTTTTGCCGTAGACCAGAAAACTTTCCTGAAAATTGCCCGCTGAACCCAGAGCATTGCGATAATTTCGAAATGAGCTGCCGCCTGCTTTTATGGCCGCCAGCAGAACTTCTCGCAGGCAATGGTGCAGTCCAGCCAGTTTGTCCGGAGGGATTTCGCTTGGGGCGGCACATGGATGTATTCCGGCCAGGTAAAGAGCCTCATCAGCGTAGATATTGCCTATGCCGGCTATTACCCGTTGATCCAGAAGAAGAGACTTGATCCTGGCCTTTCTGTGCCGGAAGATATTTACGAAGTCTTCTACCTCGAGCTGCAGGGGTTCAGGCCCAAGACCCGCATAGAAACTCCAGCAGCCAAGCTCCTCTGGTGTCATGGCCGCCACATACCCGAACTTGCGCTGGTCCTCGAAAAAAATGTCCTGTCCTCCTTTCAGAGCCAGAATCATATGGGTATGCTTATTTGGATCGGCTCTTTCGCCGGGGACCCAGACCTTTCCGGTCATCTTCAGATGAAATACGAGATGAACCGGATCATCCATATCCATAATCAGCAGTTTAGCCCTGCGCCGGACATTTCGAATAATCCTTGATTTGAGTCTTTGTCTGAAAAAAAGCTCGTCTCCGATAATCATATGGGAACTTATCAGACGAACTTCCTGGATCCTTCTGCCGCAAACAAGCGGAACCAGACCCGAGGCAATTGTCTCCACTTCAGGCAGCTCAGGCAATGCTATTCATCCCCGGGCAGTGCCAGTTCAAATGATTTGCTCTCTTCGTCCCTGATCACTTCCAGCTTCAGCCCGGTTTCTTCCTGGACAGCTCTTTTTGCCGCCCGGTGCAAATCTTCAGCCTGGGTCGCTTCCATACCGCCTGCGCTTACTATCCTGTCTCCCGATCTGAGTCCTGCCCGGTCGGCTGAACTGCCGGGTATAACACCTCTCAGGACTATCTGATCATTATCTGTTGTGAACAGCAGACCAAAGCGCACTCTTTCCCTAGCAGCCGAGGGGCAAAAAAAGTAAAAGGGATCGTTTTTGTTTATATCCGCGGGATCGCGTACAGGAACAATCCGGGCTATATCCTCATCCGGGCTGATGATATTCAGCCGATGCTCAATGCCCCAGCCCAGACGCACGTGATCGAGTCCGGCCAGGATGACTAACTTGCTGGAAGTCTTCTCCCGCCAGTGCAGGGCCATTGCAGCCATCTGGGTGTCCCAGGCGGATTGGGCCTGGATGAAGTGCTCAAAATCAGCCCTGTCCTCAGGGATGAACTGCTCATGCACTTCAAACTGCATTTTCAGATATTCAAGCTGTTCCTGCCTGGGGGGAATGATCTCATCCGGAAGGTACTGCCAGTCTTCGTTGTCCAGGCCCTCGAGGCCGTAGTGGCTTATCTTCCTGACAACTGCCTGAGGGGCGTTTAAGGCCATGACAGGTATTTTGTGTTCAACGGCCTTTTTGAAAATCGGCCGGTAAAGCTCGAAATCATGTCCCCAGTTTTGCTCCCACTCAAGCTTTTCCGGCAGTTCCTCCAGATTGATCAAGCCTTGATTGAATTCATCAAGAACATTCTGTTTGGTCACATTGACCATTTCCAGTGCAATTACCGTGTCCACACCGGCCTGTCCGAGCAGATCTATTATCCTGGCCTGGACCCTGTGATCGCAGGGGTTGTCGTGAGATTCACCTATCAGGATGTAGTCTTTGTCCCTGATCTGGTCGACAAGGTCCTGCGGCTTCAAAACATGGCCCTTTCCGGAAAAAAAATCACCCGGTTCGGGCTGAATATCTTCAACCATGACCGGGTGTCTGGGTGCGCAGCCGCCAAGAAAAAGAACTACAAAACTCAATACGATGATTCCTTTTATTCCCACGTCCTCTTATCCTCTATGGGCCTTATCTGGGGAGGCAAGGTGCCGGGGGTGAGCACCTTGAGATTTGGCCTGATTTTAATCTTTTCCCTGAAGGTGTGCAAGAGTTCTGCATCCCGCTTGAAATTTGTGGCTTCGACATACAGGATCATTTCATCAATTCCTCCTGGATTGGTCACCTCGATCTGCCATCTCTTTATCTCTTCAAACCCGGCCATGACCTGCTCCACCTGGTGAGGATAGACAAACATGCCCTTGATTCTTGCGGTTGTATCCACACGCCCTACTATACTGCCCAGTCGCGGCGAAGTCCGGCCGCAGGAACACTGGCTGTAGTCGATATATGAAAGATCCCCGGTGGCCAGACGAATAAGAGGATAAGTCTTGTTGAAGGAAGTGACGATAATTTCTCCCACCTCGCCTTCCTTCAGAGGAATGCCGGTGTCTGGATGGCATATCTCTACATATGCCCGGTTGGATACATGCAGCCCGTTTTTTTGAAAGCACTCGTACCCGATGCTGCCCACATCCGCGGTGCCGTATCCCTGTCGCATGATCAGATCGAACTTCTTCTCCAGGGTTGAACGCAATTTTTCCGAAAATTTTTCCCCAGTGACAAAACCGACCTCAAGGAAAAGATCCTTGCGCAGATTAAGCCCTTTTTCCTCTCCTTTTTGAGCCAGATGCATCAAATAGCTGGGGGTGCCCACAAAGCCGGTGACCCTCAATTTCTGCATTACTTCCAGCTGGGTGCTGGTGTTCCCAGGGCCTGCCGGGACTACAGAGCAGCCTATATTACGCAGAGGTTCTTCAAACATCAGCCCTGCCGGCGCCAGATGATAATTGAAGGTGATCTGGACGATGTCTCCTGTTCTGAATCCGGCGGCATAAAAGCCTTCGGTCCAGCCCCAGTAATCATCAGTACGGTCTTCAGGGTCGAAAATAGGCCCCGGCGACAGAAAGATCCTTCTAAGCTCACCCAGATCCTTGGTCAAAAGACCGCCCAGCCGCGGTCCCATGGACTGAAGAAAAATCAGCTCTTTTTTCTTCAGAATCGGGATATGCTTAAGATCGGAAAGCGTTCTGAACTTATCCACGTAAAACTGCGCCCGGTCGAACCTTTTTTTGACATCCTCGGAATATCTGTAGGCATAGCTCAGCAGATCCTTGAGGTGAATCTGATAATATTTCTGCCTTTCACCTTGATCCAGAACCTCCTTCCTTGTCAGGATGCCTTCGGTCCGGTCTTTGCGGGTCATTATCCATTCTCCTCCTTTTTTAAGGAAGTTAAATGTCCTTCTTGCCTGCATAAAGCACTTTCGCAGGCTTATCGGGCTAGAGCTTGAGCTCAAAATTATTACAAGCCTACATTAAATTAAACATCGTATCTATAATGTTAACATAAATCAAGAAAAAGTTGCTTACCGCAAACTATCACTTGTTGACTTTTGCGCCCTGAACAGACTAGACATTGTTGCCGAAGCAAAAACTTATTTATGTTTTTTCCGGAAAAGCAACATGGCATCTTTCCGGATATTCTTTTTTCTCAGCCATCTGTTCCAAGGGCTTCCCGGCTCCTTACATGTTGCTCCAGGACTGTAGACTTTATGGAACTGAATTTCTTTTTTCCCTTCTTTGCCCTGATCCTGGGTCTGTGTCTGGGAAGTTTTTATAATGTCTGCATCCACAGATATTTAACCGGCCAATCCATTGTTCTGCCTGCTTCGCATTGTCCTTTGTGCAATCGTACTTTAGCCTGGCGGGATAACATACCTCTTTTGAGCTATTTCCTGCTCAAAGGACGATGCAGGTCGTGCAGGCAGCTTATCAGTCCGGTGTATCCTCTGGTGGAGGCGGTTTCCGGCATTCTGGCCGTTCTTCTGGCCCTCAAATTCGGACCTTCACTGACCTGGGTGGTGTACATGTTTTTTACCGGTCTTTTGATCATAGCCGCATTTATTGATTTTAAAATTTATATACTTCCAGATCTGATAACCTTGCCCGGAGGAGTTCTGGCCCTGGCCTCAGCCTTGATTTTGCCGATAAACTGGCTGGACGCTCTTTTGGGGGCTTTGCTTGGAATGGGATTTTTCTGGGCCTTGCAATGGAGCTATAAAAAAATTAAAAAAATTGAAGGTCTGGGAACCGGTGACGTCAAGCTTATGGTTATGCTCGGGGCTCTTGTCGGCCTGCAGGGCCTGCCCATCCTTATCTTTTCCGCTGCTTTGCTTGGTCTGCTGGCATCTTTGTTTTACATGAAAAAATCTTCAAGAAGCTCCATGCACACTCCCATACCTTTCGGCCCTTTTCTGGCCCTGGGTGCGATGATTTACATCCTTGGAGGAGAAGCTATCTGGATGTGGTACCTGGGTTGATTGCGCAAGCAGGTCTTTATCTTCATTAGCCTGAAACCTTGAAAACAGTTTCTGGAATCTGTCAAAACGGCGCAAAAAATTGATCTCACGCCATGGCGTGACAGACTAAATCAAAATCCCGGCCTTGCCTGACCTGACATACTGAAGGCCAGTCAAATTTATAATATATTAAGCAGAAGGTTAAAGGATTTTGACTAGTCACGCCTGTAGCGTGATTAATCACGCCGCTGGCGTGATAGGTCGCTCAGATCCGGCACCTACTTATATTCCTGCCAGCAAAATACATGGAAAGATTAAGATTTGCTAAAAGTAGGTGCCGGACCAAACCCCGGAACCTACAAGGATATAGGTTGAAAAAAACTAACTTCACGGATTTAGGTTTTAGCGTTGCATTTTCAGGGTAAAAAGACTAGTGTGATACATAGAAAAATCTAAAAAACTTTCCCCAGCCGTCGTTTATATGGTTTCGATATCCTGAAAGTCTTTTCTTTTAGGAAAACGAAGCTGTTGGTTTTCATTCCTGTAAACGTTTAGTTTTTCTGGATGAAAACCACATAGGTTTTGGTATTCTTGCACAATGCAGCCATCCTGAAACAAAGTTCTGTAACTGGAGAAAACATGTTTTCCGATCCTGAAAAAACATTAAAAATTTATCAGAAAAGAAAAAAACCCCTGCAGCAGAAATCCTTTTTGCCTAAAGAGCTCATAAAACTGGTCGATTTTGTCATTAAGGAGCAGCTGAAGGTGGCCCAGGCAATATCTTCTGAACCAGATGATAATCTCTTCTTGAGTGAAATACACGAAGTAGTCAACGGCAAGCCATTGCTGCCCAGAGAATCTTTTCCACTGGACTTCAAGGTTTCCGGTGAATTCATTGAACGTCTTTTAAGCTTTTTCCAGGACAGTCCCGGTCACCTGGCTGAAGCAGTAGAAGTTATCCGAAAGGAAATTAAACAGGACCCCGATTTTTTGAATAAGATCATGAAAAAGCATCTATCCGGTGATGATGATTTTTTTCGTGCTTATGGAGAGAAAACTCCGTCCGGACCCAGATTGCTGAACTTCCTGGTCCAGACCGGCGCCGCTCCGTCAATTGCGGTAAACGCCAGGGTACTGAGCCGGAAGCTGCCCGGTGACAAAACCTGGAACAGCGGACACTGCCCTGTTTGCGGCAGTCTGCCCTATATAGCGGAGCTCAGAAACAAAGAGGGACAGCGCTTTCTGCATTGCAGTTTCTGCCACAGCGACTACCAGTTCAAAAGAATGTCCTGTCCGTATTGCGCCGAGGAAAAAAACAAGTCCTACGAGTTTTTCCAGTCCAGAGAACTTCCCGGGTTCAGGGTCGATGTCTGCGGCTCCTGCAAGCTGTACATAAAGACCATCGATTACCGGGACATGGACAGGAAAGCCCTGCCGCCTGTAGATGACCTTGAATCCTTGCCTCTGGACATCAAGGCCAAGGAGGAAGGTTACATCCGCCCGACACTTTCTGTCTGGGGCTTTTAAACATCCCCCGTTTGCCATGTCAGCCGCAAAGGAAGATCAGGAGCTGTGCGCAGTAGTTCTGGCCGGGGGCAAGAGCACCCGTATGGGACAGGATAAAACCAGGGTACGCGTCAATGGACGGACCCTGGTCCAGCACATGGTGGATCTGGCGGGAATTTTCTGTTCAAAAATTTATGTGGTCGGTCAAAACCCGGAACTAGAGCCGAGAGTGGGATGGATGCTTGATGAAATACCGGGCATTGGTCCCATGGGCGGCATAATAACCGCCTTGAACCGGCTGAACAGTCCCTGCCTGGTGCTGGCCTGTGATCTTCCCTGCCTGGAAGAAAGGCTTTTATCCAGACTGCTCATGCACCGCGAAAAAAAAGATACGCTTCACTGCCTTACAACTTTCTGTCAGGAGCATACTGCCTATATAGAAACCCTGGTAGCAGTTTATGAAACCGACTCTCTTGACCTCCTCCTTGCCTCCTACAGGCGGGGGTGCTACAAACTGTCCAGGGCCATACCTGAAAATCGTCGACTGCATGTGCCCTACGCGCCTGAGGAAAAGCGCTTCTTTTTTAATGTAAACTACCCTGATGAGCTGGAAAAAATCATCTCCGGAATTCATCTGGACAATTGACTGAAGTGAGTGCAGGTTCAACAATCAATCCCTCCTGGATGCTGGGCTTTTTGGCCTGTTTGTGCACGGCTTTGCCTGTTGCCCTTGCAGCCGGGACAATTTATCATTACCAGGATGAGGCCGGAGTGCATCATTTTACCGACCTGCCCACTTCAGACAAGTTTCGCCCCTTTTCAATGTTAGTTCCGGATCTTAAAGGCTGCGCCAAGCTGGACAAAAGCATTGAGCTTTACAGCCGGAAATACGGAATTGATCCCGTACTTATCCGGGCCATGATCCAGGTGGAGTCAGGATTCGAACCCAGGGCCGTATCCCATGCCGGAGCTCAGGGTCTTATGCAGATCATGCCCGGGACTCAAAGCTATCTGGGACTAGAAGACCCATTTGACCCTGATGCCAATGTCGAGGCCGGAATAAGATATTTGAGCAGCCTGCTGGAGCGTTTTCATTCGCTGGAACTGGCTCTGGCCGCATATAATGCCGGCCCTTCAAGGGTGGAACGAGCCGGTGGCATTCCTCACTTCAAGGAGACCCGCGAGTACGTGCAGAGAGTGCTGAACATTTACTTGGGTGCGCAATAACCCGGAGGATTATGTTCAACCTGCCCAACACCCTTACTTTCACCCGCATAGGCACGGTTCCGATCATTGTGCTTCTGCTCTATTTTCCCGGAAAGCTTACCGCGGCCATCGCCACGCTCATTTTCATCATGGCCTCGCTGACAGATCTTTTCGACGGCCTGCTGGCCCGCAAATATAACCAAGTCACCAGCATGGGCAAATTTCTGGATCCCCTGGCCGACAAGATCCTCATCACTTCTGTTTTGATCATGCTTGTACACAACGGATGGCTGCAGGCCTGGATCGCCATAGTAATCATCTGCAGGGAGATCACTGTGACCGGTCTACGGGCCATTGCCGCTGACCAAAACATAGTCATTGCTGCGGACCGTTACGGGAAGCTTAAAACCATATTCCAGGTTGTAGCCCTTTGTCCACTCATGCTCCACTATCCCTGGTGGGGATTTGATCCCAATGTCCCGGGGCAGATACTTATTCACGTAGCCCTGATTCTGGCTGTGTTCTCTGGAATCAATTATCTGCGCAGCTTTTACGTACTGGCTCTGAAAGAGAATTAAAGGAGGGTGGGAAAGTGCGGCTGCGCCGCAAGGTGGGGTGGTGGGAAGGTGCGGCTTCGCCGCAAGGTAAAAGGTGGGAAGGTAAGAAGATGGGAAGTTAGGAAAGAATAATGGATTGGAAAGTATGCAGTGGAATTTGTCTTAACCTTCATACTTTCGTACTTTCCTACCTTCGTACAGAATCTTATTTCTTCGTACTTTCCTGCCATCGTAAAGATTCTTTTTTTTCTTACCGATTATTTTTAACTTCGCACCATGATTTTTAAGAGAGAATGATATGGCCCAGATCGACGCTTTCTTTAAAATGATGCATGAACTAGGTGCTTCGGACCTGCACCTGTCCACCGGCTCCCAGCCGATAATCCGTCTGCATGGAGAACTGCAGAGGATAAAATACAAATCCCTGGTCAATGATGAGCTGAAAAAAATGCTCTATGAGATCACTCCGGAAAACAAGGTCAAAATCTTTGAAGAAACAGGAGACGTTGATTTCTCCTACGAAGTGCCCAATGTGGCCAGATACAGGGTCAATTTTTTCAGACAGCGCCTGGGGGTTGCCGCAGTATTCAGGGAAATACCTCAAAAAATTCTGGGCATAGACGATCTGGGTCTGCCCGGGATAATGAAGCGTCTGGCCATGCTGCCCAAAGGCCTGGTCCTGGTTACAGGACCGACCGGGAGCGGCAAGTCCACAACCCTGGCTGCCTGTATAGATTACGCCAACAGGACGCGCAGAGATCATATCCTGACCATAGAGGATCCCATCGAATTCGTGCATGAACCGGTAAACTGCCTGATCAACCAGCGCGAAGTCGGAAGGGATTCTCTGAGTTTCAAGGCCGCCCTGCGCGGAGCTTTGCGTGAGGATCCGGATATTATCCTGGTGGGCGAGCTTCGCGATCTGGAAACCATACAGCTGGCCCTGGAAGCTGCTGAGACAGGCCATCTGGTTTTTGGCACCCTGCATACCATTTCCGCGTCCAAGACGATCGACAGAATAATCGAGGTTTTTCCCGCTGAAATGCAGTCTCAGATCAGATCAAGCCTGTCAGAATCTCTAAGGGCGGTTATCGCCCAGACTTTGTTCAAGCGCGAGGACAGGCCCGGACGGGTCGCGGCGCTTGAAATACTCATCGCCACCCCTGCAGTGCGCAATCTGATCCGGGAAAACAAAAACTTTCAGATAAATTCAGTAATCGAGACCGGCAAAAAATTCGGCATGCAGTCGCTTGACGAATCGATCATGAAGTATCTGCTGCAGAAAAAGATCAGTTCTGAGGCTGCGTACAATAATTCTGTAAATAAAAGCAAATTCAGGGAATTTCTCTCCGAAGCTCCACAGGATTTTACCGAGGTGTGATAAGACATGCTCAAATCTCAACTGGATCACATGGTTACTGAGATTTTACACCGGTATCCGGATATGTCCGATGTCATTCTGACTGTGGGCAAGCCCGTTCAGGTCGAGGTCAACGGCAGACTTCAGGATGTCCGGTTGAACCCTGATCCTGGTCCGCTGGTACCTTTTCAGACCGAAGCCCTGGCCATGGCCATGATGGGAACAAACCTCAGGCTTTACAGAGACCAGGTTCGAAGCGGATCATGCGATCTTTCATATGAGCTGCCCGGACTGGCAAGGTTCAGGGTGAACGTGTTCAGCCAGAAAGGTTCCCTGGCTGTAGTTATGCGCAAGCTGTCCATGCAGGTTCCAAGCCTGGAAGATCTGGATCTGCCCGGGATCTTCAACGATATGGCTGCGGAAAAATACGGACTGATCCTGGTCACCGGAGGGACAGGGACAGGAAAATCCACTTCGCTGGCCGCACTTATCAATGAAATAAATTCCAGGTACAGCATACATATCCTGACCCTTGAAGACCCGGTGGAATTTTTGCACCCGCACAAAAAAGGGGTTATCAACCAAAGGGAGATGGGCAGGGATTTCGATACCTTTGCCTCTGGGCTTCGCGCCGCCCTGCGCCAGTCTCCCAAGGTCATCCTGGTAGGAGAAATAAGGGACCGGGAAACCATAAGCATCGCCCTGGAAGCAGCAGAAACCGGTCATCTTGTTCTGGGCACCCTGCACACCAGCGATGCCGGACAGACCATAAACCGGATCATAGCCATGTTTGAACTCAATGAAGAACAGCTCATCCGCTCACGCTTGGCCGACAGCCTTAAATATGTGGTTTCCCAGCGCCTTTTGCCCAGGATCGGCGGAGGGCGGGTTGCGGTCTTTGAAATCCTTTCCTCCATTCTGCGCATCAAAGATGTGATTTTAAACGGCGAGACTGAGAAAAAAACCTTTTACAACATAATCGCTGCAGGCCAGACTTACGGAATGACCACTTTTGACCAGCACCTGCTAAAATTGTATAAGGATGAAAAGATCACTGAGGATTCAGCGATTCTCTGCGCCTCGGACAAATCCCGGCTGAAGCAGATGATCGACAGGGAAAAGTCTTCCCGTGGTGAAAAGGTAACCGATATACAGGGACTGGAATTGGATCTGGATTACGACAGAAAGGTAAATAATTAAGACCATTAGGATCCTGAATCCGTGAAACCATTTTTAACAGCCTGATAGCACCGGCAGGTTCAGGGGTTTGGTCCGGCACCTGCTTTTATCTTATGTTAAGCTTTCCATGTGCTTTGCTGGCAGGATTAAAAGTAGGTGCAGGAGGGCTGCAAGTATCTAAAAGTGTTAAGATTAAGAAATGATTAGAGGGTTGGATAATATGAAGAGGATTATGTCTTTACCTTCATACCTTCATACTTTTTACCTTCGTACCCTTAACCCTGTTTTCATACCCTTTTATCTTTACACTGTAATTTATGTATTGAAAAACACTGTCAGCAGGGATATTATGTCTACAAATAATGTTCATCCGGAGTTTTATCCTCCTGGATCCAAGGTATGTTTTCTCTGCATTGAAAATGAATCTCTGCTTGAGCAGTTGAGCAGGATATTTAAAGGCCTTGATTTTTACATATCTGCTGCCGCACATCCAGAAGAGGGACTGCCCATGCTGCGCCTGAACCGGTACCAGGCGGCAGTAATTGAAGATTTAAGCGATCATCGGGCATTATTAGCCGAAATTGCCGCCTGGCCAGGAGTTACAAGGCGCGGACTGAACCTTATAGTTGTGGGCACAAAAGCATCCAGCCTGCATCAGCAGCAGGCCCTGTTTTCAGGGGCCAATTTTTATCTAAATTCCTCGGATGCAGAAAAAATGGATGAACTTGTTTTATTGTGTCTTAAAGAATATGAAGCTTATTGCCAACCCTGGAAAAGGGTTCTGGAGGAAATAAATGAGCAGTGAAAACGATGTGCTTCAGGCCAGACTTAAAAACTGCCTGGTTACTATAGTAGAAATGGAGCCGATGTTGAGCAGGCTTACCGTGCACAAGGAATTATTAAAGGAATTCAAACAACTCAAAGAAATCGCAACCAAGGTTGCTCATCTTGAGCTGTCCGATGCTGAAGTGGAGCGCATAGAACAGGCCACAAAAGTTTTCTTGAATGAACTGGAGATACCCAAGTCCTTTTTTAAGACCCAGGGGCGCCAGAACCTGCAATAAGCTGACCGGTTTAAAGCTTTGACGCTCGTTTCCGGAATGCGGCCATATTTTCTGGCTCTAACCGCCTGTGTATCCTCCTGTTCATATTTAACTCACGAATCCACCTGCACAAAGACAAAAGATCCATGCTCAAAAAAATACTCATCTTGCTGCTGCTGGCTGTAAATCTTATGCTGGCCTACCAGCTGTACAGTGGTCCGGGCAGTATAACTGCTTATCTGGAAAACAGGGCGGCTTATGAAGAACTGCAGAAGCAAAACAGACATGTGGTGAGCGAAAACAAACTTTTGAGCACTCAAATCAAACATCTGCGCCAGAATGAAACCTACATAGAAGACGCGGTGCGCAAAGAAATGAACTATGTTCGCGAAGATGAAGTGATCTATTTTTTCCCGGAATAGTGAACTATTTAACTACAAGGCGGAAAACAAGCATGAGCGAAGAAAGAATCAGATTTTATGAGCAGGTGCTGGAGTTGGAACCAGGCTCCAAACTTTTTTTTATTCTGGCCAGACTTTATTATGATCATCGTCAATTGGAAAAAGCAGCTGAAGTGCTTAAATCCGGGCTGCACAAACATCCTGAGCACATGCAGGCCAGACTTCTTCTGGCCGCCATTATGGAAGAGCACGAAGACACTGAGTCTGCCCGCGGGATTTACCGGGAAGTTTTTGAACTTCTTTTCGACCATCCAGGATTCTGGCCTGCTCTGGCTGAGCATATGCAGAGCCGGAATCAAAAAGACCCGGCCATGGCCTGCGCCTTTCTTTCGGCATGGTTAAAAGACCCCGGACTGACCTGGACAGCAGTTCTGCAGAGCGGACTGGAAAATTTTTTCAGCGCAGCAATTGCTTCTCCAAAATCGAAAGAGGTCTTGGAGACATCTGCTCAGGAGCCGAATTTAAGCTCCAGTGAAGAGCTCGAGACCACGCCTGATGAAGAATCCTTTGCGGACAACCCGGCAGCCCTTTCTCCCGAAGATGACCCCCATGAACCTTCTGCAGAAAAAAACAGCAGTTCAGGCTCAGAACAAGCTTACGAAGACCTGCCTCATGAATCTGCCACTGCTGACGGCAGCGATATTTCTGATCAGGATTCTGATCACGAAGAGACTTCGGAAATCGATTATCAGGATGCCGGCACCGAGTCTATGGCCGGCCTTCTGGTCGCTCAGGGAGAATACCGCAAAGCTCTTGATATTTACCTGGACTTATGGAGCAAAAGCCTTCCCGGATCAGAACGCAGGGAGATTGAGGAAAGTATCCGCCTGCTGGAGACAAAAATGGCTTCTGAAAGAGCCGAAAAAAATCAGTCCTCACAGAAGGGCGACGTGGAAGCTGAAAAAGATCCGGATATGACCGATTTTCTCTCCAGGCTGGCAGAAAGACTGGAACAAAGGAATTGATCTTATTTTATTTCTTTCAGAGGAAATTAGTTTTCACTTTTATGCTGACAACTGTTCTTAGCCCCTGATTGTTTTGCTCCAGATGAACCCTCCCAGATTAGCAGGGAATTTTTATTTATGCATAATATTCCAAGTAATTTTGAACCAGACGCCAGCTGATGCTTTTTTTTAAGTCTGCCGAACAGCGTAAAGGTATGAACACTTCAATGGATAACAGCAGTACCTTCACTGGCAAACAGGCTCCACAGCCTCTTTGCCTTCAAAAAAATCGCTCTGCCCGATCAGGCCGAGCTTAGGGTGTTGCTTCCCGGAAACGATTAATTTATAAAAAGATCCATTAAAAATCCTGGACTATTAATGGTCTTTTTTACCTTGTTGGAGGCAAGATGTATTCTTTCAAGACTTTTTCAGCTGCTTTAATCCTTTTCCTGCTTACAGCTTATGGCTGTACCGGAGCCGGCGAAATGCGGGATAGATACTGGCCTACAGGCCCTTCGGAATACCAGCTGGAAATGAACCGCAAGGACATCAATTCCCGGGAACAGAAACTGGCAGACAACATTTACCCTGTGGACACGGAATTGTCCCTGCTTTTGCGCAGGCTTTCCCTAAAAGATACCTATCCCGCACAGAGCTGGAAAGAAGAGCTGAGCATGGATTTTCCCTGGCTTAACGGAATCGTCATCATTGACAGGGAGCAAAATGTCCTTTCCGCGTATCCGCAAGAAGGAATCAAAAGAATGGAATTCGATGTACTGTTTCCCAGGGGCCTGGACCTGCCCCAGGGGGGGACAATGCTGGAAATAGAAGATACCGTCCTTGGACCGGAAGTGTTGATCGCGGTGCCGGTATACAGAGATTTTCAGGTGGACGCGCTGATAATAGCCCATTTTGACCCCAGATCATTTATCTCCCGTTCCGCTGACCCTGAAAAGCTTGTCCTTGTGGCTTCTGATCAGGTTATCTGGACCGGTGGACAGAAAGAAATCGGGAGTAGACTTGAAAACATCGACTGGCAGGAGAAGACAAGGCGCAGAATCAGCGGAAAAATAAAGCTTGAGGGAAACGAGTTTTTCTGGTTTGCCCGGGCTTTAGATCAGGACTGGGTGATCTATCTGCTCAAAGATGGCTAAAGCCTGCAGCCTTCGCCTTAAGTTGAAACAAAAAAACTGTTCAATTGCGTTTTGGTGCTTACAATACCAGAAACTGCTGAGGCAAAAAAGG
>SLDX01000090.1 GCA_007125075.1 Desulfonatronospira sp.
TCATGTTTGACATGAAATGGGTAAAAATTGCTTATCCTTTAAATAAACAGTTAAAATGAATACATTTTAGACATGAATGGGCCTCAATATATACGCTTTGCATTTCCAGGGCTGGGAAAAGTGTGCTGCATATTTGGAACCAGGCTGGGGGGGGTCAGTTCAGACGTATATGCTGAATTAAATGTTTCTCTTGAGGTTGGTGATGAGCCTGAAAATGCTGCAGTCAACCGTGAAGTTCTGAAAAAAGAACTGGATTTGAAGGCTTGGACAGAGTTGAAGCAGGTACATGGAGACAGCATTTTGTTCGACCCTTCAGAGGATTTACTCAAGGGTGCAGGCACTGAAGGTGACGGCATAGCTCTTTCCGGGCCAGGGGAAGGAGCTTTAATAAAGACCGCTGACTGCCAGCCAATATTTGTGGCCCATGAATCTGAAAGATACGTCCTGGCCATGCATTGCGGATGGAGGGGCAACAGGATGAAATTTCCGGAAACCGGGATCCGGGCTTTTTGTTCGCACTTCGGTCTGCCGCCTGCAGAGCTTATGGCTGTTCGCGGACCCAGTCTTGGACCCTGCTGTGCACGCTTTCATTCTTTTGATGAACATTGGAGTGCCGAATTTGCTGAATATTATAATACCGAAACCAGAAATATGGATCTGTGGTTACTCACTCGGGACCAGCTGATCCGGGCAGGGCTGCACCCGGAAAATATCTTTTCCCTGGATCTCTGCACCAGATGCCGGGAAGACCTTTTCTTTTCCTACCGCCGGGAAACGCTGTGCGGCAGGCAGGGTAACATCATATTTTTCAAGGAATAAGCGTGGTGAACTCTCATGCTCGGCAACAAAATCTCTTTATATTCTTCCTGAAAAAAATCAGGATGAGAGTTGCAAGGCTGTAATCTAACTTCACGGATTCAGGTTAAAATATTGATCACCACCTGAGATGATTCTTTTTTCCGCCGCGCCAATGCTGGACGTCTTTCCTGGTCTGAAGAGAGAGTTTTTTTATTATCATTTAAGGACCTTGGTTCTTTTCTTCGGCCGGATTTTTCAATGAGATAGCTGAATATAATATGAATTATTCCACCATTCAGTTCTGGTTCAGAAACTATCTCAGCTGAACTTGCCAATATTTTATTGATCTCTGAAAATAGCATATTATTATTGTTAAAGACGGTAAAAAATCATGCTGATATTTAGTTTAACTGCTTGAAAAAATCGGGGGTGGAGTATGCCAAAAATTTTATTTCAATTGTCATGTTTGATCGTTGGACTTGGAATTTCATTTTCATGCGTATATGCCGGTCAGTTCGGACCGCCTGTTTCCTTTCAGGCCGATTATGTGCAGATCATTGATAATGAGGAACACACCGGAAAGTATTCTGCAGGACCCGAAGGAATACGTATGGAGGGTGAGATGGATGGGGAAGAGCATCTGGTTATCATCAACTTTTCCAGGGGCTTGACATGGGTGGTTATGGAGGAGGAAAAAGTTTACTATGAGATGCCCCTTGGGCCTGATGCTCATGAAGATTTTGCCCGTGTATGCCCGGAGCTGACCCAGGAGGAAACAATGGTCGGCACAGAAACAATGAACGGGCGCAGCGTGCAGAAATGGCACTGCGAGAAATGGGACGGTTCAGTGGACAAAGTCTGGTACGATACCCGGCTGCGCATGCCAGTTAAAGCGGAAGAAAACGGGGATGTTTTTGAATTGCGCAATATTGAAGAGACTGATCTTCCCGCGGATGCTTTCGAGGTTCCCGAAGGTTATGAACGGATTACCATACCCGGAATGGAGTTTGATGGATCTTTTTTTGATTCCGGAGAGCAGGAAGGAGATTTTTTTGGAGGAGCTTTTCAGGACATGGTTCCAAATGAGGTAATGGATGATAAAGGTGAGGGTCTGCTTGACAATTTCAGGGAAATTTTCAATCGTTGAGCAATAATTTCCCGTCTCGTGAGCAAGACTAGCGCGGGCAATCAGGCCTTGGCAATGAGGGTTTTGGGCAATCAACCAAAGGTAGGCTGAACATGAAGACAATGATTCGATTTTTTGTGGTTGTGCTTTTGATTCTGGGAATGAATTCGCTTGTTTTTGCTCTGGAACCTATCGCGCCTATGATCAAGGTCAGTGATAAGCCCTCAGGGATATTTGAAGAATTAACGCAGGAGCAGTGGAATCAGCTTCTGGAAACAATGCTTGCTGAAGAAAGGATACCTTCCAAAGAAGAGGTTGGGGTGCCCGCGCCTCCAGAATCCTATTATATGGGAGTTGGCAGCATTCAGGACATGGATTATGTAAACCTGGTTTCCATGGAATCACCAGAGAAAATAATGAGCTTTTACATGGATATGCTGGGTGAAATGCCCGAATGGCAATGGAGCGAGGAGTTCAATATATTTTATAAGGCTGATGGAGAAATGAATATTGAAAGACTAATGTCCTTCTCTATTCCGGTCATTGAAGTCAAGGAAGTTTCTGATGATGATCCCTTTGCCGAACTTATGTTTGCCCATGTAGACGCAGAGGTCCGGGCGGGCTTGAAAACACTGGTGCAGATCACTTATTCTTCCAGGTGAAAATTGCTTGTCGCATTACTCTCCAATAAGACGCAAGATCTCCACTGCTTTTTGAACTGCGCCTGGATCCGGACGGAAAATGCCTTGATTTCCGCAGCCTGAGATTTGAGAATCAAATCTTTGGAAACCTGAACAGATGGTTATCTATACTGCAGGTGGACAGCAATGATCTGAGGCAGTGTAAGGCTCAAGCTGAATGTCAGACTAAGGGAGAAAGAAGTAAGTGATCAATCACGCCAAAACTTCATAGGTTCGTGGATGAGCAATAAGTTCGGAATTATTTTCGATCTTGACGGTACTCTGCTGGACACCCTTGAAGATCTGGCCGATTCTGTGAACATGGTTCTGTCCAGACATGGTCTGCCGGAGCATCCTGTGGATGCCTACCGCAATTTTGTCGGCAGCGGCATGCCCGTACTCGTCCGCAGAGCTCTGCCCGAAGAGGTACAGGACGAGGACCACTTCAATCAGTGCCTGGAAGAGGTAAGACAGGAATATTCCAGGCGCTGGGCAAACAAAACAGCTCCCTATCCCGGCATTTTACAGGCTCTTGAAGCCCTTGCCGCTTCGGGCATACCCATGGCTGTTCTGTCCAACAAGCCCCATGAGGCGACCGTTAAAACAGTTGCTCATTTTTTTGATATTTCACTTTTTAAAATCGTTCAAGGCGCAAGTCCCAGCAGACCTCTCAAGCCTGATCCTTCTGCGGCCCTGACCATAACCGGGGATCTGGGGCTGGAAAAAGAGAGTGTTTATCTGCTGGGCGATTCCGATGTGGATATGTTTACTGCCAGAAATGCGGGAATAATAGCTATGGGAGCAGCCTGGGGTTTCAGGGGAAGAAAAGAGCTTCAGCAGGCAGGAGCGGTGTGTGTGCTGGAGCATCCTCAGGATTTGATCGATTTTTTCAGATACAGAGTCTAACAAAGTTGAATTCAGAACAATTTTTAGTCACGACACATGCCATCCGTCTTGATCAGGCCCTGGCATGATTATTCGTTCTGCATGTCATTACAACGGGCTTCTCTGATCTCTCAGCCCGCAAAAATAATGTCTGCAGGCGAACCAAAGCAGGCTGTCCCAGGAGATTAATCGGTACTTATGTTATAGTACTTGAGTTTTCGGTAAAGATAGCTGCGCTCCAGGCCGATGGCATCAGCCAGTCTGCTTACGTTGCCCCCGAATTCCTTGAGCTTGAGATCCAGAAATCTGGCTTCAAACATTGATCTGGCCTGCTTGAAATCCTGCGGAAGATCGTTTTGTTCAGTGACTGAAAATTCAAAGTTCTGTTCCGGATTGACTTGAGCCGCTTCCTTGATTTGTCCCGGAAGCATGTCCGAAGCTATCTCCATGCCTTGATAAAGGATATACATTCTTTCCACGAAATTTTTAAGTTCACGCACATTTCCGGGCCAGGGAAGCTTCTGCAGAATGCTGATGGCTCCAGGACTGAAGCTGAGGGGCTTGAAATTATGCTCCTGGCTGAGAAGAGAGACGAACTCCTCAAGAAGGACAGGAATATCCTCACTTCTGTCCCGCAAAGGAGGAAGAACCAAAGGAAAGACATTCAGCCGGTAGAAAAGGTCATCCCTGAAATTACCCTTTTTGATTTCCTGCAGCAGGTCCTTATTAGTCGCGGCTATGACCCGGACATCCACGTTTATGGTCCTGTGCCCGCCTACGCGCTCAAAGCTCTGTTCCTGCAGGATGCGCAAAATCTTGGCCTGGGTCTTCAGGCTCATGTCCCCGATTTCATCCAGAAACAAAGTGCCTTCGTCAGCCAGCTCAAACTTGCCCTGTTTGGAGTTTGAAGCCCCGGTAAAGGATCCTTTTTCATGGCCGAAAAGTTCCGATTCGATGAGTTCTTCAGGAATGGCCGCGCAATTGACCGCAATCAGAGGATGATCAGCCCGTTTGCTCTTAAGGTGCAGGGATCTGGCCACAATCTCCTTGCCTGTTCCGTTTTCACCGGAAATGAGCACCCAGGCTTCGGTGGGGGCTACCTGTTCAATATTGCGTTTCAGTTCCTGAATTAGTCTGGAATTTCCGGTTAAGTTGCGGACCTCGGAAGTCTTGCTGCTCAAACGCAGCTTGCGGTTTTCTCTTCTTAGTCTTGAGAATTCCAGGGCCTTTTCCGAGGTGATCAACACTTTTTCCAGGGAAAGAGGCTTTTCTATGAAATCAAAGGCTCCGCTCTTGATCGCCTGGACAGCTGTCTGGATGTTGCCGTGGCCGGAGATCATGACTACCGGCACGTAAGGATGGGAGTCGCGGATCCGGTCCAGGACTTCGAGTCCGTCCATTCCAGGAAGCCATATGTCCAGAAGGACAAGGTCAACTCCGGGACCAAGATGCCTGAGGCCCTGTTCCCCGCTCTCGGCCTCCAGAATACGATATCCTTCGTCTTCCAGGATGCCTCTAAGAGACAGTCTGATATCCTGTTCGTCGTCTATGATTAAGATGCTGCCGGGCATGTCTTGTGAAAAAAGTTTAATGGATTAATGGTTTGGCTTCTGATGTAGCCGTATTTACCCATTCTGTCCAGTAGCTCTCCTTTCAAGATGAAAAAGTAATTTGTTCTGCAGGCCCAGCATTTCCCGGTTCCGGGGAAGCATTTCAAAGATGGTGTGCACATAGCCCGCGTCAATTATTCTGGAACAGGAATAACTGTAGTTTAGATCATAAACCCAGGAGGCCAGAAGCAGCAAAAAATCATTTTTATGGCGCATCAGGTTATAATCGGCCATTTGTCCGGATTTTACCTGGTCAAGAATTTGAGGATTGATCATATTCTGATTGTCCAGGTTCAAGGTGATTTTGTTGCTTTCTTCTGTATTCTGAGACACGCTGGTGATTATAATGGGAAAAATGTCCAGCTTGTCCGCGTCGCGCACCGCTCTGGAAATTAAACTCAAATCCCGGGACAGACCTGCAGGCACTGATCTGCGGTTGTGGTAAAGAACTGCCAGGTAGACGATTTTCCTGTCCCTGTCGCTCAAATTGAACAGAGTGCGCCGGCTATGGAGGATCCTGACGCTGAGCCGGGCATGGTTAACTGAGAGCCTGTCATTGAATGTGTTGTATCTGATGTATTGCTCAAAGCGACCCAGATCATGGAAAAGGGCCGCCAGGGATACCAGAAATTTAAGCCTGTTATCAAAGCCTTCTGAATGTGCCAGCTCACGGGCAAGCTCCATGACCCTGAGGCAATGCTTTTTTTTCAGCAGGCAATTATGATCTCCTGGTACTGCCAAATCCGTAAAGCTTCCGGCATAGCGCTCAAAATATTCCACATATGCTTCAATATCCGGTATCCTCTCAAAATTCAGCTGATCATTGCGCATGTCTTCATCACTAATTCATAATCAAGTAAAGGACAATATTTCAGCCTTAAGGGTTTTTTCTCTCTTCCGTAGTCTCCTCGAAAAATGCCGCGTTTTATTGTCCATCCTCCTGCCTGCATTATTATTAAAGTAGTAAATCAAAACTGAATTTTTCAAGCGCTGAACAAAATGTGCGGGAGGAAGTGATGCCAAAGCCGTTCTGGAAAGGAGCCATTAGTTTCGGTATGGTGGCTATCCCTGTACGCATGTCCATTGCCACGCAAAGCAAGCAGCCCAGCTTTCGTTTTCTGCACCGTAAGTGTCACACAAGGCCAAAACAGGTCCTGTACTGTCCCAAAGATGATGAATACATTTCCAGAGCTGATACCGTGCGCGGGTATGAATACGCCAAGAATCAATACGTGGTCTTCGAGGATGAGGACTTTGACAAAGTCCCGGTCAAGACTTCGCACAGTATTGATATAAAGGGGTTTGCCCGTATTGATGAGATAGATCCGATCTATTACGAGGGCAGCCATTATCTCGAACCCGAGGAGATGGGTTTGAAGCCGTTCCTAATGCTTAAAAACATACTTGAGAAAAAGGAACTGGCCGGCATCGCCAAAGTTGCCTTTCAGCGCCGGGAACATCTTTGCTGTCTGCGTCCTTTTGAAGAAATTATGGCCCTGCATACGATCAACTACCAGGAAAACATACTTTCTCCTGAAGATATGGCTCCAAAGGAGGTCGAGCTGGACGACGCGGAGATGGATATGGCGGCCAAACTTGTGGACGCCATGACCACGGGATTTCAGCCTGAAAAATATCATGATGAGTACGCCGTTGCTCTGCAGGAACTGGTTGAAGCCAAGCTGCAGGGCATCGAGCCTGAAGTCCCGGAAGAACCTAAAGCGGAAATAAAGGATCTTATGGAGGCTTTAAGGGCCAGTGTGGAGGCTGCCACCAAAAGCCAGTGATTTGTCAATTCAGATTATGCTGTTAAAAGCTAAATCACAACGCCGATAAAAAGAACGGTTAGTGCAAATTAGAATTATCATATGCTTGATGATTACCAGAAAAAGCGTGATTTTACAAAGACCCCGGAGCCTTCCGAGAGGGAGCCCCGGTCCAGAGAAGGCCCGCTGAGCTTTGTTGTCCAGGAGCACAGCGCCCGAAGACATCATTTTGATTTCCGGCTCGAACTTGACGGAGTGCTCAAATCATGGGCAGTGACCAAGGGTCCTTCCTATAATCCCGAAGAAAAGCGCCTGGCGGTAATGGTTGAGGATCATCCTCTGGATTATGCCTCCTTCGAGGGAAGCATACCGTCCGGCCAGTACGGAGCCGGCCAGGTCATTGTCTGGGACCGGGGCGTATACACTCCGGAGAAAAAAGGCCAGCTTTTCTTCCATGACCGAAACAAAGCAGCGGAGCTGATGCGGGAGGCCCTGGAACAGGGCAAGATTTCTTTAACCCTGCGCGGAGAAAAACTCAAGGGCTCCTGGACCCTGGTCCGGATGAAGGGAAAAGGGGAGAACTGGCTGCTCATCAAACACAGGGATGAATTTCCCGGTCCGGAAATAGATATCCTAGAGCAAAAGGCTTCGGTGATTTCAGGGTTGACCATCGAAGATCTGAAATCCGGTAAAGTTCCGCCTGCTGAAACTTCAACAGTGCTCAAGCCAGAAAACTTATCCGGTGCCATGCCCGCAGCCATGCCTGCCAAGCTTTTGCCCATGCTGGCTTCTACAGCATCCGATTCTTTTTTCCATGACGATTGGCTTTTCGAGCCCAAACTTGACGGATACAGAACGCTGGCCTTTCTGGACCGGGGCAGGATCCGGCTGCATTCCAGGCGGGGAATTGATGTAAGCGGGCATTATCCGTCCGTGACAGAAGGGCTCAAACGGCAGCCTGTTTCACAGGCCATTCTGGATGGAGAGATAATTGCTTTTGATTCTGAGGGCAGATTGTGTTTCCAGTGTCTGCAAGGCTACCTGAAGACCATTGGAGGAAGAAGACTCGAGGCCCCGGAGTATCCCTCAGCCTTGATATATTATGTTTTTGACGTTTTGTACCTGGACGGTTTTGACCTGCGCCAGGCGCCTCTTGAGCAGCGCAAGGAGCTTCTGAAAAGAATTGTCGAAAATAGTGAGGTCAGACTGGTGGAGGGTTTTTTAAAAGATGGTGAAGCGGTGTATGAAGCAGCCGTGGAAAACGGCCTGGAAGGGATTATGGCCAAGCAAAGGGGCAGCGTCTACGAACCTGGCAAAAGGTCTCGCTACTGGCTGAAAATCAAGTCAGTCGCAAGTGATGATTTCGTGGTTGGCGGCTATACCAGGGGAAGAGGAGCCAGGTCCTCGACATTCGGGTCCCTGCTTCTTGGATATTACGATGAAAGGCAAAATCTGCATTACGCTGGAAATGTGGGCACAGGCTTTGACAACCAGATGCTTGGAAGTTTGAAAAAAATTTTTGATGCCCTGAAAACGGATAAAAGTCCTTTTTTCAAAGAAATCGATAAGGGTATGGAGGATATTACCTGGGTACGCCCCGAAATCGTGATTGAGGTGAAATTTTCTGAATGGACCAGAGACAGAAGACTCAGAGCTCCTGTCTTTCTGCGCGTCCGCGAGGACAAGCCGCCGGAATCCGTCCGGATCAGCATTTTTGAAAAAGGTTACGGTGTTGCTCACGAAAAAAAATACAAACCGGGTGTGCGTCATAATGACTCTAATAAGCCCAAGGATGTCCTGGAACAGTTAAGTCTGTCCAGGAGCGAATTAATCCTAGAAGTAGAGGGAAGCAGGATACCTCTCAGCAATCTGGACAAGCACATTTTTCCGGAGATTGAAAATAGAAAAGCACTGACAAAGCGCGACTTGATCACTTATCTGGCCGGTGTCGCACCGTATATTCTGCCGCACCTCAGAAACAGGCCCCTTTCTCTTAACCGTTTTCCCGACGGCATATACGGTGAGCATTTTTTTCAGAAGCACTATGACCCTCTTCCGGATTACGTGCAGACTGTGCTGATCGCCACATCCGACCAGCCGGAAAAAACATATGTCCTGTGCAACAATTTTCCGACTCTTATCTGGCTTGGACAGATAGCATCCCTGGAAATCCATGCCTGGTTTTCACGCATTGTAGCGGATGAAGATCTGGATGTAGAAGAAGGCAAAAACGGCGATTATTGTACCCGTTTTCCTGATTTCATCATCTTTGATATCGACCCGTACATTTATTCTGGCCGGGAAGGCCGGGGCGAAGAGCCTGAACTGAATCGCGAGGCTTTTAAAAAGGCCTGTGAAGCAGCTCTGGAACTCAAAAAAATCCTGGAAAAGCTTTCCTTGCCCGCCTTTATCAAGACCTCGGGCAAAACCGGACTGCATGTCTTCGTACCTGTACAGCGCAGGCTGGATTACAGTGCCACCCGCTCCGCTGCTGAAAACATCAGCCGTTTTCTGGTCCAAAACAATCCTTCCTGGCTGACAACGGAATGGGCGGTAGAGAAAAGAAGGGGCAAGATTTTTCTGGATTATAACCAGAATGTACGCGGGAAAACCCTGGCTTCGGTTTATTCGCCCCGACCGGTTCCTGAAGCCAGTGTTTCCGTACCTTTGCGCTGGAATGAGCTGGACAGTATTTATCCTTCAGACTTTACCATATTAAATGTCCCTGAACGCTTAAAACAAAAAGGGGATCTCTGGGAAAACATCCTGGAGGAAAAGGCGGATCTTGAAAAGACCCTTTCAGACTTCGAAGTGTCTCATGATTAATGGGGTTATATGACAAAATGAAAATGCACCACTTGGTGGCCGGTATTTTCTTTTCAAATCACCGTTTAATCCATAATCTGGAGGAATTATGCGCTGTGTCAAGGCTGAGCTGATTTATACGGGAACCGGGCTGGTAAAGGATGCATTTGTCATTCTAAATGATGCAAAAGTGGCGGGTATTTCAAGTGAAATGCAGGGTGAATTGATCAATGAGTGCAAAGTGATCACCCCGACCTTTATCGATCCGCACAGTCATATCGGCATGATCCGTGCCGGCGAACCAGCGGCTGAATCCGAGTCCAACGACAAGCAGGACACTTTTCTGGTCCTGGCTGATGCCCTGGATTCGCTGCAGATGGATGATCAGTCCCTTAAGGATGCGGTTGAAGCCGGCGTGCTTTATTCCTGCATCCTGCCCGGCAGCGGCAACATAATCGGAGGCAAGTCAGCGGTGATCCGCAATTATGCCCGGGACAGCAGCCGGGCTTTTATCGCTGACGCAGGGATTAAGGCCGCTTTTGGCTACAATCCCATGTCCACCACTTCCTGGTCAGGTTCAAGGCCTACCACCCGGATGGGAGCCCTGGCCATGCTGCGCAAAAAACTCGATGAGGTGGTGCGTAAGGAAAAACGCTACAGGGATGCTGATGAGGAAAAGAGAAAAGAAATCGACTTTTCAGCTGAAGAAGAAGTTCTGCTTCAGGTGCTAAGAGGTGAAACCATCTTAAGGGTTCATGTGCATAAAATTGACGACATCGCTACCTTGCTCAGGCTGGTGGATGAATTTTCAGTGCGGGTCAGTGTTGAGCATGCCATGGATGTGAACAAGACGCATATCTTCCAGGAGTTGTCAAGGCGCGGCATTTCGGTAATCTACGGACCGGTGGACGCCTTTGCCTACAAAGTGGAACTCAAGCATGAACACTGGCGGAACATAAAACACCTTCTGGAGTCCGGCGTTGAGTTCGCGCTTATGAGCGATCACCCGGTTACTCCTGCCCGCCAGCTTCTCCTCCAGACCAGGTGGTTTCTGCGCTCAGGCTGTACCAAAGAGGAAGCTATCGAGATGATCACCCGCAGGCCGGCCAAACTGCTCGGCCTGGATGACAGGATGGGCACTCTGGAGCAGGGCAGGTGGGCCTCTTTTGTCTGCTGGAACGGCGATCCTTTTGACTTGGCCAGTTACCCGGCGGCAGTATTCGGAGAGGGAGAGATGCTTTTTCAGGAAGATTAATACGCGAAGGCAAATCTTTATTGGAGGCTGATCATGATATCCAAAACAATTCAGAAAATGCTGGCAGAAGCCGATATAAGGGTTAACGGAAGCAGGCCCTGGGACATTCAGGTGCATGATGAGCGCTGGTACAAAAGGTTGTGGAGCGAGAAAAGCCTTGGCCTTGGTGAGTCCTATATGGACGGCTGGTGGGACTGCGAACGGCTGGACGCCATGATTCACAGGCTGTTGTCCAGCGGTCTGGAAAAAAAGGTTCGCGGGGACATAAGCTACCTGATCAGGTTTTTGCCGGGGATTTTTTTCAATCTGCAATCCAGGGTGCGCTCCAGAATAATCGCTGAACGTCATTATGATCTGGGCAATGACCTGTTCTTTTCCTTTCTGGATCCCAACCTGCAGTACAGCTGCGCATTTTTTCAGGATAAGGATGATCTTGACCAAGCTCAGAGGAACAAGATGGAGCTGATTGCCAGAAAGCTTGATCTTGCACCAGAAGAGCACCTTCTGGATATCGGCTGCGGATGGGGCGGACTGGCAAGGTATGCAGCCGAAAATTACGGATGTCAGGTTACCGGGGTGAACATCTCCAGAGAACAGTTAAGCTACGCAAAGAAGTCCTGCAATGGATTGCCGGTGCGGTTCATTGATCAGGATTACCGATCGATCAACGAAGAATATGACAAGATTGTCTCCGTAGGCATGTTTGAACATGTGGGCCGGAAAAACTACCGGACCTTCATGCAGGTTGCGCATGACTGTCTGAAAGAGGAGGGCATATTTCTACTGCATACCATAGGTCACAATAAATCCAGAAGAAGTTGCGATCCCTGGATTGCCAAATATATTTTTCCGGTTGGCATGCTGCCCAGTATGGCTCAGATTTCCAGGTCCGCAGAAAGGCTGTTCGTGCTCGAAGACGTACATAACCTGGGTCCGCATTACGATAAGACTTTGATGGCCTGGAACCGCAATTTCCAGCAGGCCTGGCCGGAATTGCACAATAATAACGGCAAATACGATTCACGCTTCAAGCGCATGTGGGAGTATTACCTGCTCTCCTGCGCCGGTGCGTTCAGGGCCAGATACATTCAATTGTGGCAGATAGTCATGACCAGGTATCAGTCCGGCAGAAAGCAGCCTGAATGCAGGTTCTGATTTTAAAAGCTGACGATAATTTTCCCTGCAGGTTCAGTTATGCTTTTAGTTCAATAAGACAATTCCCAGATTAAGGTATGCCGCAAAGGCGACCCACAGGGCGTATGGAATGAACAGCAGCGAAGCGGTCCTGCTTACCGGATAAGAGTATATTATGAACAAAATGATCAAAACCAGAAGCGCCAGGATGTCCACGAACGCTGCAGCCGGGTTTTCCAGTCCGAAGAAAAGAAAGGACCACAGGGCGTTTAAGACCAGCTGAGCTCCCCAGAGCATGACCGCAGGATGTTTCAGTGTTGCTGTCCTTATCCAGACCATCCAGCCGGAGATGGCGATCATCAGATACAAAACCAGCCAGACCGGGGTGAAGACCCAGCCGGGTGGAGTAAGAGCCGGCTTTTCAAGTTCAGCGTACCATGCTCCTGGGGTAAATATGGCCCCGAATAAAGAGGTCAGTATTACCAGGGCCAGAATGAATATGAAAGCGATCATTTTTCCTCCTGTAAATCATCCTTGCGGGCTATAAAAGAGTACATCACCGGCACCAGGATCAGGGTGACCAGGGTGGAGCTGGCCAGTCCGCCGATGATGGCTCTGGCCATGGGGGCCTGGGTTTCTCCTCCTTCACCGGCGCCTATGGCCAGCGGAGTCAGGGCGAAAATGGTGGTCAGGGCGGTCATGAGGATGGGTCTCAGGCGCCTGCGCCCGGCTTCCCGGATGGCAGCCTGCATTGCAAAATCTTCCTTTTGACGCAGCGTATTGGTCATGGCCACCAGGAGAATGGCATTGTTCACCAGAATGCCCACCAGCATGATGCAGCCGATATATGACTGGATATTGAAGGTTGTGTCCGTCAGAAAGAGCATGAGGGTCACCCCGATAATGGCCATGGGCACTGCAAACATGACTATGAAGGGGTCGCGCAGGGATTCGTACAGGCAGGCCAGGACCATGTACACCAGGATCAGAGCCAGGATCAGGCCCAGAGCCAGTTCTGCAAAGGCCTCCTGCTGTTCTTCATAATCACCGCCGAAACTGATGGAAAAACCCTGGGGCACGGGAAAATTATCAAGTTCCTGCCTGATGTCCCGGATGACTTCACCCAGGCTTCTTCCGGCGAAATCAGCGGAAACAGTGACAATTCTTTCCTGGTCCTTGCGCTCGATGTTCATCGGTCCTGTTCCGGAGACGGCATCAGCCAGATTACGAAGCACAACCTGTCTTTCCCCGGCTGCGCTTACGGTGATGTCCAGTATTTCATTCATGGACATTTTTTCCGCATCCTTAAGCTTGACCCGGATGGGATATTCCTCTCCACGGTCCCGGAAATAACCGGCGGTCGTTCCGGAAAGAACGGTCTGGAGGGCATTTCCGGCTGCAGACAAGCTTATGCCCATGCTTTCGGCCCTGGCCCGGTCTATGATCAGCATCTCTTCCGGAGCTTCCGTTTCCCGGCTGATTCTGGCATCACTTATGCCTTCAATTCTGAGTACGGCTTCCTTGACCAGGTCGGCCAGGGCTGAACCAGTTCCCAGATCGTGGCCCCTGATTTCCACTTCAATCCGGTCCCCATCTGCGGCTCCAAGGCGGAGGATGAAAAGTCCGCCTCCCGCTCTGGTTCTGATGGTCGCTCCAGGAATGTGGTCAAGTTTCCTGCGCAGGTCACCGGCGATTTCCTGGCTGGAGCGGTTTCTTTTACTTTCTTCCACCAGGCTTACGCGGATCTCGCCAAGGTGCGATCCGGAAAAGCGCCAGCCCACACCTCCCAGTAGAGAGATGACGTTTTCAGCTTCCGGTACTTCTTTTCTGATTATATCCTCGACCTGCAGAGCCGCCAGGTCCAGAATATCGAGCCTGGAACCGGTCTCCATCTCCAGGTTGATGCGGACATCTCCTTCATCGGTTTCAGGCATCATCTCCGTGCCGATATGCGGGATCAGGGCCAGGCTGCCCATAAGCAGCATAAAAGCGGCAGAAATGGTCAACAGTCTGTGCCGCAGGGAGAAGTCAAGAGCTGAACGGTAATTATTTTCCAGGCTGAAGAAAAATCCAGTGAAAACAGTATTTACCCGACCAGGTTCCAGGTTGTTCTTCCCGCCTGAAAGTGGAGAAATCATCCATCTGGAATAAAGCATGGGCACCAGAAGCAGGGATACAGCCAGAGAGCAGAGCAGAGCAAATCCAACTACATAGGCCATCTGGGTGAACATGACCCCGGCCATGCCCCGGATGAAGATTATGGGCAGGAATACGGCCATTGTGGTCAGGGTGCTGGCGGTGATGGCTGCGGCCACTTCTCCTGCTCCCAGAATAGATGCCTGCAGGGGCGGCTCACCTCCTTCCCGGCGCCGGTGTATGTTTTCCAGAACCACAATTGAGTTGTCCACCAGAAGCCCTGCGCCCAGGGCCAGACCTCCAAGAGTCATGAGATTGATGGTGAAACCGCCGAAGTAGATGATGATGAATGTGGCCACTATGGAGATGGGAATGGCTGCGGCCACAATGGCCGTACCTCTTAAGCTGCGCAGAAAAAAAAGCAGGACCATAACCGCGAAGAAGCTTCCGTACAATAAAGTTCCGGCCACGTTGGTGATCGATCTCTGGATATATTGAGACGTGTCGATTATCGGCGAGATGCCAAGCTGAGGGATATCGCGGTTGATGCGCTCCACTTCGGCCATGACCTGTCCGACAACCTCAACCGTATTTGCGCCGGACTGCTTGTTGATGGTCAGTCTGATCCCGGGTTGTCCATTGACCCGGACCATTCGAGTCACCCTTTCCCAGGAATCGCTGACTTCGGCGATGTCTTCAAGCCTGATTACTGAACCGTTACGCAGGGCGATTGCAGTTGCGGCCAGTTCGTCAAGGTCTGTAAACTCCCCCAGTATGCGCACGGTGAACTCATAGGGGCCGTCCTCGCGTACTCCGGCAGGCAGATTCAGATTGGCTTCCCGGATGCGGGCGATGATTTCATTCATGGGCAGGCCAAGGGCCTGGATACGGCCTGGAATCAAGTCAACATGGATCTCGCGCTCGAGTCCTCCTCGGACTTCCAAAGCGGCCACTCCGGGCACTCTCTCCACCCGGTAGCGCACCTCGTCTTCGATAAGCCTGCGGGCCTCGATCGGGTCCAGGCGGGAGGACGCCCCAAGGATAAGGATGGGGAAGCTGGCCAAATCGAACTTGCGCAGAGAGGGTCTGTCCGCATCAGGGGGCAGACCGGGTACAACGCGGTCCAGGCGGTCTCTCAAGTCATTGGCTGCAGCGTCAAGATCCGTACCCCAGGCGAAACCGACCCGGATATCGCTTAAGCCTTCAACGGAACGGGAATAGATTTCCTCCACGCCGGGCACGGCGCTGAAGGCCCGCTCCAGAGGTCTGGTAATCAGATTCTCCACTTCCTGGGGGCCTGCGTGTTCATAACTCGTGCGTACACTGATGGTCGGATAGGTGATGTCCGGCATCAGATCGATGGCTATCCTGGAAAGGGAGACAGAGCCAAGAAGGAGAACGATTAATGTGGCCATAGCCACCAGAACCGGGCGGGCCACTGCAAAGGAACTCAGTCTGTTCATTTTACTTTCATCCAGCGTCTCCAGGTATAATAATGTCGGCTCCGTCCTCGAGCAGGTGATGGCCGGTGGTGACCACCAGACCCTCCAGAAGCGGCTCTCGGATTTCAATCAGGTCACTGTCTCTGATTCCTGTCTTTACCGGTACAAACCTGGCCTGCATCAAATCCGTACCTGCCATGAAAACTCCCTGTTCACCTTCACGCCTGGCCAGAGCGGATCTGGGAACTGCAATGGCATTTGGACTTTGATCAAGAATTATCCGTACCCGGACAAACATTCCCGGAGCCAGGAGTCCTTCCTGGTTGGGAATCAAAATCTCGGCTCTTGCCTGGCGGGTCTCTGTTTCCAGAAGAGGAGCAATGCGAATCACCCGGCCTTCCAGTTCCGTGTCCGCCCGTGCGTCCGCGCGGATCAAGGCAGACTGGCCGGTGCTGATATGAGGATAGTCGCGCTCGATTACGTTGACCACTGCGATCAGGTTATGCACTCCCACAATGGACACAATCGGTTCGTTAGCCTGGAGCATGTCTCCTTCACCGGCAAAGCGCCGGCCAACTCTGCGCGTCAGGTCTCCGCCTTCCCATGAGGCTTTGATCCTGGTGTACTCAAGCCTGACTCTGGCCGCCTCGAGTGAGGCTTCCCTTTGTCTCAGCTGGGCCAGAGCCACTTCATGCCTGGCCCGGCGCACGTCATAAGCGGACTGGATCTGGTCCATTTCGGCCAGGGACAGGGTCTCTCTTTCAAAAAGACGCTTTGCGCGCTCAAGCTCCTTTTCAAACAAGGACAGCTCGCTTGCGCTTTCAGCTAATCCAGCGCGGGCCACTTCTAGTTCTGCCGAGGCAATAAGAACTTCCTGAGTAAATTCTTCGCTGTTGATTTCGGCAATCAACCGGCCATTGACCACTTCATCGCCGATGTCCACATAAAGCTTCTCCAGTCTGCCGGAGACTTTGGGAGCGACGATGAATTCCTTCTCAGCAATAAGTGTCCCGCTAAGCTCCGCACGCTTGTAGAGATCAGCGGTCCGGACAGGCTCCACTGTAACAGCCAGTGCCCGACTGCCGGGACCTGTCGGTGCTTCAGCCGGTCTTATCACCTCCTGATAGATCTTCATGCCCGCAAGGCCCAGAACTAAAAGGACCATGGCCAGAGCCAAATATTTCCGCATCAACTTTTTCCTCCCAGGCATGACTTTAGCCGTTAAATAACTGTTAAACAAGGGCACACTTTCTGCGGCGCTTTTTATTTACAAAACTATTTAGATCAAGTTTTTAATTTTCACAGTCTTTATTAATATACATTTCTGAGTGGCTTGAAGTCGAGACTTAAATTTAAATCAATTGAAAATAAATTTTGCACTTAATTTTGTACTTTATTTGCTCTGGAAACAAGCTTATTATCGTCAAAAAAAGGTTGGCAAAGGATGATTAATCGCAGGACATTCATCAAAAGCATGGGCACGGCAGGCGGGGCAATGCTTTTCGCCGCCTGCTCCGATGCAGAGGTCCACCGGCCTGCAGGCTGGGTTCCGGCCTATGCACAGCTGGAAGAAAAAGGTGAGCTGGCCGCTCGAGCGGATACGGCCTATGCAAAGCTTGAACAATGCGATCTGTGTCCACACCGGTGCAAAGTAAACCGGATCAAAGGCGAGCAAGGCTTCTGCAATGCACCGGCCAGGGCGGTGGTCTACAGCCACTCTCCTCATTTCGGTGAAGAGCTGCCTCTGGTTGGGGAGCGGGGTTCAGGGACCATCTTTTTTTCCAACTGCAATCTGCGCTGCGTTTTCTGCCAGAACTGGCCCATAGCTCATCTGGGCAGAGGCCTGGAAGTCGATGATGAGCTTCTGGCGGAAATGATGCTCGATCTGCAGCGAAGGGGCTGTCACAACATCAATCTGGTCACCCCCACTCATGTCATGCCCAATATTGTAAGTGCGGCCAGGATAGCTTTGAAGAAGGGCCTGCATCTGCCTCTGTGCTACAATACCGGAGGTTATGAAACCGTGGAGAATATCAGGCTGCTGGATGGAATAGTGGATATCTATCTTCCGGACCTTAAGTTTATGGACGGCAGCCAGTCGGCCAGATACGCCATTGAAGGTCAAGACAACTATCCGGAAATGTCCATGCAGTCCATTCTGGAGATGAACAGCCAGGTGGGCGTGCTCGAAACTGATCAGCGGGGAATCGCCATGCGTGGAGTTATCCTGCGCCACCTGGTCATGCCCAACCGGGTGGCCGGGACCAGAGAATTCGTCAGCTGGGTGGCTGAAAATCTGCCCAGGGATACTTACTTGAACATCATGTCCCAGTACAGGGTGGAGCACATGGCCTTCGAATACGAGGAGATCTCCAGGGCGATAACTTCAAGTGAGTTCACGGAAGCCATAGAATGGGCCAAAGAAGCCGGACTGACCAACCTGGATCAGAGATCCATGTCCCAGTACCGAATTCATCGGCGCTTTTCTTCTTAATGGCTGCAGAGAGATCAAAACTGCAGAGGCTGTAATCGAGCTGTTCAGGTCAATGTTCAGATTCTGGTCCTGCCGGCAGCCTGAACGGGGAATATTGAATCGCGTGCCTGATTCATTGCCACAACCCGGGAATTTCCCTGGCGCAGTATCCACACCTGTTTTTGTTCATGTGCATCCGGTCTATGATAAAGCCCACCCTGTGGATGATTATTTTCCCGCAATCAGGACAGAAGGTGTTTTCTCCTTCGTGTCCGGTTACTCTGGCCACATAGACGAAGTTAAGCCCGGCGCCGAGCGCTGCTTCCCTGGCCCGGTCAAGGGTGGATACAGGAGTTCTGGGCAGTCCCGAAAGCCGGTACAGGGGATAAAAGCGGGCCAGGTGCAAAGGCACATCAGGACCCAGTTCGCCAGCTATCCATGAGCACATTTCTTTGATCATGCCCATATCGTCGTTTAGAGTAGGAATGACCATATTGGTTATCTCCAGATGAACCCCCTTTTTCCTGAACATCCTCAGGGTATCCAGCACTGGATCGAGTTCTCCGCCCACTACCTGTCTGTAGAAATCCTGATCAAAGCTTTTGAAGTCCACGTTGGCTGCATGTACGTGTGCGCATAGTTCGCTCAAGGGTTCAGGCCGGATGTATCCGGCGGTATGCACCAGGTTGAGCAGGCCGGCCTTTAAGCCCAGCCGGGCTGTCTCCAGCATGTATTCATAGAAGACGACCGGTTCTCCGAAAGCAAAGCTCAAGGACTTAAGTTTTGCGGCCCGGGCGTGTTCAACCACTGCTTCAGGAGGCATGTGGTAAGCATGCAGATCTTCAGGATCAACCAGGGCCATGTCCCAGACTTCACAGAATTTGCAGTGCAGGTTGCACCCGGCCGTGGATACTGACAGGGCTCTGGTGCCGGGAAGGACGTGGAAAAAGGGTTTGCGCTCAACCGGGTCTTCCTGAATAAGCGCCGGATTGGCGTAGGCCAGGGTGTAGCCTTTGCCGCGCCTGTTTTCCCTGACCCGGCAAAAAGATCTCTGATCCTTTTCCAGACGGCATTGTCTGGGGCACAAGGTGCATTTTACCGCTGAATGGGCAAGAGTCTCAAACCAGGAACCTTCCCTGGGATCCGTGAACCCTTTCACCGCCGGTTGAGCTGTTCCGGATGAAGGGAGGTATGCGGCTTCTGGTTTGCCTGGGGGCAAAACAGCGCAAAGCGAGCATGTTCCGGCAGCGCCCAGCTTTAAAAACCGTTTTCTGCTCATTTTATGAATTTTATTTATCTTCTCAGGCATACGACCTCCTGGAGACCAAAAGAATAAAAAAGGCTGTGACATTTGCCGCAGCAGCCAGCAGACAGCAGGCAATTATGCCCAGTATCGGGACCACCAGTACACTGGCCAGGGCCGCTCCCAGACAGGCCCCCAGAAGCTCTGCTCCATATACTCTGCCTGCGGATTTTTCTGCACGCCTGCTCACAGCCATGAAACAGGCGGCGGCCAACGGGTAATTTATGCCGTTTATCAGCCCGGCTGTAAAGGTAAGTATTGAAAATAATCCAAAAATTAATACCGGAGACTGAAGTGACGCTGTCAAGGGAAGGACAAGCCCGATCACTGCGGTCAGCGCGGCCATGAGCACCTGGAACAGGGCCAGGGTGTTAAGACTGGATTTGTTCGGAATAAAACGATGCGTGCAGTAAGCTCCCAGAGCCAGTCCAAGCATGAATAAGGCGACAATCAGTCCTACGGTTTCATAAATAAAGCCGTATATATTCTGGAAGGAAAAAAGCAGAGCTATTTGAAGGATCATTGTTGACATACCGGTGCTGAAGGCGGTTCCTGTAATTCCAAAGGAAGTGTCCATGAGAGATCCGCGGTTTCCAAGCAGCCTGAGCCCTGCCGCGGCAATAACGGGTGCAGCCATAAAGGGGAGGATCCACCAGGCGCGGATATGCAAAAGGGATTTGAGCAGGTCCCTCTCTCCGGTACGAGTCAGATGGTCCCAGTACATCAAGGTGTAATAATAGACTATGGGCTTAAAATCTGAATTTATGAACATGCTTTTTTCAACTGGATTTAGCTTTGTTTCGGACATGAGCTGTTCGGAAAGTGGAACCGGGGTAATCGGAGGAGAAGGCGGTCCATGAATATGGGCAAGAGAATCTCGTCCATGCCGGCGAACGATCCAGTTGATGCGCAGAAGCCTGGTTTCCTCCAGCAGAATCTGAAAGTGAACAGGTGAAAAGCCCTGGGCGTGGACACCACGCTCATTATAGCGTTCCCGCAGGATAAAAGGGTCTACAGAAACCTGGTCCTGATCGTCTGAGGCAAAATAAAACATGAACCTGTCTCCAGCTACAAGCACCAGGGAAAATACATCGTTTAAAGTATGATAGACCGCGGCATTGCGGTTGGATATGGCCGTGCCCCGCAGATCAGGGGTAGAAGATGTTCCGGTGACCAAAACACCACCCCGATCCAGCAGTTTCCGGGTCTCCATGAAGAATTCACGGGTATAGAATCTGTTCAGGGCGGAAGTGGTGGGATCAGGCGTATCCACGATGATCAGATCATAGGTTTGATCCGCCTGCTTTACGAACAGTCTGGCATCCGTATGTATCAGATTAACCCGGGGATCCTCAAGCACTTCCAGGGTTTCCGGGAAGACATACGGGGCGGCAGTCTGTATCAGTTTTTCATCTACCTCTATGTAATCGATTGACTGTACGGGGTGTCTGGCAATTTCCGCGAGAGTGCCTCTCAGCCCGCCGCCGATGAGCAGGATCTTTTCAGGATTTTTGTGCTGAACCATGGCCAGATGGGCAAAGCTTACAGCCTCCTGCCCTTCCAGGCCAGGGACCAGAGTTTCCGGCCCGGCCGTACTGAAAACCAGATGTCCGCTTTGAAAGAAGCTGTACTGATCCTCAAGCTTGAGCACCGCGATGCTGCCGTGCTTGGACTGGCGGGTCTCCACCAGTTCATGGTCAGGTGCGGTAAACGACCATTTAAGGCTGTGGGCAAACCCGTCCACTTTGTCCAGGAAATAAAACAGCGGGGCTCCAAGCAAAAAGATAAACAATATAAACAGGGGTATAAATGAAACTCTTGATCTTACGACCTGTCCCGGCAGGATCAGAAAAACCGCGGCAAGCATTACTCCTGCCGCAAGGACAGCGGATTGAAAGGGATTGAGCAGATGGACGAGAACAAAGGTGAACAGGATTCCTCCAACCATGTTTCCCGCGGCTTCGCTCATATAGGTCTTCCCTGCTCCGGTGGTGTCCGCAAGATTCTCCCTTTCCCGCCAGATTCTGGAAAGCAGGACGAATTGAGACCCAAGCAAAAGGCAGACCGGACCCATGAGCATAAAGCAGGATAAAAACATCTCCGGGAGAGTGAGCCAGGCACCTGGAAGCACGTCGAAAAAACCGCGAAGCGACCTGATGATCAAAATAGTTGCAGGCAGCAAGAAAAGCACTCCCAGAACGCTGATCTTCAGCCAGTAAACCGCCTGACCCATCCGGTCGACAAGATGGATGCCGATCCTGCTTCCCAGTCCGGTCCAGGCCAGCCAGGCCGAAAGGATGATGCCTATGGCCAGTTCATTGCCGTGGAAGACCATCAGAAGTTCGCGAAGCAGCAGTACCTGGCCGATCTGGGATACGACCCCAAGCATGAGCACAGGATAGATATGAGCGGGAATTTTGCGGAATTTCATGCCGGTCCTGATTCATTTAATGGTTCAGGCAGCAGAATATTAATGCGAATAATTGTTGTTGAGCCTGCCGGATCAAACATGCTCAACAATAGGCCAACTCTTTCCCGGGATCAAGAAAGAGCTTGAATATGGACAGGAATCATGTTTGACATGAAAAAAGGGTTAAAAAACTTTTTATCTGTGCAGGGAAATAGTCACCCCTTCCTGATGAAAAAACTGACCAGACCTTTGTGTTTGGTTGTCATGCCCAGGAATTCATTTCCATTGCGCCTGCCCAGTCCAGGGATGTATGTCCTGGATCCAGGATCAGAGGCTATGATCTGCAGGATCTGGCCGGGCTTGATTTTTTCCAGAGCTTTTTTTGTTTTAAGCAGGGCTATGGGACAGCTGAATCTCTTCAGGTTCAAAACTTTGTCCGCTTTGATCTTTAAACTATCCACGATCAAATCCCATATGCTTTTGTTGTTCCTGACCGGTTAATTCCTCCGGCCGGTCATTGTTTTTGCCGCCCAGAAAATACAGCAGGTCCTTCATTGCCCCGGCTGAAAAAAAGAAGAATCTGCCCGGACCGCTGTCTGGAATTTTCCTCTGAAAGCGAATCACCCACGGAAGCATGAAATTACCGGAAAAATCAACGATTTCCAGGGTTAAACCGTTGTCTTGCTCCTGCATTTCCAGGCTCAAAAGAAGGTATAGATATTCAAGCTCAATACAGAGGTGGTCCGCAGGTTCCCCGGGATTGTCCCTGGAAAGGCCGGCGTCTTGCAGCCTGTCCAGCATGTCCAGGACCGGGTGCTGCATCAGGTGATTTCCGTTGTCGAGATAGCATGAATGATACAGTGGAGCACTGACACCCGCATGGGTATTGATAAAGATGCGCACAAACTCACTTTCGAAATCCTGAAGAATTTTTTGGCTCTGTTCCAGAGAATTTTGTCTTTGAATAAAATTTACTATTTCAGGAGAGTCTTTGAACACAATCTTCTGCAGGCAGGACCATACCTGCGGGGAAAGATTCCAGAGTTCAGTCCAGTTTTTACGCTCCTGTCCACTCCAGAAGATGTTGATCAGCAGCCGCAAAGCATCCAGTATGCGTCTTTTTTCAACTGAATCGAGTGAGTGAAGTCCGCGGTCAAGAACATTTTTATTGCTCATGGACATGGATCTGCTCCGGGTGTTTTATTTTCCAGACTTCAAATCCTGCAGGGTAGCGGTATACGTTTTCATAACCCAGGCGTACGGCCGACCTGGCCGCCAGTCCGCTTAAGAATCAGCGGAAATCCCGGCAGAAAAATACCACCCTGCGATGCTTATCCGGTCCCAGGGCATCCAGCATGGCCTGCCTTTTTTCCGGAGAAAGACCGAATCTGTCGCTCAGATCAAAAGGCAGGCTCCTGGCTCCGGGCATGGTGGAGTGCGCAAATTCGTAAGCAAAACGGGTGTCAATGACGGCCATATCCGAACCTTTTGAATACCGTGCGTACAGGCCTTCTGTAGTTATCAAACTGTAGCCGTCCTGAACCGCCTGATTTTCAGCCTGCTCCCACCAGATCTTTTCATCTTCCCCGGCATGGACCGGCAACGTTGTAAACATAAGTAAGATCCAGGTCCTCAAAAAATTTGTGAACACCTTTTTAAATAAGCGCATCAAGCATACCTCACAAAATTTCCGTAAATTTCTGTTTTACCGGCAGTCCCGGGATAATCAGGAGTCCCCCGGGACCGGCCGGAATTATGAGGTTAGAGGAGGATTTTCTTATTTGACTTCAAAGCTGCCGTCAGAGTTTATGGACAGATTGGCGTCCAGGTAATAGACCTCGAGATCAGGCCTCATGTCCTGAAAAGTGAAATAGGCCTCCCCGCTGCGGGCTCCTGTGGAGCAGTACAGAACTATGGGCTTTTCCGAAGTGTCGAATTCTTCCATGGCCGCCCGGATCTCGCTAACATTCATGCGTTTGGCTGTGGGCAAGTGGCCCTTCTCAAACTCATCCTGCTCGCGCACATCAATCAGCTGAACACTTTCCGGATTGGTGTTCACCACTTCCTTGAAGAACTGCTCATCTATGGATCCCGGGAACTGACCCTGTTTGATTTCCGAAGTTTCGCCCGGCTGTTCAGCCGGATCCGGAACAGTATCGGCTTCAGCGATATCCTCTATGGTCCAGAGCTTGTAGCCGTCAGCGGCCCACTGCTCATCTCCCAAAGGGTAGACGGCCACGTTTTCATAGCCCATTTCTTCAGCCTTCCAGGCTGAATCATGGCTCAGACGTCAGCCGGGGTTCATGCAGTAAAAGATCAAAAGGGTTGATTTGTCTTCAGGCAGAACTTCATGAGCTCTTTCCTCGAATTCGCTGTCCGGAAGGCTGACGGCTGTTGGGATGTGTCCGCGGTCATAGCGCGGGCGTTTGGGCCGGGCGTCAACGATCATCACGTCCTGCCTCGGCTCTTGAAGGACCAGATTCTCGCTGACTATGGACTTGACGAACCCGGTGGAGACAAAGGTGTGGAAAGGCTTGGGAACATCTGTCTCCACCTCAATCGTGGGTATTGCTTCTCCTGGTACATAGCCGGCTTCAGCCAGAGGAGCCTGCTTCAATGCGGCCTGGCCGAAAACAAGCGTTAAAGCCAGAAAAAGGCCGGCAAGAGTGTGTGTGCCAAATCTTTTAAACATAAGCTCAACCTCCTAAAGTAAAGGGTTTTTTTTTAAATTTTTTCCTTGACCTGCCGATACCACAGCTCATGATGATGTCTGGCATAGCTTTCCGGAACAACTCCGGTCACCATGGATCTGAATGCCGGCCTTTCATCCCTGGAAACTGCGGCCATATAGATGTGCACCAGCAGTCCGGCCAGGGCCAGTGCGGCAAAGAGAAAATGAATGGTCCTGGACCAGGCGACCAGAGTCACGTTATCGATGACCATGGTGGAAAGAAACATGATCACTCCGGTGATCACCAGGAATATTCCTGCTATTATGGACAGCTGGGCAAAGGCTTTCTGTCCGGCATTGTAAAATCCCTGAGGGGGTATGTCCGTGCTCATCCCGAGCCTGTTCAGGGCTTTGTCCCCCAGGGTAAGCTGAATATTTCTCTTGATTATCCAGGTAAAATCCCTGGACGGGCTTATATTGACGGCCTCTCTGACAAAGGCCAGGCTGTGCCTGAATCTTGCCAGGATATATCCCAGCATGACCACGGCCCAGAAAAGGCCCAGATACATGTGCACATTGAGCAGCATCTCCGGGCTGCCGAACAAAGCGCGCATGGCATTGGGCCACCAGGCTCCCAGGGGGTTTATGTCTCCACTTAGCAGGCCCAGTCCGGTCAGAGTCAGAATAATCCAGCAGGCGGCGTTGAACCAGTGGATGAACATGCTGCCTCTATCGTGACGATGGATCATTTTTTCCTGCATATTCTCAAGCCTCCTCCTGCTTTTTCTCTTCTTGTCCGGAAGAATCCGGAGAAGTTAAAAGCTGTTTGATGAACATTGCCGCCACACCCAGTCCGGACAGTCCGACCGCGATTTTAAACAAAGGATTGACAAAACCGGTCATGGCTCTGTGCGCAGCCGGATATTTCACCTCACCGGGCCAGTCCATGGGTTCCGTGGCAGCCAGGTAATACATGTTGGGCCTGGTATCCTCGGGCTCGGTGGTGATTTTGACTGTTTCCCTTGTCCCGAGCAGGTTGGCGGCCTCGCTTTCAGGGTCATTCAAGTCCCCGAAGATCCTGGCCTTGGTGGGACAGGTGTCCACACAGGCCGGCTGCAGGCCCATGGCCAGACGGTCCTGACAGAAGTCGCACTTGTCCGGGACCCGCCTGACCGGATGCCTGTAGCGGGCCGAATAAGGACAGGCCACGATACAATTGCCGCATCCTATGCACAGTCCTTCATTAATCCTTACCATGCCGGTATCGTCATCCTTGTAAGTTGCTCCGCTGGGGCAGGCGTGAACACAGGTGGGATTATCGCAGTGCATGCAGTTTCCCGGTTGAAAATGGGCATAAGCGTACTTTCCCATGGAAAAATCAGCCCGCTTCTCCTTGATCCAGTTGCGCCAGTACCCTCTTGGCAGATCATGCTGGACCTTGCAGGAAGCCATACAGGCCTTGCAGTCGATGCACACCGAAGAATCGACGACCATGGCGTATTTCTTTTTCATCAGCTCACCTTCCTTACACTGACCAGAGTTTCGTGCATGGCCGCGTTTCCTGAGATTTTATCGTGGGTATCCTTCAGTATTTCGGCTATGCTGGCGCCTTTTTTGTAAATCAGGCTCATCTGCGGAGAAAGCGAGCCGAATCCGGTGGCCATGTACACAGTCTGACTTTCTATGCCTTCATCAATTTCCAGGCGCAGCCTGTCTTTGCCTGTTTCGCTTTCAACCTCCACCAGATCGCCGTGCCCGAGTCCCAGGCGGGACGCAGGTTCGGGATGCATGTGCAGGGTGTTTTCGTCCATAAACTCGGTCAGCAGTTCATTATTGGTCCTGCTCTGGGTGAATATCGCAGTCCTGCCGACCACCAGTCTGAACTTATCCTTACCCGGGTTGTCAGGTCTGCGGTAAACGGGCATGGGATCATCTCCGCTTCTCTCGTAACGCTGGTTGTAGATTTCCTTGACGCCGCTCAGAGTTTTGAGCGGCGAGCCTGCATAGATGCCGTAGACTTTGCTCGGATTAAAGTATATCCCGTCTTTGCGCAGGATTTCCAGGGCGCCGTCCAGTCCCTCAACCTGTTTTTCCCTGTACTCGTCTATGGTGAAATCAAAAGAGTGGCCAAAGCCCATTCTTTTGGACAGCTCCTGCACAATCCACAGCGGAGGCCTGGATTCGAACATGTCCTCCACCACCGGCTCTCTCATGAAGGCGCATGCGCAGGCTGAAGACCCCTGCAGGGGATGAACCGGGTCCTTGCGCTCCAGGAAGCTGTTGCCGGGAAGGACCACGTCGGCAAACCAGGCTGTATCGCTCATGAAGATGTCGATGTTGACGAAGAAGTCGATGTTTTCCAGCATGCGTATTGTTTTTTGGCGATTGGGGGCGGTCTGCATGAAATTGGTCTTAAAGGAAAACCAGCCTCGAATGGGGTAGGGCTCTTCGGATATAACCGACTCGCGCATCAGCTGAAACGACCCTATGGCATCAAACAGACCGGTGGCTTTACCGGCTTCAACCCGGTCAAAAGGATTGTCGTCATACCAGGGGATATCGTAGTATGGGGATTTCACTCCCACCTCCCTGGCGGCCAGAAGTCCTCCGGGGCGGTCCCAGTTGTCCAGAAGCACATTGGTGATGGCCATGGCCCGTCTGATCTGAGTGGAATCCTCATAATCAGAGGTTCGCCGTCCAGGATAAACCATGGCCCTGGGGGCGGCTTCAGTGATTTCTTCGGCGATGCGACGGATATCTTCGGCCGGGATTCCGCATTCCTTTTCCGCCCATTCCGGGGGATACTTGGCCACATGCTCCACAAATTGTTCATAGCCAAATGTCTTTTCCGGACAGCAGTATCTCTCCCCCTTGACTATTTCATGGCACAAGGCCAGAAAGAAGGCCATGTCCGTACCGGGCTTTATCTTATACCACTCATGGGCCAGAGCCGCGGTCTTGGTAAATCTGGGGTCCAGGACCACAATCTTGCAGCCTTGTTTTCTGGCTTCAATCAGGTCGATGGTGTCAGGGGTGATGAAGGCTTCCAGAGGATTGGCCCCGACAATGATTATATACCTGCTGTGCAGCACGTCCGGGTAGGGCATCTCGCCGAAGGTGTCCAGATAAGCCCTGTTCCGGCTTAAAAGGCATAAGGATTCGTGGTTGGTTATGTTGTAGGAGCCGAAGACATCTGCGAACTGTTGAACAAACCTTGACTGTGAATCCACTCCCGGAGTAAACATCACCCCGCAGCGGGTATGCTTTTCCGCGATTTCAAGCAGTTGCTCGGCAGTATAATCCAGAGCTTCCTCCCAGCTGATACGCTCCCATTTGCCTTCACCGCGCCTGCCGGTGCGTCTTAAAGGGTACTTCAGCCGGTCAGGACTGTAGATATGCTTTACAGCAGCATTGCCCCTGGCACAGATCATGCCCCTGGACTTCAGGCATTTAGGGTTGGGATCAAGTTTTTTAATCACCCCGTTCTGCTTGAGGGCGATCATGCTGCAGCGATTGAAGCACATATCACATGCCGTAAAATGAGATGTAACTTCTCCAGCCGGTCTGGATCCAGCGGCTTCAGCTTCGGGGACCAGAGTCCTGACCAGGGGGCCCTGCAACCCGGCTCCGATTGCTGCGGCAGCCAGAGAGGTCTTTAAGAACCTTCTTCTGCTAATGGGGGTCTTGCCTTCCTGCATGTTATATTCCTCGCAATTTTAATGTCTGGTCTGTCGAAGCACATCATCCGGAATCTACGTTTCCGGATGATGTTCCTCTGATGCAATTATCCGCACCTTTCCGGAGTGGGAGAGTCTGCCGCTCCCTGGTGCAGATAGGTGTGAATGTGTATCAGCAGTTCTTCAGATACCTCCCAATGCTCATAACATGGCAGGGCTTGAACGTTTTCAAATACCTCATTCCATTCAGCCTGACGTTTGGCGTCCGGTCCCAGGTATTCCCCGGCGGGCTCACGCTGGGGGTTTTCCATGTGACACGGCCTGCATTCCTGGCGGAAAAGAAAACGCCCCTGACGCGGGTTGCCGTCGAGCATGGCCAGGGAGATGCCTACCTGGGTGATGAAAATTGCTGCAGCCATAAAGACAATGATCAACCTTTTCATAACTCCTCCTACAAATTTAAATTATCGGGATATCATCCCGGGATACAAAGGTCTGAGGCTCTTCTTCTTCCTTTGATCGAAACAATGCACAGTACATACCAGTTTTTTTTCTGCAGCTTTATTATTTGTAAAATATTGTTTTTTATAGATTTTTTATAATGATAAAAATGTAGACTGTTGCTAAAAGCAGAATGTATGTTTAAACATATGTTTAAACACATGTTTAGGAGGGCCAACACCCGGGGTAATACGATGAACAGGAAAAAATCAGTGAATTTATACTGCAGGGATATTGTGGAGATCATGCAGGAGGGGCTTCTGGTGGTTGCCGATGACGGAACAATTCAGATGGTCAATAAAGCTTTGGAAGACATCACCGGGTACAGCAGGGAAGAGCTTCTGGGTCAACCATGCACCATATTTAAATGCGATGCCTGCAAACTGATAAGGGGAGGGCCAGGCCGATCCTGGTGCAAGCTCTTTAAGCACAGGGAACAGATAAAGCGAAAATGTCATCTGGCGCGAAAAGACGGATCATATGTTACGGCTATAAAGACCGCCACGGTTTTATGCGATGAACAGGGCCAGACCCTGGGAGCGGTAGAGATTGTCACCGACATTTCCGAGCTTGACAGGATGGACAGGGAGCTCAAGCAGCTTTCCAGGGTTCTGGATGAAGAATCCACTTTTCAGGGCATGGTTGGCCGTTCGTCCCGGATGAAAAATGTTTTTGAACTCGTGGAGAAGGCTGCTCAGAGCGATTTTCCGGTATTCATCAGCGGTGAATCAGGCACGGGCAAAGAGCTCGTGGCTCAGGCCATTCACAAGCTCAGTCCGCGCACGCATCAGCCCTATATGCAGGTGAATTGTGCCGCTCTTAATGAATCACTTCTGGAAAGCGAACTTTTCGGGCACGTCAAGGGGGCATTCACCGGAGCTATGCAGCACCGCAAAGGCCGTTTCGAAGCCGCAGACAAGGGCTCGATCTTTCTTGATGAAATCGGCGATCTGCCCATGTCCACGCAGGTAAAACTGCTCAGGGTCCTGGAAACCAAGTCTTTTGAACGCGTAGGAGAGAACAGGACTGTTTCCGTTGATCTGCGTTTAATAACCGCGACAAACAAGAATCTGCCTGAGCTGATATCCGCGGGCAGATTCAGGGAAGATCTATTTTACCGCATCAACGTCATTCCCGTCATTCTCCCTCCTTTAAGGGAAAGAAAAGAAGACATTCCGCATCTGGCTGAATTTTTTATTCAAAGGCTGTCCAGGAAAAACAATAAAAACATAAAAGGGATCAATCCTGAGGCGATGCGCATTTTCATGCAGTACTCCTGGCCTGGAAATGTCAGGGAAATGAAAAGCGCCCTGGAGTACAGCTATGTCCTGACAGTTGGCCCGATGATCCGGCCTGAACACCTCCCCGAAAACATGCTCAAAGGTGCACAACCGCAGACGGTTCAGCGTCAGGCAGAGGGCATAAGCGACATGCAGCAGCAGAAACAGGAGCTGATCAAAGCGCTTAAGCAGAGCAGGGGCAACAAGTCCCAGGCGGCCAGAGCGCTTGGCATCAACCGGGTGACCGTACTCAACAGAATGCGCAAGTTCGGAATTGATCTGCAAAAAGATGTTGTTTACTGAAACGTGAGCTGAACGAGGAGCAAATTATTTCATTGCAGTTTCCTGTCACTTGGCTTCCTCTTTTAAGGCTGGTAAAAATTGACTTGATCATCTGCTTATGTACATGTAAGCGGATTTCACGGATGTTTAACCTGAGTTTAAACTTAAATAGTAGCTTTTGTCTAAAGATGTTTCTCAATGGCTGGACATAATTGCTTAAATGAAAAAGCAGGAGTCCATTACAGGCATCTTCCATCTTATTTTCAGTGATATTTTCTTTCCACCTACTTCAGGGTAAACAAACATGCTCCCAAAAAGTCCTCAGTCGAATAAGATGCTTTCAGAATACCTTTTTACGCATGAAAACAGCAACATGCTGACCAACGCGCCTATCGGCATATACAGCACCACGCCCGGGGGACGTTTCCTGTCGGCCAACAATTTTTTTTCCAGGATGCTTGGTTATGAAAACCCGGAGGAGCTGATGGAGCATATTTCGGACATAACCAGGCAGGTTTACGTGAATCCCGAAGACAGAAAAGAGGTAATGGGGCTTTTGACAGAACATGGAATGGTAGCCAATTTCGAATGCCAATGGGTGAGAAGGAATGGCTCTGTGTTCTGGGTATCCATAAGTTCCAGAGCAGTGCTGGATCACGAAGATATCATCTGTTGCCGGGGATTTGTCTCTGATATTTCCGAACGCAAACAGGCAGAGGAAGCTTTAAAAATCAGTGAAGATAGATATTTGAAACTGTTTGAAGCATCTCCTATTTCTCTCTGGGAAGAGGATTTTTCAGCAGTCAAAAGCCGGCTTGCTCAGATCCAGAGCGAAAACGGCAAAGATTTTAAAATATTGTTAACCAATAGTCCTGAACTGGTTCAGGAACTGGCGGGACTAGTCAGAGTGATTAACGTCAATCAGACCACACTAAGACTTTATAAAGCCCGGTTCAGGGATTTTTTGACTGCAGGGTTAAATAAAATATTCACCAGGCGTTCATATGCAATATTTCTCGAGAACCTGATGGCTATTGCTGCCGGGGCCAAGGAGTTCTGTGCCGAAGAAGAACATCGAACTCTTGACGGTGAAAAGTTATATGTACAACTGCACTGGTCGGTTGCACCGGGATATGAAGATTCCTACAGCTGTGTTCTGGTGAGTATACTCGATATTACCAGGAGCAAGCAGGCTGAGGAGAAACTGAAACGTCTGAATGCTGTATTGCGGGCGATTCGAGAAGTGAATAAAATTATCGTCCAGGAAAGGGACAGGGATGTATTGCTGAGCCAAACATGCAGGGTTCTGTCTGAATCCCTGGGGTATTACAACGTGTGGATAGCTTTATTTGATGATAAAAAAAATATCAGTGCTTACTACAGTGCCGGTCTGGAAGATAAGGATGATCTGTTAAAGAAGCATCTGAAAGAGGGTCTTAATCTGCACTGCATGGAAGCGGTCCTGGAAGGTAAATATATTCTGACGGTTGATAATCCGAAACATGATTGTATCGGTTGTCCCCTGAGCACCGGATATCAAAACAGACCAGGGCTTTCAGCAAGACTGGGATACCAGGATCGTCTTTTTGGACTGATCACCGCTTCGACCTCCAGGGATATTATTCATGATCATGAAGAACTGGAACTCTTTAAAGAACTGATCGGGGATATTTCCTTTGCCCTTCACAACCTGGAGATGGAAGAAGAACACAGGAAGACTGAAGAGGAGTTACGCAGAAAGGACGCCATGCTGCGCATAGCCGGTGATCTGGCCCGGCTTGGGGGATGGAGTGTGGACTTTTCTGAAAACAGAATGGTCTGGTCTGATCAGTTGGCTGAAATTCATGAAATGCCCCCCGGCTATTGCCCGGCAATTGAAGAAAGTTTCAGTTTTTATGCTCCTGAATTTCAGGAAAGAATAAAACAGGTTTTCAGTTCATGCATAAATGAAGGGGTTCATTATGATGAGGAAATGCAGCTCATATCCGCCAGGGGCCGCAAAGTCTGGGTGCGGACCATCGGGGTGGCTGAAAAGAATGAGTCGGGAGATATAGTCTGTGTTCACGGTGGTCTGCAGGATATTACCGATCGCAAGCTTGCCGAGGAGCAGCTCATGTACATGAGTCTTCATGATCGGCTGACCGGGCTTTATAACCGGACATATCTCGAAAACGAGATGCAGCGCATCTCAAAGGGCAGGGATTATCCGGTGACCATTATTTCCATGGATGTGGACGGTCTAAAACTGGTCAACGACTCCCTGGGTCATGATCATGGAGACAGGCTTTTGAAGCAGAGCGCGGACCTGCTTAAGGACTCTTTGCGCAAATCAGACATCCTGGCCCGGTTTGGAGGTGATGAGTTCATAGCTCTGATGCCTAGAACCGGCTATCAAGCCGCCAGGAACATCGTCAAGCGCATCAAGGACAGGATCGCCGGATTCAATAAACAAAACGAACAGGATCAACTTCCTTTGAGTATATCCATAGGCATGTCCGTTGCTGAAAGTTCGGACAAGGATCTGTACACAGCCTTTAAAGAGGCGGACGACCTCATGTACCGGGACAAGCTGGCCAAAGAAGTGACCGCCAGATCCCAGATCCTGAGATCACTTATGGCCGCCCTTGAAGAGCGCGATTTCATCACCAGCGGGCACGCCTACAGGCTGGAAAATCTATGCCGCAAAATGGGGGAGCGCCTCGGGCTTTCGGAAATTCAGCTCTCAAATCTGGTTCTTCTGGCCCAGGTGCATGATCTGGGCAAGGTGGGCATTCCCGATCATATTCTGTTCAAGAAAGGTCCGCTGACTGAGGAAGAATGGAAAGTCATGCGCCAGCATCCGGAAAAAGGCTGTCGCATCGCTCAGTGCAGTAATGAGTTAAGTGAAATTGCCGATTTGATTCTCAAGCACCATGAGCGCCGGGACGGCCAGGGATATCCCCATGGACTGTCCGGAGAAGATATCCCGATAGAAAGCCGCATTCTGGCTATTGCTGATGCCTACGACGCCATGACCAGCGACAGGCCTTACAGAAAAGCCATGTCTTCTGCAGCGGCTGTCAAGGAGCTGAAAAAATGCGCAGGCACTCAGTTTGATCCACATCTTGTGGAAGTGTTCCTGAGAATAATCGATCTCGAAGACTGATTTTAAAGGAAATTGGCTTAATTAAGTCAAAATAAACCGTGTTCACAGAAGATGTTATCGATGCCTTTATGAAAGTAAGTCATAACTTGTTTTTTGAAATGAAGTGAACAAGAAGTTGTCAGTAAAGATTTTGTTGGCGGAGAGGGTGGGATTTGAACCCACGTATCCCGGTTAAGGGATAACCCGATTTCGAGTCGGGCGCGTTACGGCCGGACTTCGCTACCTCTCCGTTTTTGACAACAGGCTATTAAGATTAAAAGATCCGGTGAAGGAAAGATGCCAATCAATCATCTAACGCCTGTTTCGGAAGAAATCCTGGAGAAGATCCAGGCATTCATGTTCCAGAACCCCTTCGACAATCCAAAATTTACTATGAATCCAGGCAAAGTCAAGGATGTCATGCCTGGAAAACAGTGCCCCGGCCCTGGGATCCCTGGCACCGAAAACCAGCCCGGCAACCCTGGCCTGGACTATGGCTCCAAGGCACATAAGACATGGCTCCAGAGTGACCACCAGGACAGTATCCTGCAGGCGGTAGTTCTTCCTGATTCGTCCTGCGCGGCGCAGGGCAATGATTTCTGCGTGTGCGGACGGATCATTCAGCCCGATGCACTGGTTGCGGCCCTTGCTGACGATCCTGCCGGAATGAATGTCAGCCAGCACCGCCCCCACAGGCACTTCCCCTTCAGCCACAGCTTTTCTTGCTTCTGCGAGTGCGGCCTGCATGAGCGTGGTCCAGGCTGAACCCGTGGGGTGACTGGTTATTTGCATCAGTTTATGCGGACCCTTGGGCACTTTTCTCAGGATGCGCGCAGATATTCAATGCCTCTGGCCAGAAGCTCCACTCCCAAAATGTTTTGTTCGCCCCGGGTCCAGGCGGGATGGTTGGTTGCGTGATTGTAAGCTTCCGGATGGGGCATGAGTCCAAGAATACTGCCCCCTGGATCGGTTAGTCCCGCGATTGCGGCCGGTGATCCATTGGGATTGTGCGGATATTCCTGGGTGGGGTCTCCTGTCCGGGGATGTATGTATTGCAGAGCCACAAGGTTGTTTTGCATCAGTTCTTCCTGCAAGGTGTCGTCCATACACACCAGTTTTCCCTCGCCGTGGCGAACCGGCAGGAAAAGACGATCCAGCCCGCGGGTAAACACGCAGGGTGAATGGGGGTTGCAGCTCAAATGTACCCATCTGTTTTCAAAGCGAGCGGAATCATTGTGGGTCAAACTGACCTGACGCTGAAAGTAAAGATTGTTCAAGGCAGGCAAAAGACCCAGTTTGACCAGAAGCTGGAACCCGTTGCAGATGCCCAGGATCAGCTTTTTCCGGGCATGAAACTGCTTCAGATCCTGCATAAGTGATCTTCCGGATGCAGTCCGGGCATATTGCCAGCGCATGGCCGCGGCCTGAGCCGCTCCCAGGTCGTCGCCGTCAAGAAAGCCTCCTGGAAAAACAATGAGGTTATAATCCTCAAGGCTTTCCCTTTCTGTCACCAGATCAGAAAAGAAACATATAGTTACCCGGTCAGCTCCGGCCAGACGGGCTGCATGGGCGGTTTCGCGTTCGCAATTGGTCCCGTAACCGGTCACAACCAATACTTCAGCCTGGCTCATAAATATTCCTTAAATTTCATGGATATGCATTTAGCTGTTTATTTTAATCATCAGCTGAAAGAATTTTCAAATTGCCCTGAAATTGAAAAAGCTGCAATGGTTTGCTCAGCCGTCTCTCCCGAAAAAATCCCTGTACCAGCCGACAAATTCTTCTATGCCCTGTTCAATTCCTGTTTCCGGCTTATAATCCAGGTCCCTGACCAGATCATCTACATCAGCGTAAGTGCTTGGCACATCACCCGGCTGCAGGGGCAAAAGATTTTTCCTGGCCTCGCGCCCAAGGGTCTTCTCCAGGGCGCGGATGAAGTCCATAAGCCGGACAGGGTTGTTGTTGCCGATATTGTAAAGCTTATACGGAGCCATGGAGCTTGAAGGATCCGGATTTTTTCCGTCCCATTCGGGATTTCCTTTGGGCGGGCGGTCCATAACCCGGATCACTCCTTCCACGATATCATCAATATAAGTAAAATCGCGCTGCATGTCACCGTAGTTGAACACATCAATAGGCCTGTCCTCCAGGATGGCTTTGGTGAATAAAAAAAGTGCCATGTCCGGGCGTCCCCAGGGTCCGTAGACGGTAAAAAACCTGAGTCCGGTGCAGGGCAGCCCATAGAGATGGGCGTAGGTATGAGCCATAAGCTCATTGCTTTTCTTGGTCGCGGCATAAAGGCTTATGGGGTGGTCCACGTTGGCATGGGTGGAGAACGGCTGAGTTTCGTTGAGTCCATAGACGCTTGAACTGCTGGCAAAGGCCAGGTGACTGACATGATTATGCCGGCAGCATTCAAGAAGATTGACATATCCAACCAGATTTGAATCTACATAGGCATAGGGGTTGCTCAGGCTGTAACGCACTCCGGCCTGAGCCGCCAGATGGCAGACCCGGTCAAATTTATGATCCTGGAAGAGCTTTTGCAGGCCCTGGCGATCTTCAAGATTTAATTTTATGAATTCCAGGCCGGGAAATTTGTTTGACCGGATCAGATCCGCATAATCAAAAGGACCGTTAAAACCGGATTCTTTCATTCGTCCGTATTTTATCCGCACATCATAGTAATCGTTGATGTTGTCCAGACCGATGACTTCCATTCCCTGCCTGGCCATGGTCAAGGCCAGCTTGAAACCTATGAATCCGGCTGTACCGGTGATCAGTGTTTTCATCCTCGCTCCATCGGTTAAAATTTGTAAATCATGCGGAAGAATGTCTTTTAGTTGCCGGGCAATTAAGGCGTATCGGGAATAGGTTTTGACTTCTGCCTGGAGCTGGTCTAAAAAGATGGTTTATATTATTTTTCATAAGCTTTTAGCAAGCGTAAACATGCATGGTGAAGAAATCAAGATCAGGCAATGCGTTCTAAGCAACTGGAATTTAAACGCCCTGTATATAGAGGCGTTTTCAGGCCTGCCAGGCTGGAGCTCGCGCTGATTTGCTGTCCAAATACAAAAGTATGCCGACATTTGTCCAACGGTAAAAATCATGAGCAAATATGAGACCATAATCGGCCTGGAAGTGCATGCCCAGCTCAAGACCAAGTCCAAGATATTCTGTGGCTGCTCCACGAGGTTTGGAGACGAACCAAACGTCAACACCTGTCCCATCTGCGCGGGTATGCCCGGGGTGCTGCCTGTGCTGAATAAAAGAGCGATCGAATACGCGATAAAAATGGCTCTGGCTGTGGATTGCCGTGTTAATTCCAGATCGGTCTTCGCTCGGAAGAACTATTTCTACCCCGATCTGCCCAAGGGTTACCAAATTTCCCAGTACGAAAATCCTTTGGCCGAGCATGGACACATCATCATTCTGGTGGAGGGAAGGGAGAAAGACATCGGCATCACCAGGATTCATATGGAGGAGGATGCAGGCAAGCTGATCCATTCCCCTTCCGAAGGCGTAAGCTATGTGGATCTAAATCGCTCCGGAGTACCTCTGATCGAGATTGTTTCCGAACCGGACATCAGGAGTCCCCAGGAAGCTTCTGCCTATCTGCGCGCCCTGCGAGGCATTCTGCGCTGTCTGGACATCTCCGACGGAAACATGGAAGAAGGCAGCTTTCGCTGCGATGCAAATGTTTCTTTGCGTCCATACGGTCAGCCTGAATTCGGAGTGCGTTCGGAGATCAAGAATCTGAACTCTTTTCGCAACGTGCAAAAGGCTCTGGAATACGAAGTTTCCAGGCAGACCGACATGCTCCTGGACCGGGAGGAAATGGTTCAGGAAACCAGGCTTTTTGATCCGGACAAAGGCGTTACCGTATCCATGCGCGGTAAAGAGGAGGCTCATGATTACCGCTATTACCCGGATCCGGACCTGGTGCCTCTGGTTGTCGATGAGAAGTGGATTTTGAAGCTACGACAGGACCTGCCTGAACTGCCCATGGCCAGGATAAACAGGTTTATCCGCGATTACGAAATACCCGCCGAAGATGCCCAGCTGATTACCTCGGAAAGGGATCTGGCCGACTTTTTCGAGCGGACTGTGGATCTCTATCCCCAACCCAAGAAGATCAGCAACTGGATTATGACCGATCTTCTGCGCGAGCTGAATCAGGCGGGGATCACCGTCAAACAGGCCGTGATCAAACCCGAACATCTGGCCTGTCTGGTGAGGATGGTGGATGATCAGGTAATAAGCACAAAAATTGCAAAGAATATTTTTGCGGAAGTGTTTTTCAAAGGAATAGATCCGGAAATGCTGGTCAAGGACAAAGGCCTGGTCCAGATTTCAGATCAGAGTGCACTGGAGCGGATCGTGGACGAAGTAATCGAGGCCAATCCGGATGAGGTGCAGAAATACCGCGGGGGGCGCAAGAAGCTCATGAGCTTTTTTGTCGGCCAGGTGATGAAGAAAACCAAAGGACAGGCCAATCCCGGTCTGGTCAATCAGATCCTGAAGGACAGACTGGATTGAAAACATATGCGGCACATATATTTTGATTCCGGAGATAATTGTCTGGTCCTGCTGGATCAGAGGCTGCTTCCCGGGCAGGAGCAGTGGTTCAGATGCGCAAAGACCGCAGATGTAGTTTATGCCTTGCAGAAGATGGTGGTGCGCGGGGCACCGGCCATTGGTGTTTCCGCGGCCTACGGCTGTGTGCTGGCCGCTCTGGAAGTGGAGGGCAGGATGGACTGGCGGGAAATTCTGGCCGGGAAGACCGATGAAATCGCCATGGCCAGGCCCACCGCAGCCAATCTGGTCTGGGCGGTTAAGCGCATGCGGGATTTCTGCCGGGACAAAGAATTTTCTACGCCCGCGGAACTGGCGGCTATGTGGCTGGAAGAAGCCCGAAGAATTCACCGCGAGGATGTGGAGACGAACAAGGCCATAGGCATTAACGGCCGGGACCTGCTGCAGGACGGGGAAACAGTCATGACCCACTGCAATGCAGGAGCTCTGGCCACCGGCGGCTACGGCACAGCTCTGGGAGTGGTCAGGGCTGCAGTGGAACAGGGCAAAAATATTTCCGTCATCGCCAATGAGACCAGGCCGTTTTTGCAGGGGGCCAGGCTTACCGCGTACGAACTTGCCGAGGACAATATTTCCGTAAGAGTGGCCTGCGACAATGCCTGCGCCTTCCTCATGCAGAGACAGATGGTGCACAAGGTGCTGGTGGGAGCGGACCGCATTGCGGCCAACGGAGATACGGCCAATAAGATCGGTACCTACGCCCTGGCTGTGCTGGCCCAGAGGCATAATATTCCTTTCTATGTTGCCGCGCCTTTGTCCACTTTTGATTTCTCCATGGCCACAGGCAAAGAAATCCCCATAGAAGACAGAGAGCCACAGGAGGTCAGATATATTTCCGGACAGCTTATAGTCCCGGAAGATGTGGATGCCTACAATTTCGCCTTTGACGTCACCCCGTATGAATTGATTTCCGGGATAATTACAGAAAACGGTGTTTTGACCCCGCCGCTTTCGAAGGCCGGTTGATATCCAGAGCGCAAGCTGCGGAATTCAGAGGCTCGGAGGCTAAAGCGAAGTGTTAAGGTTGAAAGTACGAAAGCAAGAAAAACAGGAAAGCGGTATGATTGTTTTTTCCATTTTGAACCTTTTACCTGCACACCTTTAACCTTCCTGTTCTTTAATCCCTGATCCCGGACCAGGACTAATTTTAATGTTACCCCATGTTTTAATAGTTGGCCGGCCGAATGTGGGCAAATCCACTTTGTTCAACCGGCTGATCAGGCAGAACAAGGCCCTGGTCCACGACCAGCCCGGAGTGACCAGGGATCGTCTTTATGGCCGGGTAAGGGGGAGACAAAAAGATTTCGCCCTTGTGGACACCGGAGGGCTGGTCCTGGACAGCTCAAGCAGGGTGGAGGAAGAGATCTATGAACAGGTGCTGGACGCGCTGGAAACAGCGGATCTGATTTTGTTTGTAGTGGACGGCCAATCCGGATTGACCTCTCTGGATGAACAGCTGGGGACCACGCTCCGGCAGGGCCGCAGTCCGGTGCATCTGGTCATAAACAAAGTGGACGGCCGGGAAAGGAGTTCTTTTCTGGAAGGGGATTTCTACTCTCTCGGTTTTGACGTTACCTCAATTTCGGCTGCCCACGGCTACAATATTCCCACGCTGCTGGAGACAATAGAGTCAAAGCTGCCGGAAGACAGAGTGGAAGAGCCGCATATCCAGGGGCTGCGTCTTTCCTTTCTTGGCCGTCCGAATGTGGGCAAGTCTTCTCTGATCAATGCCCTGATCGGCGACGACAGAATGATGGTCAGCTCCCTGCCCGGCACTACCAGGGACTGTGTAGACATTGTACTGGAGAAGAACGGGAAACGGTATATTTTCATTGACACGGCAGGGGTTCGCCGCAGGACCACAATCAAGGATGAACTGGAGAGATTCAGCACCCTGCGGGCCATTATGAGCAGCAAAAGGGCTGATGTGTCTTTGCTTGTCCTGGATGCTATGACCGGAGTCGTGGCTCAGGATAAAAAACTGCTCTCCTTTCTTGAGCGGGAAAAAGTTTCTGCAGTTATTCTGGTGAATAAAATCGACCAAGTGTCCCGGGACAAAATGGGCAGGCTTAAAAGATATTTTCAGGATCAGCTGGCGTTTTGTTCTTATGCTCCGGTGCTCTACACTTCGAGCATCTCCAGGGCAGGCCTGGGCAGGCTGATTCCCCTGGCCGAGAAGGTTCTGGCTCAGAGTCGGGTACGCGTGGGAACAGGGGAGCTGAACAGGCTGATTAAGGAGGCTGTACAGGGTCACCAGCCGCCTCTGGTCAAGGGTCGCCGGGCCAAGATCTATTATCTGACTCAACCCGGCACCAGTCCGCCGGAATTTGTTTTTTTCGTCAATGATCCCCGGCTCATCAAGCCGGCATATGCCCGCTATCTGGAAAAACAGATCCGCAGGGTCTTTCACCTGGACATGACCCCGATCAAACTCTTTTTCAGATCCAGTCGCAGGGATTAGGATGGAACTTCCAAAACAAAGTTTGCGTATTTTCATGATCAAGAAAATTCAGTGAAGCAGTCTTAATAATGTATAAGAAACTCAGCTTGAAGAATTTTGCAAGGGGGAGATATGATTCAGAAATCGGATAAGATCTGGTTTGACGGCCGCCTGGTGCCCTGGGATGAGGCCCAGGTGCACGTGCTGACGCACACGCTGCACTACGGAGTCGGGGTATTTGAAGGGATCAGAAGTTATAAATGCAGCGATGGAACTTCAGCCATTTTCAGGCTGGAAGAGCACGTGGAGCGTCTTTTCAATTCCGCCAAGACCGTAGAGATGGTTATACCCTTCACTGAAGAAGATATCTGTCAGGCAGTTGTGGACACTTTGAAGGCCAACAAAATGGACCAGGGTTATATCAGGCCTCTGGCCTTTATCGGAGACGGGGCCATGGGCGTGCACCCGGGAGAGAACTCGGTCCGTGTGGTCGTCGCCACCTGGCCCTGGGGGACATACCTGGGCGATGACGCCCTGCATAAAGGTATCCGGGTGAAAACCTCCACCTTCACCAGGCACCATGTCAACGTGATGATGACCAAGGCCAAAATTTCGGGCAACTATGTCAACTCGGTCCTGGCCAAGCGAGAGGCCATCGCCGACGGCTACAACGAGGCTTTGATGCTTGATGTTGACGGCTACGTGGCGGAGGCCACCGGCGAAAACATCTTTCTGGTCAAAAACGGCAAGCTCAAGACTCCGCCCCTGGGTTCCATCCTGGGAGGAATAACCAGGGACTCCCTGATCACCCTGGCTCTGGATATGGGGTATACGGTTACCGAACAGCGCTTCACCAGAGATGAGCTTTATATGGCTGACGAGGCCTTTTTCTGCGGAACAGCCGCGGAAGTGACCCCCATCTGTGAAGTTGACCGCAGAGTGATCGGGCAGGGTAAGGCCGGTCCCGTGACCATGCTTTTTCAAGGCGAATATTTCAAGATTGTCCGCGGCGAAAATATGAAATATGCTGAATGGCTGTATGATTATGAGCTATAGCAACGTGGTTTTCGGTTATCACTCACTGACTGTCAGTGGTCTGCCGCGTGGAACCGGGTTTGCGTTTCCAGAAAAAGAATTAAGAAATAAAGATAAAGGTGAAGGACTATTTGCTTTCGCCGTTCTTTCTTTTTAGAGTTTATTATGGCCAAAGCCGGACTTACATCCAAGTTCAGACCCCAGATATTTGCTGAAGTAGCGGGACAGGATTCCATCAAGACCATCCTGTCCAGGACCGCGGCCCGGGATTGTCCCGCGCACGCTTATCTGTTCAGCGGCACCAGAGGTGTGGGCAAGACGACGGTGGCCAGGATTCTGGCCAAGGCCATAAATTGCCGCAACGGGCCCGGACCTGAGCCCTGCAATGAGTGCGACAATTGTGACCAGATCACCAGAGGGGCTTTCCCCGATGTGTGGGAGATTGACGGAGCCTCACATACGGGAGTGGATCACGTGCGCAAGCTGCGGGAAGATGTGGTCTATACTCCCATGAGCGGACGCTACAAGGTGGTGATTATTGATGAGGCCCACATGCTCTCCCCGTCGGCTTTTAATGCTTTGCTCAAGACCCTGGAAGAGCCTCCCCGGCACTGCGTATTCATCATGGCCACGACTGCCCGGGAAAAATTTCCGGTCACCGTGCTCAGCCGCTGTCAGCACTACGTGTTCAAACGTCTGACTCAGAAAGAGCTGTCCCGGCATCTGGAGTTTGTTCTCAGAACCGAAAATATCTCCTATCAGGAAGAGGCGGTGCAGCTTCTTGCCCGGCGCGGAGCGGGGAGCGTCCGGGACAGCATGTCCATGTTGGGCCAGGTACTGGCGCTGGGTGAGGAAGGTCTGAAGACCGGCAATGTGCGCGAAGTTCTGGGGCTCGCGGATCAGGAGGTTTTTCGCCGGCTGATGCAAAGTGTTCTGGAACGTGATCTGCCAGGCCTTTATGAGATGGTGCGCTATCTTCTGGAGCAGGGACTGGATCTGGGCTTTTTTCTCCAGGAACTGGCTCATTGCTGGCGCAACCTCTTTTTACTTTCCAGAGGCGGAGAAGAAGCCGGAAAGCTTTTGGATCTTGACCCTGAAGAAATTGAGCACTGGATGCACACGGCTCGAAAATTGCCCGCTCCCCAAATACATGCCGGATGGCAGATGGTGCTTGAAGGACGCAGGAGCATACTGGACAGCTACGAACCTGGCTTGAGCCTGGAACTTCTGCTGTACAGCCTGGCCTTCCTGTCCGAACTCGTACCGGTTTCTGAATATGAGCCTGCTCAGCCGGAGTTCAAGGCTCCTTCGGACAACCACGCGGAAAAAGAGACCGCGGGCAAAAATTCCAGGGCCGAAATCCAGGGCAGCCCCCGCGGCGAAACCGGAAAGAAAGCAGCTTCTGCTCCAGAAGTGAAAAAGGATGTTCTTTCACAGGAGGATGTAAAAAAAAACATTAAGCCCACGTCCAGGGAGGATGAAGACTTAAAGGATTTTCTTGACTTCTGCGCCTCCAGCACGGCGGAAGACCGGACATTGGCCAGAATGCTGGGGCATTGCCGGGCCAGAGTCGAGCAGGACCGGGTGGTACTTTCTCCGCAAAAAGATTTTGTTCGATCCAACCTGGAGCGCAACGGCCGTATGAATCAGCTTGCTTTGCTGGCCGGCAGATACTTCAGCAGGAATATGCAGGTTGAGCTTGAAGATGAAGATCTGCAGAAGCGTTCGCGGATTTCGCTGGAGCAAAAGGTGCGCAAGCACCCGGGAGTGAAAAAACTCATCAACGATTTTGAAGCCAGGATTATGGAAGTTAGCCAAACACAGCCAAAACATAAATAACTTAAGGAGTGAAAAGATTATGCAGGATTTAGTCAGACAGGCCCAGTTAATGCAGAAAAAAATGTCCCAGATGCAGGAAGAGCTGAGTAAAAAGATTGTTGAAGCTTCCGCGGGCGGGGGCATGGTAACGGTCAAGGTTACCGGAGGCCAGGAAGTAGTGGAGATAAAAATTGAAAAAGACGTGGTTGATCCTGAAGATGTGGAAATGCTTCAGGATCTGATCCTCGCGGCCACCAACGATGCCCTGAAACGTTCCAAAGAGATGGTTCAGAATGAAATGGCCCAGTTGACAGGCGGAATGAAAATTCCAGGACTGTTCTAGAGGATGGCCGTGCAAAAGCTGCCCCGATCCATGCAGCTTCTGGTGGACCAGTTGGCCGATCTTCCGGGAATCGGTCCTAAAAGCGCCCTGCGCATGGCCATGACCCTGCTCAAGTGGCCGGAAGACAAAACCAGAAAACTGGGACAAAGCATTCGCGAATTAAGAGATAAACTGTGCATCTGTTCGCAATGTTCGGCTCTGGCGGACACTGATCCGTGCTCAATCTGCTCCGATCCAATGCGTGAGCAGGAGAAGCTCTGCGTGGTCTCTGAATGGGACAGCCTTCTGGTCATGGAGGACACCGGTTTTTTCAAGGGGCGTTATCTGGTGCTGGGAGGACTTCTGTCTCCCCTGGACGGTGTACGCCCCGATTCCCTGGAGCTGGACAAACTCCGCAGCAGGCTGCAGCAGGGACGGATCACCGAGGTGATTTTGGCTCTGGGCACAACTCTGGACGCGGAAAATACCGGCTCATACATCAAAAACATGGTGGAAAAGGAATTTGTCCAGGTCCGGGTCACCCGTCTGGCTCAGGGCATTCCCCTTGGTTCGGATTTGAAATTCATGGATAAGGAAACCTTAAAGCAGTCCATGCGTTTCAGACAGGTAATATAATCATTCCCGGTGTCCAAATGGTGGACACATGGTAATTTCCAGCCCGAAATCCTTCCGAATTTTCCGTGAACAACAATTTTCTGATCCTCACTTGATGCTTGAA
>SLDX01000081.1 GCA_007125075.1 Desulfonatronospira sp.
ACCTTCCCACCTTCCCACCTTGCGGCGCAGCCGCACCTTTTACCTTCTTACCTTCTTACCTTCTTACCATCTCATTTCTCATTTCTCATTTCTCATTTCTCATTTCTCATCTCTCACCTCTCACCTCTCATCGCTTATTCATCACTGCCCACCGGCTGCTGTAAGCTTTTTCAATAAGACTTGACTAACCGGTCTGTAAGTGTAGTATTAATATTAATAATATTGAGAAACAGTTTTTCAACATAAGCTTTTGATGCTTAGCTTGATGGAATTTTGCAAGAAACTGACAAATGAAGGAGGAGAAGTAATGCCCAAGTGCCATGACCTGAAAAAAGACGAAGTATACGGCTGCGAGCACTGCAAGCTTGAAGTGAAGGTGATCAAAGAATGCGTCTGCGAAGATGACCCCGAGGTATGTGCCTGCTACAGCCAGCCCCACTCCTGCATGTTCGCCTGCTGCAATGAGGAAATGAAGAAGATATCAGGGTGAGTTTAACCCCGTATTATGCTGGAAAAAATTAATCCCCGACCGATGATTTCCGGTTGGGGATTTTTTAGCCTGAAGTATCTGTTATTCAGACTGAAACATGCAGAGGCTGAACAGCATGGTCATCGCTGAAGGTAATTTGTCCGAAACTCTTCAGTCTGCGAAGATCAAGGCAAACCGATTCATAGATAAGGTTCAATCTTACTTGTCTTTTCCCTGAAAAGATCACCGGCGAAATATCAAAATGAATAAGAACAAAATTATTGCTCTTGGAATCGGCAATCCCCACCTTCAGGATGACCGGGCAGGAATTGAAGTGGTGCGCAGGCTGGCCGGCATGAATCTGCACCTTGATACCTGCGAACTGCATACTGTGGATTTCGAGCTTATGGAACGGCTTGCGGGATATGAGCGTGCTTTTGTCATAGACGCCTGCCGTCTGGGGAAAAGGCCGGGCGAGGTAATCCGGGTGAGTCTTGATGATATATATTCTCCGTCCATCCCGCCCAACTCCCATTCAATCACTCTCGGGGCTGCGCTTAAAACCGGATACAGCCTGTTTCCCGAACAGATGCCGCCGCACCTGAGCATTTTGCTCATCGAGATCGAGCGCGCTGAAAAGGTTACCTCGGTGATGAGCCCGCAGGTTGAGGAAGGTGTACGCCAGGCAGTGCAGATAATCGTTTCGGAATTGAAAATCAGCGAAAACCCATCTGTGGTATGTTAATTTTTTTAGCCGAATCGGATAAATAATTACCTGCCAAGGATTCGAATTTATTCATGGAAACTACCAATATTACTGTATTACTGCCTGCCGGACGACTGCCTTTGAATGTCATGGACCGGGCGCTGGAACTGGCCAGAAAACATCATCTGAGCGTGTACCTTACCAATGAGCAGAATCTGAGACTCCTGGACGTACCAGCAGACCAGGCTGAAATGATCAAGGATGAGATTGCTTCCCTGGGGATGAATTTAAAGGCTCCGGGCAGATTTCCCTTGCCCAGGGTCTGTGTGGGCAACGGCAACTGCAGGCTGGCCAGGATAGACCCGGCAGAACTTTCCTCACGCATTTATCAGCGGTTTTCCGGAAAAGAGATAAAACCCAAGCTTAAAGCAGCTGTTTCAGCTTGTATTTTCAGCTGCTCACTGGCGACCATCAAGGATATCGGGGTAGTGGCCACCAAGAGAGGCTACGATTTGTACGTCGGGGGCAAGGGCGGTGTCCATCCCCGGGCGGGCAGGCGGATTCTGAAGAATGTAGATGAGGAAGAGCTTTTGCGTGCGATCGAAGAAGTGGTCGCCTTCCATCAGGCCCGTACATCCAAAAAACAGCGTATGGCTAAAGTAATCGATGACCCTGACTTTCCTTACCCCAGGGAAGTCTGAGCATCAGATGAACGCTGATGATAAACACTTGGGCAAGACTGAATATTCTGGAATTTGAACACAATTGCAATAAACCCTCAGTATCCTGAACAGGGCTGATCCCGCTTTATTCTGCGCTTGAACTCGCTTTGATATTTCCTGCCCAGCGTGTCCGCGTGACTTTGAACCCATTCGCTGAACCCGGTCTTCCCGGCCGGCGATGATCCACAAAAAGCAATTCCTGCATTAGTTCGTATACTTCCTGTCTGTTCAATATCAATTTTTTGAGAGCTTGTTTTTAAAAAAACCAACCGAAAAATCACCTTTGATATTTATTATCCGGTGTTTATCTTTTAAGATACTGACGAGAAACGATCTCATTTTGATTCAAACACCTTATCCGCTTGCAACCAAAACATTAAGGAGGTAATTATGGCCAGGACAGTTTTACAAAATCCTGAGATCTGTCTTTCAACCGCTGATGAATTCTGCAGGGTGACTCCCCCGGAGTGGTCGGTAGCCAAGGAAAGAGCAAGCAGACTGCCTGACGGGTATTCCAAGACCATGATTGAAGAGCTGCAAAAGGCTTACCCGGACAAATTCGGCACCCTGGAAGAAGCCTACATGGTCTTTGACGTTGTCAAGGCAGTTATCGCCAACGGGTTGAAGAACATGGACGCTGTGGATGTTGAGGATTTGGGAGAATTCCGGGTCGAGCCGGGAGAAGGCGCTATCCGCCAGGTTGTCTTCACTCCGGAGCCCGGACTTAATACCGCGATCAAAGAGTCCAAACAACCGAAAAAGGCGGAGGGGGAAAGAGCGGGCAGACTGCCTGACGGGTATTCCAAGACCATGGTTCTTGAGCTGCAGAGGGCTTACCCCGATAAATTCAAAAGCATAGAAGAAGCCTACATGGCTTTTGACCTGATGCGGGGAGTTATCATCAAGGGGTTGATAAAAAAGGATACTGTGGATGTTGAAGGCCTTGGCGAATTCCGGGTCGATTCTGATAGTGTCGTCTTCAAGTCGGAGAACGGACTTACTGCCGCGGTCAATGAGTCCAGACCTCACGAAGGATAAACCTTCAGGCAATATTTGCGACTTATTTCAAAAATCCTTCAGGAGCAGAGGACAAATCCTCTGCTCCAAACAGTAAAAAAAAACCTGCCCGCGGGTATGGCATTGCCGCGGGTTTAATGGAACTTTTGCGCCATGCAGGAAGTAAGCCCTGAACGTATTGAAGAATACCGACGGAAAATGGAAAAGCTCGTGGTCAGAAAGGGCTTTCATTTCAATAAGGACCGGCAAATGGTCAATGATCTGCTGAAAAGCCTGCTCATAAACATGGACCGCTACGGTTACGCATCCTGCCCCTGCCGCCTGGCCAGCGGCGAGTACAGCCTGGACAGGGACATAATCTGCCCCTGCGTGTACGCTGCTCCGGATATTGAAGAATACGGAAGCTGCTACTGCACGTTATATGTCTCCAAGGAATGGAAAGAAGATCGGATTCCTCACGTCTATGTTCCGGAAAGGCGCCCTCCGGAAAAGGTGGAAGCCGGGCTTAAGGCCATGGCTGGACAAAAGCAGGAGCGTTCCTGAACCTGAAACCTGCTGCAGATTTCCTTCCCTGCCACTTAAAAGACGTAATCTACTGCCGTCTGCCGCGCTCTTAGCTCTGAGCTACAGCTGTGGAAACATGTGGCTCAGCATGTGCTGATAGTCCCTGTGCAGCATAAGATTTTGAAAGGCCCTCTCCACCACCTCGCTCAAAGAAGGATGGATGTGCATGCCCTTGAATATCGGCTCAGGACTTTGAGTTTCAGTATACATCAGGTTGATGATCTCCTGGATGAGTATGGTGGCCTGGGGTCCTATGACGTGGGCTCCGACAATCCTGTCTTTTCTTTCCTCCAGAATTATTTTTACGAAACAGTCCTCGGCTCCCATTGCTTCGCCTCTGGCCGTTTCCGAGAAAAGCTTGAATCCGATGGCGATCCCTTCTTCACCAAAAGCTTCAACAGCTTCCGCCTCTTTCATGCCCACTGCGGCTATTTCCGGATAGGTGAAGATACCGTGGGGCACCGCGTGATAGTCTATGCTCATGGGCTCCTTGAGAACCGCGTTGGCGTAGACCACCCTGGATTCATAATTGGCAGCATGTTTAAAGAGATGACTGCCGACGGCATCCCCGAAACCCCATATATTTCTGACCGAGGTTTCCAGATGATCGTTGACCGCCAGCCACCCATGGGAGTCGGTTTTTATGCCTGCACGATCTGTTCTTAATATATCAGAATTGGATTTCCGGCCGGCTGCAACCAGGATTTTTTGGGCTTCAATCTCCTTTTCCCTGCCGGTTTTCCGGTCGCGCGCAATGGCCGTCACTTTGTTCTGTCCTTTTGACCTGATTTCAAACACCTCTTGATTGGTAAGGATGTCCATCTTCCGGCTCAACTTCTGCCTGGCTACAGCTGAGACTTCGGGCTCCTCTCCCGGAAGAAACCGCGGATTCCGGCCCAGAATTGTCACCCTTGAACCCATGGCTGAGAAGAAATGACCATATTCCGCAGCCACATAACCCCCGCCCAGAATAGTCAGACTCTCGGGCAGCTCTTTAAGCTTGAGAAGAGTATCGCTTGTCAGATATGCCGCCTCATTCAAGCCGGGTATATCCGGAATTTGCGGCCTCGAGCCTGAGCAGAGCAGAATCATGTCCCCGCTTATTTCTTCCTTGCCCACGCGCATGGTATAAGGTCCGGTAAATTCAGCTGTTTCCCGGTAATAATCAACCAATCCGGATTCCTTAAGGCTTTTTTCAATATCCTTGCTGATCTTGGAAACAATGCCGCGCATCCTTTCCATTATGTACTGAAAATCTATTTTTCTGATATCCACATGGATGCCCTGATGGCCCATTTCTTCCAGAAAACGCACAACTTCAGCAGGATAAACCAGAAGTTTGCTAGGAATGCAGGCCCTGGTCAGACAGATTCCGCCTGCTTCATCTTTATCTATTACAGCGATTCTGCTCTCAGGATCTTTGGACAGCAGCCCCTGGACCACGTTCATGGCGGAACCAGTGCCTATGGAAATGCAGTCGTAGTGCTTCATGCTGGGCTCCTTTCATGGCAAATCGAATCAGACATATCCGCCTAAAAGTCACGAGATTCTGACCCGGTTTAACCCGGATAAACGTTTGATATCACTTCCCTGTCTCCCCTCCGGGGCCGCTTCCTGCCCGTAGGGCATACAGGCCGGAGGCTGTCTCCTGTCCCCTGACCCCTGTCCCCTGTCCCCTGTCCCCTGTCCCCTGTCCCCTG
>SLDX01000096.1 GCA_007125075.1 Desulfonatronospira sp.
AGCGGCGCGGATAATCGACCGGATGCATCATGGTAAGGTGGCCACCGGAAACGATTATATCGTCAATTACGAAGGAAAGGGGAATTCATCTACTTTATATGTCTCCGTATATGACAGCAATGACAGGGCGGTCTCGGCAATGGAAGACATGGCCCGCGTAATGCGGGAGACAGAGCACGGTTTTCATCACTTCATGAGAAGAACGGTCAGGGACAGGGTTGTTTATATGGCTCTGGGAGAAGGACAGGCCCATTATTTTTTCGTAAGGGACAAGGAGCTCATCTGGCTGGCAGTGGATACAGAAATTGCCGAGCCGTCCCTGGAAGATTTTCTCGCAGGCATGAAAGATAAACAATAAGTCCTTTGACAAAGGACCACGCCTATAGCTAGGCAGGCAGAAAAATTAACCCGGATGTTTTCCAAAGAAGTGCTGGGAGCTGAAAAAGTCAGTGCTGCACATAGTTTTGTATCAATGGACAGCAGCCTTCCCTGACCATGGAGAATTCCCGGACGCGTCCGTGTGGAGAGCTTAAAGCACATTTAAGCGGTTCAGTTTAGAATCAGAGCATATTTTGACCATTACCGGAAAAATATTATATAGATACTTGACACACTCGGCTCTATTGTTGGTAATAGTTATTAATAGGAAATGGTTTTTTAATTCGAAACCGCTACGAGGAGGCAGGTATGACTGAAGAGATACCAGCCGGTTGTGCCCGGCCCACTGGAGGACCGACAGGAGAAAAACCGGTCGAGGAGGTTGTTCTGGAAAAATCTGAAATCAAGGAGGAAAAAATCATGATTCGGGTGGGCAGAAAAGCTCCGGACTTCACTGCTCCGGGTTATCAAAAGGGTAAATTCATCAACGCCAGTCTGTCCGACTATCTCGGAAAGTGGGTGGTACTGTGCTTTTATCCAGGTGATTTTACCTTTGTCTGAGCTACTGAGATATCGGCAGTTGCCGATAAGTATCCCGAATTTCAAAAGCTGGGTGTTGAAGTATTGTCCGTAAGCATAGACAGCATATTTGTACACAAGATGTGGGATGATAATGAACTTTCCAAGATGGTGGAGCAGGGCATACCGTTCCCCATGCTTTCGGATGGAGGCGGCAGAGTAGGCAAGATTTACGGTATCTATGACGAGGATGCCGGAGTAGAAACCAGGGGCAGATTCATTATCGACCCGGATGGAATAATTCAGGGCTATGAAGTGCTTACGCCGCCTGTTGGCCGGAATGTCATGGAGACATTTAGACAGATCCAGGCTTTTCAGCCTGTTCGAAAGTCCAAGGGAACACAGGCCACCCCTTCAGGATGGAAGCCAGGGAAGATGACCCTTAAGCCGGGACCGGATCTGGTGGGCAAGGTCTGCGACATCTGGAAGCCCAGCATGGCTTTTGAATAAAAATCATGCAAACTGTTCTGCCTTCCTGTCCTTGAGTGGGGAAGGCAGAAAATTTCAGCCGGAGGCTTGATGAAAAAGACAGTGCTTTTCGTATTCAACGGAGATCCCATGTGTTTTATACATGTCCTGTTGAATGCCCTGGATATGTCCGCAAAAGGTTGCCAGACCGGAATAGTTGTTGAAGGTTCGGCTACATCCTTGATTCCTGAGTTGGCCAAGAAAGACAATCCCTTGATGGGCTTGTGGAAAAAAGTCAAGGAAGAAGGGCTTGTGGAAGGTGTTTGCAGGGCATGTTCAAAAAAAATGGGCACCCTTGAAGAGGCCAGGGCTCAAAACCTCACTCTCCTGGATGATATGAACGGACATCCGGGAATGGCCGGCTATTTAAACAGAGGATATGAGATAATCACCTTTTAAGGCTTATGAAGATTAAGAGGCCTGCCGGGCTGTATTTGAGGATCTAAATTACATCCGGTATACTCAGAGCTTTGCCCACTGGAGCCAGATAAACGGCAAATTCATCCTGACCGTCCAGCCCCAATAGTTCATCCATGGCCTCCTGATCATAAGCCGCCACAGTGCAGGTGCCTGAACCGAGGGCTTCACAGGCCAGATAAAGGTTTTGACCAACATGCCCGATGTCCATGAGAATGACCCGGTAGGCGGTTTGTCCATAACGCCATTCCGTGCGGTAGGGGATGCATGACCAGACGAAAACGGCTGCACTGAGACCTACGAAATTCTGCCCGAAGGATGCTTCAGAAAGAGCTTTTTTCATATTCGGGACTTCCTTGATGAATCCAAGCTCGTTTTCCAAAGGCAAGTAGCGGTATAGTCCCTGGTCCAGACCCTGAACATTTCTGGCGAAGACGTAGGTTTCAAAGCTGTGTCTTGCTCCGGCTGAAGGTACGTTTCTGTAGGCTGTGTACTCATTTACCTTTCTTCGGATACCCTGTGTGGCCCAGAGCAGAAAAGACAGTTCCTCAAACTGCAGCGGTTCTTCTGAATACTTTCTTCTGCTTTTGCGCGAGGCTATGAGTTCATCCAGCCTGACGTCTTTGATCATCTTCTTCCACAGGTCACGCGCGGCAAGCTTTATCGTTGGAGATTCAGAAGAAAAAGGCTTTTGAACCGGAGGGGCATGTATGCCCATATTCTGATCTGTCTTGGAAAAATCTATCATTTTTCGAAGTGAATCCTTTAAGAACTCTCTTCCCGGCTTGTTATCAATCATGCATCCTCCAGAAGAACAGAAGTTTCAGTGAGTATGAAGCCTAAAACATCCTGGTGAACCTGGCAAGACATTTAGCCTGGAATTATGGCCATGTTTGCGGTTTAAGATCAAAATTTTTCCGAAGCTGAAATATGTAAATAAATTAAAGACAGTCCAGTCTTGATTTTGCCTGCAAGAGAACATATTTTGTAAGGTCTCAGGATAACATGTCTGGATTATTTATTTTTTAATCAAAGATGAAAATAACCGCAAACAACATTTCAAAAAGTTACAGCACTGAAGATCTCTTTAAGAATCTTTCATTTGAGGCCGGTTCCGGCTGCCGACTGAGCATTGCCGGACCCAACGGATGCGGCAAAAGCACTTTGCTTTTGATGCTTGCCGGGTTGATTGAGCCTGATGCAGGTTCGATTTCCAGACCAAAGGGCCTTAAAGCCGGATATGTGTCTCAGGATCTGGACAACAGGGATCTTAAAACCGGGCTTCTTGAATATGTACTCAGCGTACTGCCGGACTGGGGTGAATTCTGGGCTGAATGGAATACCGCGGAAGCAGCAGAGGATAAAAAAGAGCTTATGCGCCTGTCCCGCAAACAGGCCGAGATGGAGCTTAACTACGGGTATAATCCGGAATACAGAGCCAAAGCGATTCTCTCAGGGCTGGGTTTTGACCGGGATGAGTTCAGCGCTCCTCTGGAGGTTCTTTCCGGGGGCTGGAGGGAAAGAGCCAAACTGTCCAGGACCCTGTTGCAGGGTGCCGATGTATTGATTCTGGATGAACCAACCAATCATCTGGACATGGACGCAGTACTGTGGCTTGAAGATTACCTGCTGAACTTCAAGGGAATACTTTTTCTGGTCGCGCATGACCGTTTCTTCCTGGACAAAGTAAGTACGCACTTTCTTTATCTTGGACTGAACAAGCCCTGTTTCAGGCCGGGGAACTACAGCGAATTTCTGGAGTGGCACGAAGAAAGAGAAAATCTCAAAGAAAAGCAGAGAGGAAAGATATCTCAGGAAATTAATCATTTAACCGGTTTTGTGAATCGTTTCAGGTACAAGGCCTCTAAGGCTGTTCAGGCGCAGTCCAGGCTTTCGCGAATCCGGAAACTCTCGGACAGAATGCATGAACTGGAGGCTGAGGGTTATGACAAAGGCCTTTCCTTTTCGTGGCCCGAACCCAAAAAAGCCAGCAAGGTGGCCATAACCTGTGAGGATCTTAGTTTTGCCCATCCGGGGAAGCCCGGACTTTTGAATGATCTGAACTTTCAGCTGTTTAACGGACAGAAGATTGCCCTGATGGGTCCAAACGGCTGCGGAAAATCAACGCTTCTAAAGCTCATTGCCGGAAATCTTTTACCGGAAAACGGTTATACCAAACTAGGTCAGAACACCTGCGCGGCCTATTTTTCCCAGCATCAGGCAGACACCCTTATTCTGGAAAACACCGTCCTTGATGAAATCAGGAGACTGTCCACTGAGGATCTGACCGAGGAGGAAACCCGCTCTGTCCTGGGGCTGTTCATGCTTGGAGAATCTTTCTGGGACAGAAAGGTTCAAAGCCTGAGCGGAGGAGAAAAATCCAGGCTGATCCTCGCGTCTCTTTTCTTAACCAGAGCCAACCTTCTTTTGCTGGACGAACCGACGAACCATCTGGACATGGAGAGCAGAGAAGGCCTTATTGCCGCATTGAAAGATTACCGCGGAGCGATTTTCATGGTCGCTCATGACCGCCACCTGCTTTCTCAGACTGCAGAGGAAATCTGGACGCTTGAAGAGGGAAAAATCGTTCAGCAGAATATGGATTTTGAGCAGTATTACCGAAAAGTGCTCCTGGGCGAAATTAATCATGCTTTAAATGATCAAGGTTTTGCCAAAGACAAGGCCAGGAATTTTTACAAAGAGAAGAAAAAGCAGCAGGCTCAGCTAAGAAACAGCATTTATCAGCAACTGGTCCCCCTGAAACAGGAATACGAAAAATTGGAAGGCAAACTGGAAAAATGCCTGCAGAGACAGGATGAAGTTGAATCCGCCCTGTCCATGCCTGAAACATATCAGGAGCCCGAGCTGATAAAGCACCTTAATCTGGAATACCATAGTCTCACTGCTGAAAATGAACGGCTCCTTCTGCGCCTGGAAGAACTGGAGAATGAAATACTTGCCATTGAGGCCAGAAAATCATCGCAGGCAGAGTCCGACTTATAGCTCAAGGCGCCTTAGAAGTTGAGCGTTGATGGCTACGATAACGGTGCTGGCCGACATGAGTATGGCCCCGACTGCCGGAACCAGAATGACTCCCGCCCAGGCAAGAACACCGGCTGCCAGGGGAATGGCTACGATATTATAACCGGCCGCCCACCACAGATTCTGGACCATTTTGCGGTAGCTGGCCCGGCTCAAGCTGACGATCCGGGCTACATCCCTGGGGTCGTTTCTTACCAGGACGACATCGCCGGCCTCTACAGCCACATCGGTTCCAGCACCGATGGCTATGCCGATATCAGACATCG
>SLDX01000002.1 GCA_007125075.1 Desulfonatronospira sp.
CTGGAAGAGTTCATGTCCGGGCAGGGCTTTGTCCCCAAACATATGCTCACCCTGGACGCCAGAAAAGAACCACCTCCAGGCACGCCAAAAAGGGAGACCTATCTGGTCCAGGTCTATGAGCCGCCGGCCAGCTGGCAGTATCTGGAGCAGTCGACACAGGAAAAAAAGCTGACCGAAATCAGGCTTACGCTCAGACACATGGGCACTGCCGGAGGGGACATGGTCGTTTTCAGCTTCTGGCCGGATGTGATCATGATCAAGGAAGTCGGAGATCCCATGGAGATCGGTATATATCTGGGGCTGGACCGGGATGAAATCTATGCCCGCAGGATTTTGGCCCAGGGCAGGCAGAACACCAACTACGCCATCAATCTTTATGCCTGCCATCCTTTTTTCATCCAGGGTTTATCCACCATGACCAACGGGGAAAACACGGCCTTTGTGCCCATCAAGGAATATCTGACCACCCAGGGAGTAGTTGGTTATGAAGGATATCAGTCCGATTCAGAGGTTTTCACCCATATCCTTCACTTCACCCTCAAGGAGCTGGGTCTGAGCATCGAGGCCTACAAGCATGTGATAACCCCTCTGCAGGATTCTGATCTGGAAGATCATCCGGACCGGGATTTTCTGCACATGCTCAAGCACTCCTGCCGGAGGCTGATCATTGACGGCCCTAATTGCGTGATCGGCTGCCTTCCGGACAAGACCATGTTCATGGTTCAGGACCGCAAAAAACTTCGGCCCGGAATTGTTGGCGGCAGACCAGGTCTGTACGCATTTTCTTCTGAATCATGCGGCCTGGATGAAGTGGTTCCCGACCGGGACAAAACAAAGGATTTTCAACCCATGCATCTTGATACAGTCATAGTTTCACCAGACTGCAGGGAGGTAAGGACATGCAGGCAAACGCAGCCATTACCCCTTCTACATTAAGCGTCCGCGACCTGCCCTGGAGGATAAGCTGGGACAAACACACCTGTACCCTTTGCGGCAGGTGCACCTCGCTTTGTCCGGTCAATGCCATCGAACTGGGGGTTTTCCGCAAAAGAGAGATCACCACCCCGCGCTTTGGCCTGCAGGAAAAACCTGCGTCAAACTTCAGCGTGTATTACGGAATCAGACAGAGGACCGATCCGGGATATGCCTGTGTAGGCTGCGCCATGTGCAACCTGGTCTGCCCCAACAATGCCATTGAGCCCATAAAAGCGGAGACCAGCGACCTCCTGCGCTTTCACCGGGACAGGGCCGGCCAGCCCAGGACCAGGGGCGGACGGCGCAACAGTCAGGACAGCGTTCTGGACCAGATCAAGTTCATCAGGATCTCCATGCTCACTGACCCGGCTTTGGATGCAGGACGCCATGAGTTCGAACTAAGAACCCTGATCGGCCGGATCCTGCCCCCTTCCAGGGCGATCAAGGCCCAGAGGGAAAACGGCTGGATACCTCCAGTCAGAGAGGTCTATCCGTTGCTGATCGGAGGGATGAGCTTTGGGGCCCTTTCCCCGAACATGTGGGAGGGTCTGCAGATGGGCGTGGCATATCTCAATGAAGAACTGAACATGCCGGTGCGCATGTGCACTGGTGAGGGCGGATGCCCACCCAGACTGCTCCGTTCCCGGTTTCTCAAATACGTGATTCTGCAGATCGCCAGCGGTTATTTCGGATGGGACGAAATCATCCACGCCATTCCTGAGATGAAGGAAGACCCGTGCGCGGTGGAAATCAAATACGGTCAGGGAGCCAAGCCCGGAGACGGCGGACTTCTGCAGTGGCACAAGGTCAACCGGCTCATTGCGGCCATCCGCGGGGTTCCGCCCGGTGTGAGCCTGCCCAGTCCTCCCACGCATCAGACCAAGTATTCCATAGAAGAGGCCGTGGCCAAGATGATTCAGTCCATGTCCATGGCCTGGGGCTTCAGAGTTCCGGTATACCCCAAAATATCCGCCACCAGCACCTCCCTGGCCGTCTTGAACAACCTGACCAGGAATCCGTATGCGGCAGGTCTGGCCATCGACGGTGAGGATGGAGGGACCGGCGCGGCCTACAACGTATCCATGAACCACATGGGCCACCCGATAGCTTCCAATGTCCGGGACTGTTACCTTAACCTGGTCAAGCTGGGCATGCAGAACGAACTGCCGATCATCGCCGGTGGCGGAACCGGGAAAAACGGCAACCTGGCCGCCAATGCCGCGGCCCTGTACATGCTCGGGGCCAGCGCGGTCCAGCTGGGCAAATACATCATGCAGGCCGCGGCAGGATGTCTGGGAACAGAAGGCGACCGTTGCAACATCTGCAATATCGGCCGCTGCCCCAAAGGCATAACCTCTCAGGACCCCAGACTGTACCGGCGCCTTGATCCGGAAAAAACGGCAGAAAGACTGGTGGATGTCTTTGTTGGCTTTGATATTGAGCTGAAAAAGATTGTTGCTCCTCTGGGCCGGTCAACTTCCCTGCCCATAGGCATGTCCGATGCCCTGGGAATCGCGGACAGGGCTGCCGCGGACAGGCTGCAGATCAAGCATGTGGTTTGATAAATCGCAGTTAAAGTTGTGAACTTGTCAGAAAAATTCTGGAGACATGAATAAGTGAGCAGAGTAGAGACAATACGCCTTAAGGGAAAGGATAAGGCAGGCCGGGTTCCTTCGCGGATTCTGGAGGAGCGCGTCCAGGAGGCGGTAAGGTCCGGAGCGCGGAAGTTAGAGATCGAGGCCTTTGGCCAGCACGGTCTTGGCGGCCGGGTTTTTCTAACCGGAGAAAAACAGGTCAGGTTCAGCATCACCGGCTCTTCGGGCCAGAGGGTCGGGGCCATGGGTTCCCCAGGGACATTAATCGAAGTCCACGGTCCGGTTTCCGACGATGTTGGCTGGCTCAATGCCGGAGCTGAAATAGTCGTTCACGGCTACGCCTCCAACGGGGCATGCAATGCCATGGCTCAGGGCAAGGTTTTTGTGGCCGGGAACATTGGTTCCCGGGGCATGACCATGACCAAGCACAATCCAAGGTTTGATTCCCCGGAGCTATGGGTCCTGGGTTCAGCAGGGGATTATTTTGCTGAATTTATGGCCGGAGGAATCGCGGTAATCTGCGGTCACGAGCCCCAGGATCCGTCCAATGTTCTGGGATACAGGCCCTGCGTGGGCATGGTCGGAGGAAAAATATTTTTCCGTGGACCCATCGGCGGCTACAGCCGGTCCGATGCCAGGATGGCGGACATATCGGATAAGGATTGGGATTGGCTTGCGGAAAACCTGACCGGATTCCTTGAAAAGATAAAGAGGAAGCAACTGCTGAAAAAACTTCTGGTCCGCGGGGACTGGAAGTGTTTGACCGCCAGATCCCCGATGGAAAAGACTTGTGTTCAAACCAGATCCATGCAGGAGTTCCGTGCAGAAGTCTGGGACAGTGAACTGGGCAAGGGAGGTCTTATCGGTGACCTGACCAGCCTGGATCGCGGCCCCATCCCCCTGATCACCACAGGTGATCTGCGGCGCTATGTCCCGGTCTGGGAGCACCGCAGATACATGGCTCCGTGCCAGGCCGCCTGCCCCACAGGCATGCCGGTCCAGGAACGCTGGCGCCTGATCAGGGCAGGCAAGGTGGATGAAGCCGTAGACGTGGCTCTGGCTTTTACTCCATTCCCGGCCTCCATCTGCGGGTATTTGTGTCCCAATCTATGCATGCAGGGATGCACCAAAAATCAGGACAGCCTTCTGCCTGTGGACATAACCATTCTGGGCAAAAAAGGAGTGGAATCAAGAATTCCTGAGCTTCCTCCCCTGAAAGGAGCAAGAGTCGCGGTCATTGGCGGGGGTCCGGCAGGGATATCCATCGCCTGGCAGTTAAGACTCATGGGTCATGAGCCGGTCATTCACGACCGGGAAAAGACTCTCGGCGGGAAAATGGCCACAGCCATACCCGAACACCGCATCCCGAAGGATGTTCTGGAGGCTGAACTGGACCGAGCGCGCAGGATCCTGCCCCATGTCCACCTGGAAAAAGTTCTCACTGCAATTCAATTCGACAGGCTGAAGAAGGATTTTGACTACGTGGTCGTAGCTGTCGGGGCCGGCAAGCCCAGGACAATCCCCATTCCCGGGTCTGAAAGAATCATTCCTGCCCTGACTTTTCTCAAGGAGGCCAAGAAGGGCAGCCAGAAGGTGGGGGACAGGCTGGTGGTCATCGGCGCGGGCAATGTTGGGTGCGATGTGGCCACTGAAGCCCACCGCCTTGGTGCCAGGGAGATCACCCTCATAGACATCCAGGAACCTGCTTCATTCGGCAGGGAGCGCAAAGAAGCAGAAAAAATCGGGGCCGGATTCCGCTATCCCTGTTTTACAAAAGAAATTACCAGGGAAGGCGTGGTCCTGACTTCCGGAGAAGTCATACCGGCCGACAGCGTGGTCATTTCCATAGGCGACGCACCCGATCTCGGTTTCCTGCCGGAAAGCATTTCCACTGACCGGGGATTCATCAAAGTCGATGAAACGTACAGGACTTCGGATCACAAGGTCTTTGCCGTGGGCGACAACGTAAGGCCCGGACTTTTAACCGATGCCATCGGCGCCGGAAGAAGGGCGGCAGAGGCAATTGACCGGCAGTTCCGGGGCCGGGACGAATGCGGACTGGATGATCGGCTTAGGGGATATGCCATTGAATACAGCGAAACTTCGGAGAGGATCGACTATTCCAGGATGACTCTTGAGTATTTTGATCCAAGGATGACAGAATATAGCGACCTTAGCGTGTGCGGTAATCAGTGCTCTTCATGCGGATCATGCATGGACTGCGGACTGTGCGAAACGCTTTGCCCCACCGGGGCCATCACCCGCAGGGACTTGAAGCAGGATGGATTTGAACGCGCAGCTGATCCGGACAAATGCATCGGATGCGGGTTCTGCGGCAAAAGCTGTCCATGCGGGGTCTGGGATCTGGTGGAGAACTTCCCCCTGAGCTGATTTTGAATTAAAGACTCCTATGAATTCAACATGTTCTTACTTTTATGAATAACCTGCACCCTGCAGGGGCGAGATTCTTTTTCATTACTGCAACTCGCAGTAATGAAAATAATGCCCTCTCTCTTCTCCAAAGCTCTGTGCCTCAAGCTGAGTCTTCGAAGCGGGCGAGAGACAAATTA
>SLDX01000066.1 GCA_007125075.1 Desulfonatronospira sp.
ATATGGAAGGAGAATTTTCTGGGCTGCAAAGGCTTTCTTATTCCAGGTGAACAGGAATTTGCCCTGGGCCGGGAAATGAACATGGTCCTGATCATAGAAAAAAAGATGTGGGGTACCTTAAAAATGGTTCCAGTGTGGGCTAATATTTTTGGACCCCCGAGTCAGGAACTGCCCAGAGGTACTTTTTTCAGGCTGCTCTCCTGCGACCGTGAACTGGAGAAAAAAATCAAAGACAACTGCAGGCATTGAATAAATATATAAAATGATAAGATCCATCTTACATGGAAATTTTTTTGAGAGTATCAATGAGCAATAGTTTAAAGCATCCGGTCCGCACCGAGGTGCAAACATTCAAGCCCTACTCACCCGGGCTGAGCATCGAGGAAATCAAAAAGAAATACAACTTATCCCGGGTCATCAAGATGGCCAGCAATGAAAATCCTCTGGGAGCATCACCTATGGTTCAGGAGGTAATCTCCCAAAACGCTTCAATGGTGTTTCGCTACCCCAGGGCAAACAATCCCGAGCTCTGCCGGTCAGTTGCCGGCTTCCTGGACCTTGATGCCGCCAGCATAGTTTGCGGCAACGGGTCAGACGAGCTGATTGACCTGCTCATTCGACTTCTGGCTGTGCCTGGACAGGACAATATCGCGGCTTTCAAGCCGTGTTTCAGCATTTACCGGCTGCAGGCCATGCTGAGCGGAGTGGAGTTTCGTCAGGCCCGGCTGAACAATGATTTCAGTTTTGCATGGGATGAACTTAAAGATATTGTCGACGAACAGACCAGGCTTGTCTTTTTGACCAATCCGGACAACCCTTCAGGATACGCTGCAACTGCAGGTGAGATTATTCAATTTTGTGCGGGACTTCCTGAAGGTTCATTTTTAGTAGTGGATGAAGCATACGTAGATTTTGCGGATCCTGTGGAAGAATATTCAGTTCTGCCTTTTTGGAAAAAAACGCCCAACCTGATCATCCTGCGCACTTTTTCCAAGATGTACGGATTGGCCGGACTGAGGTTGGGATACGCAGTGCTTCCGGAAATCCTGGCCGATTATCTGCGCAGAATCAGACTGCCCTTCAGCGTCAACATACTCGCGGACATGGCCGGTCAGGCCGCTCTTGAAGATCAGGATTTCGTCCGGAAAACCCGCTCGGTAAATTTTGAAGGCCGTGCTTATTTGTCCGCCGGGCTTAAGGATCTGGGCTGTGAAGTATACCCTTCACAGACCAATTTCCTCATGTTCGACCCGCCAGGTAATGCCGCTGAAATATTTGATGCCCTTCTGCATCAGGGAGTGATAATAAGGCCTCTTGACAGTTACGGGTTTAACGATCTTTTAAGGGTAAGTATCGGAACGGCTGAAGAAAACCGGCTGTTTATCCAGTGCATGCGGGAAATCATCAGCTGATGGGCAAAAAAATGATCATCACCATTGACGGCCCCGCCGGAGTGGGCAAGACTACCTTGGCCAAAGCCCTGGCGCAGAGTCTTAAGATCGCTTACCTGGATACCGGAGCCATGTTTCGGGCAGCGGCCTGGATTCTTGGTCCCGATGTTTTAAGTCTGCGTGAGAGTGAGCTCGCCTTAAGGCTTAAGGACCTGCATTTCCGGATTCAAGGTACAGGCGCGGGGTGTTGTCTGATGCTTGAGGGACAACCGATCAGCGATCAGGTCCGAACAGAAGAAACCGGTATGCTGGCTTCACGCCTGGCTGGACTGCAAGTGGTACGCGAGTTCATGAAAAAGAGCCAGCAGCAGATGGGTAAAGAAATTTCTCTGGTGGCCGAGGGCAGGGACATGGGCAGCGTGGTCTTTTTGGACGCGGATTATAAATTTTATTTCCAGGCTGACCCAAAGATCCGGGCTGCCAGGAGATACGCCCAGCTTAGAGAACTGGGCCTGAAGCCTGATAAAGAAAAAATTCTTATGCAGATCCGTCAAAGAGACGCCCAGGATGAAAACCGGGCCATCGCCCCGCTAAAGCCTGCTGCTGATGCTGTGCATATAGACACCGGCGGACATGACCCAAAAGAGATCCTTGAACGGATGTTGCAAATAATCGGTAACTGCAGGAAGAATTAACTCACAGCCTGGAACACAACCGGCTCTAAACTGCCTGTTCAGCTGTCAGCCAGCTTGGCTTGCCCCCACAAGTTTTCAAGCTCATGACCATCCATATCGGACAATTCTTTGCCCTTGTCTCTGGCCAGATCTTCCATGATCCTGACGCGCCGGGCAAACTTGGCGTTGGCTCTGCCAAGTGCGGAATTGGCCTTTATGTTGTGTCTCCTGGCATACTCCACCAGAGTGAAAAGGTAGTCTCCGAACTCCTCTTCCATTTTTTTTGTCTCTCCGCTGGACCTGGAGCTTAGCCATTCCCCCCATTCAGCATTCAGCTGCTTCTCCACTTCATTTGCATCAGACCAGGTAAAGCCTGCCCCTGCTGCTTTGGAATGCATCCTGTAAGCCTGCAGCAGCGGGGGCAAGCCTTTGGGTATTGTCTCCAGCAGATACCGGCCCACGTGACTTTTCTCTGTTTTTTTTATTTTCTCCCAGCTCTGCACAAGTTCTTTTCTGGAATGGATGTCTCTATCTGCAAAGACATGAGGATGTCTGCGGATCATTTTCCGGGAACTCTCCTTTAAAATCTGATCCAGGGACATACTTTCCTGCAGCAGCCTGGCGATGAATAAGAGAAGAAATAAAACGTCACCCATTTCCTCGTGAATTTCGCGGATGTTTCCTGAACGTATGGCCGAGGTCAGTTCAAAAGTTTCTTCCACCAGGTAATCGCAAAGGCTTTCAGGAGTCTGTTCCCGGTCCCAGGGACAACCCTGCGGACCCAGAAGCTTGTTGATGACTTCAAATACCTTATCTATTCCATTTTTGTCAGTCATTATACCAATTGCCGTCAGTTAATGTTTTCCCATTCTGTTCTGCCAGAATTCAGCCATTGCCTGTGTCTTGTCCGCAAAAGTCTCCTTCAGATCCTCCGGCAGATATGCAGCCAGATTATTTGTAAATTCAAACACATAAGGAGCAATTTTTGAATTTGCAATCAGTTCATGATCCTTGGGCAAAACAACGGTCAAGAGCAGCAGGACCAGGCTGCATATAAATCCGGACTTGAGCAGACCGAATAATCCCCCGCCCAAAGTGTCCAGCCATCCGAGCATGACCATGCGCAAAAGACTTCTGAGAAAGGAACCCAGAATAAGTACAGCAACCAGCACGAGCAGAAAAACGCCTGCATAGCTTACAATCTGTGCCCATTCCTGGCTGTTTATTATCTGCTGAACCCAGGGGTAGACGTCCATATAAAAGCGGTTGGCAGCAAGAAAACCCGCTACCAGCCCGACAATGGAAGCGATTTCCAGAAACAGACCTCTGTAAAGCCCACGTAAAAGGAAAAAAACCAGAACGATTACGAAAAAAATATCCAGCACACTCATTTTAATCCCTCATTGAAATTTTTACAAAAATCTGTACAAGATATAAAAGCCTGTGGTTCCGGATGCAGATGCTTCAGCCTTATTTACAAAAATTAAGATAATATTAGGGTAAGCTGTAAATTATAATAATGCAGCAGCAGTTGTATCTTGACAGTAAATAATTCAGCAATTAATTTCAATGAGTTTAGATTGCAATCATAATAATAAAGGAGAGTTTTTTATGGCTTATGATATTTGCCTGGTTAAGCTGGTAACTGGAGATATGGTGATCGGAAAATGGGACGCTCAGGGCAGCAAGATCACTGATCCGGCCATTTTACAAATGATTCCCACGCAGCAGGGCGGGGTACAGATGATGCTTCTGCCCTTTGGTTACCCTATAGACAATGAAATCAGCGGGGAGATTGAAGGAAAACATATTCTGTATTTTTACCAGAAACTTCCCGAAGAACTTAAAAACAAATATCTGGAAGCATCCAGCAACCTGACCATTTCCGGAGCCGGTGATCTGAAGAACCTGGGCAACCTGGGAGGCGGGAAAGAGCAGAAAATAACCGACCTTGGCTCTTTGTTCAAAAAATAGACTATTTTCTGTTCAGAGCCTGAAAGTTTGATGCAGAATAAGGATTCGTACTAATTGTGTTCACGCACAATAACCTTTTTGGCCGTTAATCGTGTCCACAGCGAGGAGACCGGGTAAGTCCCGGCTTGAAGACAATTTAAAAAGGACCGCGATACAATGTCGCGGTCCAAAAACTTAATTGCTCGGAATCTTTGTACAAATCTAGCTTTCTATGGAGATCTTTCTGGGTTTTGCCCCTTCAGCCAGAGGAACGTTTACGGTCAAAACACCGTTTTTGAACTTAGCCTTGATCTTTTCCGGATCCACATCCCCTCTTAAAGGTATGGCCCTGTAAAAACGTCCGTAGCTGCATTCCATATGCACATAATTTTCTTTTTCATCCTTTTCTTCCCGCTTTTTCTCTCCGCTCAGAATCAGATTATTGTTTTCCACCTGAATAGCTATGTCTTCGGGGTTAAGCCCCGGCATCTCCGCACGAACAATAATTTCGTTTTCTTTTTCGCTTACCTCTACTGTGGGAACAAACTCACTGCCGAATTCTTCAAAGCCCCGAGCAGGACTTCTGAACATGTCCTCGAACATATCGAACATATCCATCGGCGACCTCGTACCGCTTCTGCTTTCAGGAAGATTTTGTCTTCTAACAGGCAATAAACGTCTCATCATAAAACACCTCCTGGAAGGGTTTTTGTCAAAGCTAGCCGGCTTCGATATTGATCTTGCGCGGCTTGGCTTTTTCTGCTTTAGGCAAATACAATTCAAGCACACCATCTTTCATGGTGGCTTTGATATTCTCCTTATCCACAACATCAGATATTGTAAAACTGCGCACATATTCGCAGTCGCGGAATTCCAGGTGAATATTGCTCACATTTTCCAGCCTGGGAAAATTCGCCCTGGCACTGATCTGGAGGTCAGTATCCTGAAGATCAATATTCAGGTTCTCTTTAACTACTCCGGGCATATCCATGTAAATATGAAAACCGTCTTCTTTTTCAATTATATCTGTGCTGGGAGAAAAACGTGGAACAGTTTGGGTTTCTTTTTTCTGTACTTCATTAGCCATAATCTTTTACCTCCATATTACTGAGCCTCAATACTAACTTTCTTCGGTTTTGCTTCTTCTGCTTTTGGAACTATAATTTCAAGTATACCATCTTTCATTTTCGCTTTTACCTTATCTGCATCTACCGGTACATTCAGATTTACTACTCTCTGGAAAAGACCTGCAGGTCGTTCCTGTCTGTAGTAACTTCCTGTGTCATGCTTTCTGTTCCCTTTTATCACCAGGCTTCCATCACTTAAAGTGATGTCTACATCAGATATCTGCACACCCGGCATTTCCGCGTACACATAAATATTTGATGTATCTTCTGCGATATTGATGGGAGGATATGCCTGACGTCTTTGACTTATCATAGATGGTTTCCATAACTCATCAAAGAACTTGTCCAGATCTCTTGGTACATTGTAAAAACTGCTCAAATCAATAACCATTATTCTTTACCTCCGTTTCTGGTTTCCACTACTTTTTTTTTATACAAATAAGCAGAAAAATTACAGTGTCAAGAGCGTGCGGGACAAAAAACAACAAAACTTGCAGCTGAATGACTGAAATGAGAAGCCTGCAATTTTTTTGCAGGCTTCAAGGGGCAGGCTTAAGGATTGTGGAATCAATAAAATCAAATAGCTGGCAGCGTGGAATTAAATCATAATTATGATTTCTTGGCTTTTTGAAGATGCACGTAAAGTGCCCCGCAATGTCAGGCTCAAGTATCTAAGAAGCAACTGCCGGGTGTTTTCAGGCATGAAGTTTAACCGCTAAAATTATATTGCTGCAGCAAAAACAGGAGGGTTCCCATAGGAACATAAGCAGATGAAATCACTGTGCTCTTATGAGCAAAGGGGCGAAAAAGAAATTTGGTAAAAACAATGCCTGATATCTCAGGGTTCATTAGTCCCCTTGAGAATAAAATCTTCAGTCAGCTGATAAGCTGTATTGTCGCAAAACTGTTTGGGAGGGTGCTTCATCAGGTATGCCGAAGGACCGAAAAGCGGACCGCCCTGCTCTCTATCCAGGGCCAGTTTGCAGCACCGGATGGCATCTATGGCTACCCCGGCTGAATTAGGTGAATCTTCAACACTTAATCGCAGTTCAAGGCTCATGGGCACATCGCCGAAGAGCTTGCCTTCCATGCGCAGGAAACAGACCTTGTTGTCTTTTTGCCAGGCTACGTAATCGCTTGGACCGATATGTATGTTGTCCGGATCCAGGCGCTGGCCCAGTACGGACTGAACCGCCTCGGTCTTGGATTCCTTTTTGGACTTGAGTCTATGTATGTTGAGCATATTTAAAAAATCTGTATTGCCTCCGGTATTCAGCTGATAAGTTCTCTCCAGCTTAACCCCTCTTTTTTTGAACAGGTCTCCCAGAGTCCTGTGGACTATGGTTGCTCCAAGCTGGGCCTTTATGTCGTCGCCAATAAGAGGAAGAGATCTGGAGGCAAATCTTGATGCCCAGTCCTGATTGCTGACGATAAAAACGGGCATATTATTGATAAATCCCAGTCCTGCTTCCAGGGCACACTGAGCATAGAACTTGGTGGCTTCTTCAGACCCTACGGGAAGATAGTTGAGCATGATTTCCGCTCCGCTTGATTTCAGGATCTCAACTACACGCTCCTTGTCCGGTTCAGGTTCATCGCTTAAAACAAAAGTCTGCCTCTCCGGATACTCTTTCAGGTGGGAGGAAAAACCATCCAGGACTCTTCCCATTTGTACCTTGATCCCTGTCTCGGGAATATTGTCTTCGAAGACTGTTGTGCAGTTGGGGCTTGCAAATATCGCCCGGGGCAAGTCTTCGCCTACTTTACGCCTGTCAATATCAAAGGCGGCTGCAACTTCAATGTCCCCTGGGCCGTATCCACCGATTTCCCAATGCATCAAGCCCACTGCGTCCGTGGCATTCTGATTCTTATAGTAATATATTCCCTGTATAAGCGAACCGGCGCAATTTCCGATTCCAACCACGGCGATCTTGATACTGGGCTGCACTTTCAACCTCCTTGAACGCTTGTGACAGATTTATTTGACACTTATTCAGGAACTTTTTGGCTTATTCGACTTGATTAATCTTATCAAGTTTTGATTTAAAGCATATAAACTGACGCTACAAGACTGCGAATGTTCATTATTATATTTTGCAGGCTGTTTTCAGGTCATTAACCGCATCGGTCTGTTCCCAGGTAAAGTCAATGTGTTCTCTTCCAAAATGTCCGTAACAGGCTGTTTTTTTGTAAATTGGACGAAGCAGGTTCAATCGTCTGGTCAAGTGATAAGGGCGTAAATCAAAAACCTCACGCACGGCTTTTTCCAGTATCTCGTCAGGTACCTGACCGGTTCCCCAGGAAGTAACCAGAACAGATACCGGCTGGGCCACTCCAATGGCATAGGCCAGCTGTACTTCACAGCGCTCTGCCAGTTCGGCGGCCACAATATTTTTGGCGATATAACGGGCCATATACGTTGCTGAACGGTCAACTTTTGATGGATCTTTGCCTGAAAAAGCACCTCCGCCGTGATTGCCCATACCTCCGTAAGTATCCTGAATTATTTTCCGGCCCGTCAATCCGCAGTCGGCCAGGGGCCCTCCAGCTACAAAACGGCCTGTCGTGTTTATGTAGGTCCTTGTGCGCTTATCCACCATTTCCGGCGGCAGGGTATGGAAGATGACCTCTTCCCGGACCGCGTCCACTAGATCCTCATAAGAAATATCCTCATTATGCTGACAGGCAATGACTACATATTCAATCCTTACCGGCCTTGCGTCAACATACTGCACGCTGACCTCGGTTTTTCCGTCCGGGCGCAAAAAATCGAGTATGTTTTTTTTGCGCACATAAGCCAGCCTTCTGGAAAGTTTGTGAGCATAATAAATTGGCGCAGGCATAAGCGGCGGGGTCTCCCTGACGGCAAAACCGAACATCATGCCCTGGTCTCCGGCTCCCTGGTCTTCCGGTGATTTTCGATCCACTCCCATGGCGATATCTGCAGACTGCTTATCTATGGAGGACAAGACAGCACAGGTTTCCCAGTCAAAGCCCATTTCAGAGCTGTTGTACCCTATTTCCCTGACAGTTTCCCGGACAATTTCCGGAAGGTCTGCATATCCGCTGGTAGTGATTTCTCCGGCGATAAATGCCAGGCCGGTGGTTACCAGGGTCTCGCAGGCCACTCTGGCCCTTTCATCCTGGATCAGGATAGCGTCGAGAACTGCATCGGAAATGAGATCAGCTACCTTGTCCGGGTGCCCTTCGGTCACGGATTCGGAAGTGAACACATATTTTTTATTGGAAATCATCATAACCCCTCCTGTTCTTCTTTTTTCACCGGGGTCAGAATTCCACCGGACATAAGCAGCTTAAACGAGTCTTCCACGCTTATATCCAAAGGAATGGTTTCATCCTCCGGGACCATGAGATAAAACCCGGATGTAGGATTAGGAGTGGTCGGCACATAAACATTGATCATTTTTTTCTTGGTTTTTTCCTGGAGTTCGCCCATAGCCACCCCGGTCACGTAAGCCATGGCATATATGTTTTCCTTGGGATACTCAATAAGCACCACTCTTTTAATATCTTTGACCGGACTCCTGACTATGGTGTCAATGAGCTGTTTAACAGCAGTGTATATCTTGTTGACTATCGGGATGTACTCAACAATCCTTTCCCATATGCTCACCAGTTTCTTGCCCAGATAGTTGCGCACGAACACCCCGGAAAAAATAAGGACCAGCACCAGAACGATGAGACCCAGTCCGGGAACAGGAAAGGGCAGAAAGTCTTTTGGTCGAAATCCGGGAGGAATTATAAGCAGGATCTGATCAATCCAGCCGATAATGACCTTGAGAATCAAAAAAGTAGCCACTATCGGAGTCAGAAAAAGAAGACCCGCCAGGATGTTAACCTTTAAAAACTTGCGCATCCGCCCAAAAAGGGTCAAATTCTCCCTGCGTTCATTCATGCTATGTTTCCATGACCCTGTTGGCCCCGTCAACAAGGAGGACCACAGGTTTGTGTTCGGCCCATTCTTTAGCTTTCAAATAGCAATAAGAGGCAATAATTACTTTTTGACCGGCAGCGCCTTTGTGAGCTGCTGCTCCATTGAGGCGAATCTCTCCTGGTACTCCTATGATAGCATAGGTGGTCAGTCGCTCCCCGTTGTCCAGATTATATACATCCACCTGCTCAAAGGGTAAAATACCCGAAGCCTTGAGCAGATCCGGACAGACAGACAGACTGCCTTCATACTCCAGGTCGGTTCCGGTCAAAGTAGCCCTGTGTATTTTAGCGTGCAGAAAACAACGTTTGGCCATAATATTTTTAATTGATGATTTAATTAATGATTTGATTTGGGTGTTGCAAAGACCTTGCCTGATATTTTTACAGACTCAAATGCCCTCAGCTATTTAAGCAATATATTGTCTATAAGCCTTGTCCTGCCCAGTTTCAAGGCAACCGCCGCAAGAGATCCTGACCTGGCTTGCCTTGAAGTTTCAAGTGTCTGGGCGTCCACTACCTGGACATAGTCAATTTCCGCCTGGGGCAGATTGTCCCGGTAATATTTCAAAAGCAGATTTTCAAGCATTTTTCGCTCTGTCTGTCCTGAGCGAAACAGCTCCCTGACATGCACCAGTCCTTGATATACCTGGGGAGCGGATTTTCTTTCCTCATCGCTTAAGTAGGCATTTCGCGAACTCATGGCCAGGCCGTCTGCTTCCCGTATTGTTGGCCTGCCCACTACTTCTACATCCATATTAAGATCGCGGACCATTTTGCGTATAATTATCCACTGCTGCCAGTCTTTTTGACCGAACACCGCCTTATGCGGACGGATCAGATTGAACAACTTGCAGACAATGGTTGAAACTCCACGGAAATGGCCAGGTCTTTTGCTTCCGCACAGGAAATGCGATAGGCTTTCAACCTCCACCCAGGTGCTGTATCCCGCAGGATACATATCCATTGCCCGGGGCATAAATAAAAGATCCACACCGGCTTCTCCGGCCAGGCGGGCATCTCTTTCCAGATCCTGGGGATAACGATCGAAATCTTCACCAGGTCCGAATTGAGCAGGGTTGACAAATAACGACACCACCAGCATTGTGCTTTGCTCTTTGGCCCAACGCATAAGGCTCATATGCCCGGCATGAAAATAACCCATGGTCGGGACCATAGATATGATTTGATTCGACTGTCTGGACTGCCTGCACAGTTTTCCGGCAATGTCGCACGAAGAGATTATTTCCATACTTGAATTGATTGATTAATAGACTGAAGACTGATAATAATTATGTTTAAACTCTAAAAATAACGCAAATAATTTTAATTGTCCATATAATCAGGCTGGAATTAAATCCGACTTAGAAAATTCGGCCAGGGGCATCTCCACGTAGCTTTTAAATTATAAATGAACAAAAAGTCTTTTGTACATGATGCAACCCAGTGCACCCTTTGTGGAAGATGCCTGGAAGTCTGTCCCTTATTTAAATTGACTCAGCATGAAGAGTTAAGTCCCAGAGGCAAGGCCTTCCTGCTTCAAAAAATTTCTATGCTGAACATTTCTGCAGTTGAGGCTTCCACATTGGCAGGCCTGTGCCTCGGATGCGCCAAATGCGCAACAGTATGCCCCCAGCAGATCAACCTGCCTCTTAAAATTTCCCGTTTAAAAGCAGCACATCCGCGCTGGCAAGACTGGATCTGGTCCAGAATGCTGCTCAGATCAACACTTTTTCTGCCGCTTTTACGGTTCAGCAAAGACCTGCTGCCCGGGCTGCATCCAATACTTGAGGCCATAGGTCCTGTTCCCGGAAATATTTCTGCTCCACTTAAACTCAAAACATCTGCAACTGAGCAAAACCGGGAAGCTGTAGTTTTCCCCGGGTGTTTCGGCCGATTTCTTCGCCCTGATCTGGAACACAAGGCCCGGGCTGTCTTATCCAGCCTGGGCTTTAATCTGTTACCCACACCTGAGTGGCAGTGCTGCGGCTTTGCCCTGCTTCAGGCTGGTTTTCTGGACAGAGAAGCTTCATGCCGGCTGACGAATTTTAACATCTGGGAAGGCCTGGGCCGTCCCAGGATATATACTTTCTGCGCTACCTGCATGCAGGGACTTGAGGGAAAACTCAGTCCTGACGTACAGACCGGTTCACAAAAAATGTTTGTGCGCAGCATCAGATCCTTGTCGGAACTTATACCCCGGCTTTCTCTCGAATCTGCCGCCGGTTCTTCAGAGACACAACTGATCTGGCATACACCATGTCACGGCTCTGAAAAAACCGGATCTGCGCTTAAAAAATTATTAAACATGCACCACATGGACGTTTCTTTGTCCAGCACACAATGCTGCGGCCTGGGTGGGGCTTTTCGTCTTCAGAACAAAAAAATGAGTCTGGATCTGGCTTACCAGCGGTGGCACAATCTGCACCCTTCTGATGATGCTCACTGCCTGACCGAATGTTCAGGATGCATTCTTCAGCTCGGTTCCACCCGTCCCATCGGGGTTCAGGTGTCACACTGGCTGGATCTTTTTGAGCAAGCTTTATAATCTCCATTTGCCTAAGAATCCTGACTGAATAAGAGATTATTTGACTTCAGAGCCGGGAATTTATATTCGATCTATAAAAGTTTCGAATCAACGTCAAAAACTAAAGCTAATATTAAGCGATTATAAGGATGGGCCGCAGTGTCTTCAACCTGGAGCTTGCTTATCGATGTCGGCAATACCGGCATCAAGCTGGCCTTACGCTCGACAGAAGGTCTAAGACCCGTTTTTGAACTGCCTGCGGACAAAACCGATACGCCGGATTCTCTGGGACTGAAAGTTCTTGAGTATCTGCGCCTGGAGAATGTGCCGGCCGGGCAGGTTAAGACCTGGGTTATGGCCTCAGTTGTTCCCATGCTTAATGCCAGGATTGCCCGGACCGGAAGAAAGTTTTGTCTTGCTGATGTCTATCAGGTGCCTGAGAACCTGTCAGTAGGCATCAACAATAAATATCAGGCCCCTCACGAGGTTGGTGCGGACAGACTGGTTACAGCTTACGGCGCACGCAAAACAAATTCGCAGCAAGGCCTTCTGATTATCGACTTTGGAACGGCCACAACTTTTGATTGCGTGATAGAAAACGATTACATCGGGGGCCTGATTTGTCCCGGAGTCTTTTCCTCAATTCAGGCTCTTGGATCAAGGACGGCAAAACTTCCCTGGTTCTCACTTGAAGAAGCCGGCAAAGAGCTTGAGATAGGCCGCAGTACCTCCCAGAGCCTGGCCCAGGGGACTTTATTCGGCTTTGCAGCCATGGTGGAAGGTCTGGTGACCAGACTGAAAGAATATATGCCCGCTCAGACCAGGGTACTGGCTACGGGAGGGATCAGCGAAACCCTGGCTGGAGTCTGTCCGAGCATTGAAGAAGTGCAACCCACCCTGTTGATGCAGGGTCTTGTGTTTACCGGTATAGACCATAAAATTTTTTAACCCAAGGAGTAAAGCGATGAGCGTAATTTCCGATATTATGGCCAGACAGATACTTGATTCCCGGGGATACCCGACTATTGAAGTCGAAATCCAACTGGAATCAGGCATAATAGGTCGTGCTGCAGTTCCCTCCGGTGCATCAACAGGAACGCGTGAAGCTTTGGAGCTAAGAGACAAGGAAAAAGAATATGGCGGAAAAGGGGTATCTCTGGCCATTAAGCATGTAAATGAGGACATTGCCGGCGATCTCATCGGAATGGATGCTCTGCGTCAGGTGGAGATTGACGAATTCATGATCGATCTGGACGGAACAGACAATAAATCAAAACTTGGTGCCAATGCGATTCTTGGCGTGTCTCTGGCGGTCGCCCGGGCGGCAGCCGCGTATACAGGCCTGCCCCTTTATCAGTATATCGGCGGAATAAACGCGAAAGTCCTGCCTGTGCCCCTGATGAACATCATTAACGGAGGAGCCCATGCTCCCAACAATCTGGATATTCAGGAATTCATGATCATGCCTCTTGGCGCCAGCACATTTTCCGATGCCCTGCGCATGGGCACGGAAACATTCCATACTTTGAAAAGGCTTTTATCCAAAGACGGGCTGTCCACAACCGTTGGTGATGAAGGAGGCTTTGCTCCCAACCTCAAAAGCAACACCCAGGCCTTTGAATACATCATAAAGGCCATTGAAGAGTCAGGTTATCAGCCTGGATCAGAAATTGCCCTGGCTATTGATGCGGCAGCTTCTGAATTCTATGAAGAGGGCAAATACCATTTACGCGGAGAAAACCTGGTTCTTTCCGTGGATGAAATAATTGAATACTATCAAAATATGAGCAACAGATTTCCCTTGATCAGCATTGAAGACGGCCTGGCTGAAAACGACTGGGAAGGATGGCGCAAACTGACGACTTTGACTGAAGACAGGCTGCAGATCGTCGGCGATGACATATTTGTGACCAATCCAACAATCCTGGCTGAAGGTATTACCACCGGTGTAGGCAATTCGATCCTGATCAAGTTAAATCAGATTGGAACCCTGACTGAAACATTGGATACCATTGAGATGGCCAAGTCCGCGGCCTATTCCACGATTATTTCACACCGCTCCGGAGAGACCGAAGATTCCTTCATCGCCGACCTGGCGGTAGCTGTAAATGCTGGACAGATTAAAACCGGTTCAGCCAGCCGAAGCGAACGACTGGCCAAATACAATCAGCTTCTAAGAATTGAAGAGGAACTGGAGGACCAGGCCATATATTTCGGACCGGCCATTGCCCTGCAGTGGTTCGGAAAGGAATAGGCCAGATTTGAAGCAGATGATATAAATTCGGCTTTTCCGGTTCAAGCGGTTCAAGATTATTTTTATATATTCAAATAATTTAGCGTGTTACCCTCTGCACATAAAGACCAGGGGAAAATAACAGCCGCGGACCCTTCCGTAATTCCGGCGAACGCCGGAATCTTTTTTCCTTCCGTCATTCCGGCGAACGCCGGAATCCAGAAAAAGAATAATCTATACCCCGGATCAAGTCCGGGGTGACGGAAAAGAAAAGAATCTGGACCCCGGATCCCCGTATCTGGTACGAGGCAGGCAAGTCCGGGGTGACGGAAAAGGAACCATCATTCCGCTTTTTTCTTTCTCCGTCATTCCGGCGAACGCCGGAATCCAGAAAAAGAACAATCTGGACCCCGGATCAGAGCCTGTCCCGGACCCTGATCCGGGATCCGGGGTGACGGAAAAAAGTACGCTTGAGGCTCTGATCTTTATTTTTCCGCACCGTTGCCATGCGCTGTATCGTCAACTTATGATTACTCCGGCGTAACCCACAACCTGGGAGTAATCTCCAATAGCATCTGCGGAAGTGGCATAGTCAATGAATTCAGAACTTCTGGCTCCCAACCTGCTAACGCAGGCCAGGCCCATGGTCATGGGCAGCACACCGCACATGGAAATATTTTGTTGTCTGACCACCTGGAAGAGTCCCTGGGCATCCAGATCCAGCACCTTGTCCAGAGCTTTTCTATCCAGTTTTCTGGCATGTTCATCCGGAATAAAGTGGCTCATGTCCGTGCTTACCACCAGGGATACGTCCAGACCCAGCTCCATGATGGTCCTGGCCAGGTCATGGCCGGCACTGATCAAGGCCTGAACATCGCGCTCGGCAACAGCTATGGGAACAACCCTGCATCTTGGCTTCACCAGGGCCAGGAAGGGCAGAATCACTTCCAGAGAATGTTCAGCCAGATGAGCCTGATGGTCAAAGGAAAAATTGGGCAGCTGTCCAATCAGGGAAGCGGTCTTTTCATCAACGATTATCTCTTTGCCTGGAATGTTCCATCTGCCCTGGCCCCAGACTGCGATTTTTTCTCCCTGTCCGGTGTGATTAGGGCCAAGAAGGATAATTGTATCGGCCAAATTTGCCCGGGCAAAAACCTTGCCGGCCACGCTGCCTGAAAACGTGTATCCGGCGTGCGGAACCATGGCCAGAAGAGTTCTGGCCTTATCCTGCTCACCTATTAAAAAATCGCGTATCTGCTGGTCCAGAGCGGCAGCTGTACGGGGGTAAAACTGCCCTGCCACCACAGGTTGCCTGTCCATAACTTCCTCCTAATCATAAGTCTCCCATCCAAAATTACGGAAAAAATAGTGAATCAGGAACTAAAACCTCTCTTTCTTTTTTAATTTCTCAATCAAGGTTGTTCTTTTGATGCCCAGGATTTCTGCAGCCTGATTTTTGACTCCGCCGGAATGATTAAGGGCTTCGGATAAAAGGTTGTCTTCAATGTTCTCTAAAAAATCCTTTAAGCTCAAGCCTTTGGCATGCATATCCCCAAGAGTCGGCCATTCAAACCCTGCTCTGGGCAATTCTTCCTGCCGTGCTTTGGGTTTGATTTCTACCCCACCAGCCTGCAGCACTTTTTCGGGCAGATCTTCCGGCCTCACCTCCAGATCTTCACAGAGGATGCACATTCGTTCCATATAGTTTTCCAGCTCCCGGACATTTCCCGGCCAGGAATAATTGAGCAGCAGTGAGCGTGACTCAGAAGAAAGAATCAATCTTTTTCTCGTTTTGCGTGGATTATATTTATTTAGAAAATAATCAGCCAGCAGCAGGATGTCATCACCGCGGTGACGCAGTGGAGGGAGGACGATGGGTATGACATTCAGTCGATAAAAAAGGTCTTTGCGAAAAGTTCCCGCCTGAACTCCATTTTCCAGATTTCTGTTGGTTGCGGCTACAATGCGTACATCCGCCTTGATGCTTTTAGATCCGCCTACTTTTTCAAATTCTTTTTCTTGAAGGAAACGCAGGATTTTTACCTGAAGACTAAGATCAAGTTCTCCTATTTCATCCAGGAATACAGTGCCGCCCTCAGCCAATTCAAAACGACCGGTTCTGGATTTTACTGCATGGGTGAAGGCTCCTTTTTCATGACCAAAAAGCTCTGATTCCAACAGCTCACTTGGAATAGCTCCGCAATTTACAGGCACGAGAGGTCTTCCGGTCCTGCGGCTGTTTCTGTGGATAGCTCTGACCAGCAGTTCCTTGCCCGTCCCAGTCTCGCCGGTAACCAGCACGGTGGCTTCCGTAGGAGCCACCTTGGCAATTATCTTGAATACCTCGCCTAAAACCTTGCTCCTGCCGATTATTCCGGAAGTATCTATGCTCATGTAAATCCTCGGGCATTGAAATATAGCTGTCTGCTGTCAAAATAATGACGGAAAGTCAAGTCAATACATACAGGCAGTAATTTTTTTTAATCATTAAGCTGTCTTTACACAGGCTGAACATGCTTAATCAGGGATTGAGCCAAGAAATATTAGCAGGAAAGAATAACTCAGGTAAGTCAAGAAGAAACAGTTTAATCTTGAAGAAAGGCTCAGAAGCAAACAACCCGCGTGATTTACCCAGCTCTTATCTGGCTTTTGCCATAGCACTCAGAGCGGATACTCAAAAGACTATTGAAATGCAAATTTTGTCTTGCTCCTTAGAAAAGCTAATGACTTTTCTGTTTTTCATGAATGGAAGTTAAACATTTGAAAGACGGATCTGTGCAAGGGGCTGTTTCATGAGCCGGCCAAAAAGGTCTTGTCAAAAGTCAAAGAAAAATTTATAAGAAATTTTGTTACGCCGAAGTGGTGGAATTTGGTAGACACGCTAGGTTCAGGGTCTAGTGGGGGTTACCCCGTGGGAGTTCGAGTCTCCCCTTCGGCACCATCATAAAATTTCAGGCTTCGATTCTTGATCGAGGCCTTTTTTTATGGTCCTAAAACACTCATGACCGGAAATTATCCAGAAGCGAGAAATATCGACCGCCTAAACCTCTGTTTTTCCGGGCTTGAACAAGCTCCAGGTTTGATATAATGCTTTATATCTGCTTTTATAACCAGACAGCCAGGAAGTGAATGCATAGATGATTGTCTACGATATCGATGAACTGGCCGAAGAGGTGCAGGGCAGCGCCCTGACCATCGGCAACTTTGACGGGGTGCACGTAGGCCACCAGCAATTGATAGTTCAGGTCAGAAAAAGAGCCAAAATCATGGGCCTGAGCAGTATAGTAATGACTTTCGACCCACACCCTCTCAGAG
>SLDX01000107.1 GCA_007125075.1 Desulfonatronospira sp.
CCTCTCACGCCGAAAACAGGGGTTCAAACCCCCTTGGGGACGCCAAAGATTTCAAGGGGTTAAGTTCGGGTTTTCGGAAAAGGATTTGCTGGAAACGGTTCTGGAAACGGTTTTCCCTTTATCCATTGCAGGCCGCCCGTTCTACTGGCGGACCAAGTCCGGCAGCGAGGTTGATTTTGTGGTCTATGGCCCTGATGTTTTCTGGGCTATGGAGGTCAAGAGGTCTTCCCGGGTTCATAAAAGGGATATCCGTCATCTGAAGTCCTTCTGCCAAGACTATCCCGAGGCGGGCGGCATTCTCATTTATATGGGACATGAGCGCCTCCTGATGGACGGCATTATGTGTGTTCCCTGTCAGGAATTCCTGCTGGGACTTAATCCCGTACATTTCAGTCCGGACTGGCTTGTATGATTTTATTTCATGCTGTTTCAGAGGGAATGCATTGCATCGTGCATCGGGGTCGGACCTTTATGTTGCGAGTTGAGTTATGTTGCGGGAGTGACTCCCCATCTGAATACCCCGCCCAGTTTTTTAACCATACCCCGCCTACCCAGCTCTTGAATACCACAATCCATCCTCAATGAGCAAATTTCAGCAACCTCTCGCCTGCAATTCACCCCCTGAGGGTTTCAAAAACTAACCCCATCACACCTACGGTCTTTACTCATTTCCTTCTATTTTCTCGGCTTATCTGTTTCTATGCCTTCAAGCCACACTTGGAGGTGCTATGGCCAGGAAACGATGCAAGCACTGCCGGACTCTGTTCTGCCCATCTCCCCGAAATCCCAATCAAAAGTATTGCTCAGATCCCGAGTGCCAAAAGGCCAGAAAACGGGATTGGCAGCGAAGGAAATGCAGAAGGATAAGGCCTACCGCCTCAACCAGAAAGACGCCCAGGAGCGGTGGGCAGCGAAACGTCCTAATTACTGGCGGAACTATCGGAAACAACACCCGGAGTATGTGAAGCGGAATAGAGAAAAACAGCAGCGCAGGAACCAGGTCAATCGCGGCCTGAGCATCATTGCCGATCAGATTGCCATGAAAAAACATTCCTTTGCAGATATTGTCCTGAAATTTGATTTTTGATTAGTATCCACCACGGTCAAGAAAATTTTTGGCTCATTACTCCTAGTAAACTCGACTTTCAGGGGTGTTAACAATAAATGGATCGACATGGTATTTGCCGGGCAGATTCCTGTCCCTGACGGGCCTCTTCGGGGGAATGATTTAGTTGAGGTCGTGCTTTGCGGTGGATACCCCGAAGTCCTGTCCAGAAACTCCTATCGTCGGCGCAGTGTGTGGATAAAACAGTATTTAGATGCCTTGATTCAACGGGATGTGCAGGATATCGCAAATGTTGAAAAGCTGTCAATCCTACCGCAATTTTTACGAGCCTTGTCTTTGGCAGCCGGCCATCTGTGCAATTATGCTCAGCTTGGTGCGAAGGTGGGGCTGGATCACAAGACATCCTCAAAATATGTGACTGTGTTCGAGCAGATATTCATACTAAGCAGGGTTGAAACATGGGAGGCCAATCGACTTAAGAGAATAGTCAAAACTCCCAAATTGCAGTTTCTGGATTCAGGTGTTCTGGCAAACCTGCAGGGGCTTACTTCGGCCAGCCTGCAAGGATCGTTCAGCTTTCGGGAGTGTTCTGGAAACTTTTGTTTTCAGTTCAGCGTTAAAACCATCGTTTCTGGTCGGACCAAGTGGAACAGAAAGATGCTTTTGGCAGGCATAAGCACAACTTAACTTAGATCTTGCGCTGACTTGCATTTAGAATTGTAAATCCAATAACCTCACCATGTTCGTACCGAATAATTACATCGTCATCCGTCATTTCACTGTCGTCAGCATAGCTTGGCTTTTTAAAGTTTATATATAACACATCCGCCTCAACATCGTAGGTAGTCCAGAAAGTTTTTTTGGGAGCCATTTTGACGGCAGGCATGATTTTTAAAAAATCATTGATTGCTATCTGGGCCATATCTTTTTTCTCCTTTGCAAAGAGTGTAGTCTTCTGGTTAAGAATGCGGTTATTATAAAACCATCATTGTTCAACTCTCGATAGGGAACCACAAGAAATTTCTTTGATTCGACCTCGCGAACTGCCAAAAATTCTCCGCTGTTTCCCGTAAATACTATTTCAGGGTTACTCACTGTTAGCAGAACAAAGTCCATCATTCCATAAAGTTCAGCGTGCTCTTCAATAATATGTGTCCATCGCTCATTGGTCAATCGGATAATGGTTCCATTTATAGAAGTTATTGCGTATGTCATGGATAAATTGTTAAATGTTTCAAAGTCAAATTTATCTCAACCTCTTCATGGAATACACCCCATCCACACCGCCAATCGGAGTAAATTTCCTCTCGTCCTTGGACTTAAAAGACCAACCCTGGCCAAGCACCTCTGCCGGCAGCCTGAATATGATCCGAAAACCTGCTACCCCAGAACTATGCCCGGCGGAAGAGGCAGCCATTCCGGCTCCTTTCCAGGTTTAAGCAGAAGAGAAGGATTATGTCCGGCATTGGAATAGCGAAGCTCGCCGGTACGCAGGTTTAATATCCCGCAGAAAAGAGTCACGAACATGCTGGATTCGTTACCCCGGCAAAGCAGGGCAAAACCCTTTGCGCCGCGAACCATGTCCCCGCCGATCAAGCGCAGCTCAGGAATGTTCATTTCTTCGGCCACGCTGAAAACACTTTCCCTCATCATTGCAGAAAGCCAGGATGCCGCCATCTGAGCGGACTTTCTTGCCTACGGAGAGAATGCTCCTCAGGCCCGCGCTGCTTACGTACTCCACCTGATCCATGTCAATCAGGATGTTCTTGTTTCCGGAAATCATTTCAAGGCATTTTTTTTCAACTTCAGCTGCTGTGGTGGTATCCATTCGGCCTTGAACATCGATTATCAGAACGTTGCCGTTTTGACTGCCTGAAATGTCCACTTTTCCTCCATTTCTTAATATGATAACTCTGTTGATGTTTTACAGTATGACTAGATTTTGTCTGAAGCGCTCTAACTTTTTAAATATGAAAATGCAACTGAATTCAGCTCCGCCTGATCCCTGGTATTCCTGTAAATTATTTTGCCTGGTTTGACGTTTTGTAATAGTCAGAGAATTCAGAAAACGATTTGCATTTTCGAATTTCTCATGACAATGGTTGTGGCTGTAATAGGATTTTTTTGCAGTCACAACAAAAAGGTGTATCCTGAAGCAAAGTTTTTTGTTGACTAATAACTCTAATCTTGATTAATTATTAGAAGCACTCCATTAATTCAATTCTGCAAAATATTAGTTAAGCCAATAATTGAACATGATGTATCTGTTTAGCGCTTTTAAGGAAAGCAGGGGACAGGCACTCCGGCACCCACTTGAGCATGATTTTGTGCCCGAAAAGCCTTAATTTTTGGGACAAGTGGGTCCCGGAAGAGCCAGTCCCCGTGCCACATGCAAAGCGCTAAACAGATACAACATGATAAAGGAGCATTCTCCTCCTAAGTTATTTCAGCTAAGCAGTTCGATTTAATAAACAATTGCGTTTCGAAAACTGATCATCGCGTCTGCAGATAATTGTCAGCAGGCGCATCATGCTGCTGACCTATTTATGCTGGAGGTAATTCATGAAATGCTGTCGTCTGATACTCGGTGCATGTCTCCTTTTTGTGTTCTTGATGGCCACTCCTTTAAAGGCCTTTGATCAACCAGCCGTAAATCTGGGTTTCACCAGCTTCATGGATGGAGGTCCGCCTGCCGGGCCGGGTTTTTATTTTTCTCAATATATTCAGTATTATACTTCTGACGAGCTGGTGGACGGACCACCCATGGATCCTGAGCTGGACGTATGGATCAGTCTTAGTCAATTCATTTATCAGTCCGACAGGGAAGTTCTTCTGGGAGGCAAATGGGGTCTTAACGTAATGATACCCATAGTCAGTTTTGACGCTGCTGATTTTTTGAAGACCAATGATGGACTTGGCGATATACTTATAGGCCCGCTTCTGCAGTGGGATCCGGTCATGGGGCCGAAGGGCCCCCGGTTCATGCACCGTATCGAACTGCAGACCATCTGGCCCACGGGCAAATATGACAAAGACAGAAACCTCAATCCGGGAAGCAATCATTTCTCGTTCAATCCATACTGGGCGGCAACCTACTTTTTCACTCCCAGACTCACTGCTTCCTGGAGGCTTCATTATTTATGGAATGCTGAAAACAGGGATACCAAGCGCCAGCCCGGCCAGGCCGTGCACACCAATTTCGCCGCTGCATACGCTCTGGTTCCCGACAGGCTGCGGGTCGGAATCAACGGCTATTATCTAAGACAGATAACTGACTCCAGGGTGGACGGAAGCAGGGTCTCCGGCAGGGAGCAGGTCCTGGGCATAGGGCCTGGAGCTCTGTGGAGCATATCCCAAAGCGATCATCTGTTCTTCAACGCCTATTTCGAGACAGAAGTCAAGCATCGTCCCAAGGGGCAGAGATTCCAGGCGCGCTGGGTGCATCACTTCTAACAAACCATCTCAATTTCCGGGAACATCCGCCCAGGATGTTCAAAGCAGGCGAGAACACAATGTCTCTGAAACAAAGACGCTTGAGCCGTGTTTTCGGAAGATGATCGACCCTGTAAGTCTAGAAATACAGAATCATCGGCTGCGGGATGTTTTATTACTTGACATGCAATACTTTATATTGCAAGTACTTAATGGCTGTTAAAAATTTAAAATCGCTGCATTGCCCTCCCGCACCTGCTTGAGTTGATTGATTAAGCAGGTGCAGGTGAGGACATTTATTGTTATCAGCTAAGCAAACAATCACCTGAAGAAATTCAGCCTCGCACCTCCTGATTTTTTTCTTCTGTCCTTTTCTTTTCGATCAGGACATGGATTCACTGCAAGAAGGGATAGTCAAGAATCTGGAAGTCAATGCCGGGACAACCGTCCAAAAGAACCGGATCAGCGTTTATCACTTCGCGGGCAAAGCTTCGCAGGAAAGACAAGAACTGTTTCAGTCTTTTGAATTTTGAATATGATCGCGATGGGACATGTGGCCAAAGCTCGTTTAAATGCGGTTATACAGGCAAAAAATTAAAGGAAATTCAATGCTCAGCTATA
>SLDX01000023.1 GCA_007125075.1 Desulfonatronospira sp.
GGAAATGCGCGAATTAGGACAGCAGCTGCGTGAAGCAAGAGAAGCCAAGGGCCTGAGCCTGAAAAAGATTCAGGAAGAAACCAGGATCAGCCTTTCTTTTATACAGGCAATGGAAGAAGGGGACATGGATCAATTGCCTCACCCTGTTTATGCCAAGAGCTTTCTGCAGAACTATGCGAAGTATCTGGGTCTGGACTGGAAAAAAATGGGTGAAGAATTTTCCAGGAATTTTGATAAAGACGAATACGAGCAAATGAAGAAATTGCCGACTTCCTTGAAATCCGGGCCAAGAGATGTGCTGGTATCCCACGGGGCCAAAGCTTCCGTTCTGGGACTGGCCCTTATCGTGGTCTTTGGTATGGGGTGGCTGGTTTATTCTTTCTTTTGGATGGACCGCGGCATGGATGCTGAAAATGAATTTATTGTCACGGAAGAAAGAACTGTGGGCGTTGAGCCGGATCAGGAACCCCGGACTGGTGACTTTCCTGTTTTTATCCCTGCTTTCCCTCTGGCTGAATCCCAAGTAAACGTTGATGACAATGAAGACGAAGTTGACATAGAGGATGTTCAGATAAAAGTCACGGATGCCGGACTGGAGCATTTTATGAGCGAAGAAGCCCCAGTAGAAGACATTGAGCCGGCTCTGGGGACAGTATTTATTCAGGCGCATGAAGACTGCTGGCTGATGGTCAGAGCCGACGATGACACTAAAGAACATTTTCTACGCCCTGGCGACAGCCTGAATGTTCATTATAAGAAATCTTTACGGTTACTGCTTGGAAATGCGGGAGGGGTAGATATTACAGTCAATGGTCAACCCTATCTGCTTGAGGCAAGTTCCGGGGAGGTCAAATCTGTGGAATTCACTTTGCCTGGAGCAGAACAGGAATAAAACATCGAGGATGAGTCAGGGCCTGAATTTTTAATTCCGCCGGTCTTCTGCATTTCGTCCCTGAAATAACCTTGAAGTGCCTTTGTGAATAATGGCTTTTTCGGAAAAAGTACTTATCCTGCGAACCGGGCGATTCAAGGAATATGATCTCTGGGTCCGCTTCCTTTCACCCACAAGGGGAATACTTACCGGTTTTGCTTTCGGCGGCTGCCGCAGCAGGCGCCGTTTCTGCGGTTGTCTGGACAGTCTCAACCTGGTTCTTTTCACTATTAATGCCGGTTCCAGAAAAAAATACCTCACCCTTGAAGAGGGGACCCTGATAAATGGCTTCAGCACTTTGAAAACCCAACGGGACAATTTAGGGATTGCTGCAAACTGTATACGCTTCGTTCAGCAGATTTGCCTGGAGGGTGACGATTCCTCGGCTGTTTACAGCCTGATGCTGGACTCGCTTCTGCTCCTGGACAATAAGGTCCGGGTACCGTCCTTTTTCCCTTTGCTCTTCAAGGCCAAGGCAACGTTTATGCATGGCTATGAGCCTTTATTCAATTCATGTTCCAGGTGCGGACTCCTCCTTTCGAAAATTGAGCGTCCCAGCTTTTTGTACGACAACGGTCAGGTGGTCTGTTCCGGATGCGTTCGAAACAGCGACCAGGGCTTTAAAGCCAGACAAAAATCGTTAATGTTTCTGGACAGACTGCGCCTCACCCGACCAAAGGACTGGATCGCCTGGAATCCGGAACAGGAAGTGCTTCAGGACTGTTTTCGCATAGTGGACGCATATGTTCAGTATCATCTGGAGTAAGTTGCGTATGAACGGAAATTTCTGGATGGATTTACTTTGCAATATAAAATTTTTCAATGAAATGAAATAGTGTAATACTTTGTCAGCTGAGTTGGAGCGAGCATGTTATTTCAGGAAGTAATGCAGAATCTGCAGCGGTTCTGGAGCGATTACGGCTGCGTGATACATCAGCCATATGATATAGAGGTAGGGGCAGGAACATTCAACCCGGCCACGTTTTTAAGGGTTATCGGGCCTGAACCATGGAAAACAGCTTATGTTGAGCCATCAAGGCGCCCAACAGACGGACGCTACGGGGAAAATCCCAATAGACTGCAGCATTACTATCAATTCCAGGTAATATTAAAGCCCTGTCCTTCAAACATCCAGGATGTTTATCTTCAGAGCTTGAAAGCTCTGGGTGTTGAGGACCATAAACACGACATTCGTTTTGTTGAGGATGACTGGGAGTCGCCTACTCTGGGTGCCTGGGGACTTGGCTGGGAAGTATGGCTGAACGGCATGGAAATCACTCAGTTTACATATTTTCAGCAGGTCGGAGGCATTGATCTGGAACCTGTAAGCGTTGAACTTACGTATGGGTTGGAAAGGATATGCATATATCTGCAGGAAAAGGAGTCGGTTTATGATCTTGCCTGGAACAGAGAGCTTACTTATGGGGATGTTCATCAGCAGGGGGAGAGGGAACATTCCAGGTACAACTTCGAGTTGAGCAATGCCGACATGCTTCTTGCTCACTTCAATAATTTTGAAAAAGAATGCGAAAGACTTTGCGGACAAAAACTTGTCCTTCCCGCTTATGACTACTGCCTTAAATGTTCACATACCTTCAACCTTCTGGAAGCCAGAGGGGCTTTGTCCATCACCGAGCGCACAGGATATATCGCCAGAGTCAGAAATCTTGCATCAAAAATTGCCGCTCTTTACAGGGAACAACGGGAAAGTATGGACCACCCCCTGCTGAAAAGCTCATAAATACTGATAATTTTTAGACGATAAAACACTTTGAAATATCGTACAGGCAAAGATGAACCTGTCTTATGCCTTATGTCCGAAGTATGCTTTGGAATAAAGGAACAAGCAAATGCCTGAATTTGTGTTGGAAATCGGTTTTGAGGAAATGCCTGCCCGCTTTCTGAAAGTCTTGACCCTGGATTTCAAGAGTAATCTGAGCCGTAATCTGGATGCTCAAATGCTTGACTGTGAAAAGATCCTGGCCTTGTCCACTCCAAGGCGGCTATGCGCTTGTGTCTACGGTCTTGAACGTGTTCAGAGGCAAAAAAAAGAAATTATTTTCGGTCCTCCAGTGTCCATCGGTCTGGATCAGGACAGCAATCCTACCAGGGCCGGTTTGGGTTTCGCCAGGTCCCAGCAGGTGGACGTCAAGGAGCTTATTGTCCGGGAAACGGAAAAGGGCAGCTACCTGGCATTGCAGAAAACCGTTGGAGGCAGAAACAGTGAGCATATTCTTCCCGAAATATGTGTAAATGCAGTCAAAGACCTCGGCTTTCCCAAAAAAATGCGCTGGTCCGGGTCCTTTACTTTCGGACGCCCGATAAGATGGATACTGGCCCTGATGGACGAACAGGTAATCGATTTTCAGGTATCTGATGTGCGCTCGTCATTTTTGACTTATGGACATCGGGTTCTTGGGCCTGGACCTTTTAAAATCAGCAGGGCTTCTGAATATCTCGAGGTTATCCAGGAACAGGGCAAAGTTGTTCTCGATTCCACAACGCGGCGGGAATTCATTCAAAGCGAATTAAAGCGACTTGCCGCAAGTATCCAAGGCCTGATCATTGCAAACGATGTCCTTGTACAGGAAAACGTTAACCTGACCGAATATCCTAAACCGATTCTTGGCCGTTTTGATTCTATATACCTGGAACTGCCCAGAGAAGTTCTGCTGACCAGCATGCAGACGCATCAGAAAAGTTTCGGGCTGAATGATGAACAGGGCAAGATTCTACCTTATTTTGTTGCAATAATAAACAATAATCCTGATGATCCCGCACTGATACGCAAAGGTTGGGAGAGGGTTCTTAAAGCAAGACTTGAGGATGCAAGGTTTTTCTGGGAAGCGGACAAGGCTGCATCTCTTGATGAATGGCGGGAGAAGCTGGAAAAGGTTGTTTTTCTGGCTCCTCTGGGTTCCATGGCTGAAAAAGCCAGGCGTCTAGAACGCATCAGCGGTTATCTTTGCGATCATCTCCATGTTGTTGAAAAAAAAGATGTGCAGACTGCCGCACTTATATGCAAGGCGGATCTTGTATCCGAGATGGTCGGAGAATTTCCCGATCTGCAGGGTATAATGGGAGGAATTTATGCCGCTCACGCAGGCTATAATGACAATATAGCCAGGGCTGTTTATGAACACTATCTGCCCCTGGGACCTGAATCCACGCCCCCAAAGACTTCTGAAGGGGCAATTGTTTCCCTGGCGGACAAGGCTGACAATCTGGCAGGGTGTTTTGGTCTGGACATGCTGCCCAGCGGTGCCTCGGATCCTTATGCGCTGAGAAGGCAGGCTCTGGGAATGATCCGGATCATCCTGGAACACGAGCTGAGAATAAATCTTAAAGATTTATTTTCTTTTGCCTGCAAAACTTACATTGAAGTCGAATGGAAGCAGGATCCTGAGCAGGCTCTGGAAAAACTGCTGCAGTTTTTCGCGGCCAGGCTAAAGGCGTACTGGCAATCCAGAGGTTTTGACAGCAAACTTGTGGAAGCGATCATCCAAAGCGGATTTTTAGATATCCTTTCTGCGGAGCATAGACTTTTTGCTCTCAGGGATTTCAGTCTTCACCATGAATTTGAAGCGGCGGTACTTACCTTTAAGAGGGTTGACAATATTATCCGCAAGCAGGCAGGCGATGCAGGAGTGGTTTTAAGTGAAGACTATGATCCCAGTATGCTGCAGGAAGAGCATGAACTAAGACTGGATCGGGCCATTAAAGAAATCATGTCAGATTGGGACATGCTCTGGAAAAGAGAGGAATTTCAAGTTCTTTTTGCCAAGCTGCACGCGTTGCGGCCCTATGTTGACGGTTTCTTTGATCATGTTATGGTTATGTGTGATGATGTCAAATTAAGACAAAATAGAATTAATATGTTGAATTTTCTAGCAAAAAAGTTTGAAAAGCTGGCCGATTTTTCAGCTTTGCAGGTCTGATGATCCGGAGGCAAACAAAGGTGAATCCGAAGTTAAGTGTTTAATTTATTCAGCAGCTTATTAATGCCGTTTATTCATCTTGACATATCGAAAAAATTATAGATAGTATGCGAGGTTTAATGGTTGATTAATTTTTATACAATGACAGGAGGTTTAAAACTTGCCCAACATTAAATCAGCAGCCAAGAGGCACAGGCAGAACCTGAAAGCCAGAGAAAGGAACAAGGCGGTCAA
>SLDX01000024.1 GCA_007125075.1 Desulfonatronospira sp.
AGGGCATGACCAGGGTGAAGGGCCATTCAATGCCTTTGACCAGAAAGCCGTATTCCCCGATCATGATGTTCTGGATGGTGCCCGGAGGCACCACCGCCTGTACTCCGGCTACGATCTGAGGGATGATCATGCCCCTGAAAATCGGCAGAAGCACCAGCTGGCGCAGCTGCATCCCGATTCCCACAACAGCGGCAAAGGCAAGCACCAGGATGATCAGGGCCAAAGGCAGCCCGGGCCAGGGCTGAACCAGCTTTTCTCCCCAGCGTCTTCTCCTGGACGCGCTCCTTACACCTTCACCGGAGACCACTTCCCGGGTCAGTTTTTCCGCCATTTCCCAGTGCTTATCCGCAGTCCAGTTCACCCGGGGCTGAAACGGATGCGCGAGAAGATCTTTTAGTTTTGCCTTGAGTTCGGCAAAACCTTTTTTTTCCACAGCCACGGTGGGCACCACAGGAACCCCGAGATGGCGCGAGAGCAGGTCCCAGTCTATGCGGATGTTTTTGTCCCGGGCCAGATCCACCCGGTTCAGGGCCACCACCGTGGGCAGACCGAACTCAAGGACCTGAAACAGAAGGTAGAGGCTGCTTTCCAGGTTGTTGGCATCCACTACGCAGATGACCGCGGCCGGAGCTTCGCCCAGATCGTCCGCGCAGACATTGCTTTCTTCGCGGCAGTGCGAACAGGTGCTCTCGGTTCCCGGCTTGTGCCGGCCGCTGAGCATATCCACGGCGACCTGTTCGGCCTGGTTGGTCGCGTTTAAGGTATAGGTTCCCGGAACATCGACCAGCACAACGTCCCGGCCGTCAATCCTGGATTTTCCGGCAACGAATTCGACGGTGGTCCCGGCATAATTGGCGCAGCTAACGCTCAGACCGGTCAGGTGGTTGAAAATGACGCTCTTGCCCACATTGGGTGGGCCCATGAGCAGAACATGCGTCTTACTCATTCTCAGGGCAGAGGGGGGATCTTTTGCGCAGCCTTATCTGCCTGGCCAGGGATCGACCCAGGGCAGTGTGTCTTCCTTCGATCTCAGCTACCAGGGGACCTCCGAAACGGGCCCGGCAGCGCAGACAGACTTTTTTGCCCGGCCTGAAACCCAGAGCTTCCAGGAGGGCCTGTTCAGGAATGGATTCGATCTCGGCTTCTTCATCCAGTTGCAGGCAGTCAAGTGTTCGGAAGTGATCACATTCAGCAGGGCGGTGCGGACAGTCTTTTAAACCATGCAGGTCGTTCTTGCGTCCAAACCACATCTTAAGCATTTGCAGGCTCCTTATATTCGCTCTGAAACACAGAAATTTATCTGCATTTAAGATATATTGATTTTCAGTATCAATAGAACATCGTTTAAAAAAGTCAAGCTTTCTTGACTTTGAATGTTGTTATCAAATTATATTTTCAAAGCCTTGTCAAGAAAAATTTTTTTGCCTTTTCAGCTGCTTTGGTCTTCTCCGGTTAAATTCTTGATCAGGACAATGCTTTTCTTGCCCAGAATCTGGTTTTTCTGAATACAGTCAAAACCGGTTTCCGGAAGCAGATCCTCCACCCGGGGATAATAACGGCAGAGCCAGCCTTTTGGACCCCGCAGGACGATTCTTCCGCCGGGTCTGATCATGTCCATGGCCCTTTTCAGGGTCTGCTGCACCGGATGAACATGCAAAGACATCCACACTGCGTCATATCCGCAATAATCAAGCCTGCTCCCGCAGCCGGAAATCAGGCTGACCCGGTCCTTAAAACCTGATGCATCAAGAACATTCTGCGCCCTTATAAGCACCTGCTGATCGAGATCCGCGGCAGTGACCCTGACTCCGAAGCCGGCCAGGGCAAGCGCGGTCATGGGCAGGGGGCCGCAGCCCACGTGAAGTACGCGCATGCCAGGATTGATCCCGGAAAAGGCGATCTCATCCGAAAGCATCCGGCTGTAGAAAAATCTGCTGTAAACTCTTCCGAACCAGGGCCAGATGCTCCCCAGGACTTCCAGCTGCTTTACAGCCCCCAGAAATATGCTTCCCCTGCCTTCAGGAGTTGCTTTCAGGCTTAAGTATCTATGGATCGAAATGGACTGCTGCTTCATTCAACCTCCGAAAATAATTTAATTATAATTCGCAGACTTTTTTCTGTAGCTTACTTGAGCCTACTGCTCCCAGTGGAACGAAAAAATGCCTGCACTTGCTTTTGATGTTATTATTGATTTTCAGTATCAAATTTTTTGTATGCTACTTTATAAGCTCGTGCTTCTGCCCGAAACACTACGCCTGTTTACCGGAGCACTGTGAACAACAGCCGTAGAGGTACATGCTGTGCCCGCTCAGGGTAAACCCGTGCTGCCAGGCCAGCTCTTCCTGAAGCTTTTCGATCCTGGGATCCACAACCTCAACGCTCTTTCCGCATTCCTGGCAGATGAGATGATCGTGATGCTTCTGCCCGTAATATGGTTCATAACGGGTTACTCCATCGCTGAAATCAACCTCCCGGGCAATGCCCGCGTCGGAAAGCAGCTTCAAGGTCCGATAAACAGTGGCCTGTCCTATGGACCGGTCCTTCTCCTTGGTCAGCCGGTAAAGCTCTTCCGGAGAAACGTGCCCGTCCACGCTCCAGAAAACATCGAAGATGATCGCCCGCTGTGAAGTAAAGCGAAGCTTTTTGCGGGCCAGGTACTGGAAAAATTGTTCTCTAGCCGATTGCATAATAATTTCTTTCCCCTTGATAATGAATTTCTTTATCTTCATTTATTCTGCTTTTGTCAACTTACTTTTTTGAAATGTCAGGGAAGCGTGAATCCTGCTGGAAGCCGCCCCTGTTTTCCCGGCCGGAAAGGTTGACAGGACCGGTTTTTTAATGAAAAACTATTTCTGCATCACCTGGGTGCTCAACTGAGCTTAACAGGGAACCCTGTGCAAGACAGGGACGGGCCCGCCGCTGTAACCGGGGACGAAAGCCGCAGGATGCCACTGTCCCGCACTTACTTTTATATAACGCTCAATTATCGCTGAAAAATAAGTGCGGAACGGGAAGGCGCGGTTAATAGACAGATCCGGAAGTCAGAAGACCTGCCCGGGTGATTGCGGAATCGATAGAACTCCTCGGCCACAGGAGCGTCTTTTCCGTTTAAGGTGCGCAGGATAAAAAAGGGAAATCCCGCACTTGCTCCAGCTGTGACAGCAGCCTGATGACTGCTTCCGGCCGCCGCATGTGCGGGTTTTTTTATGCATTTTAAAACTTTTGAAACAAAGGAGCGCGAAATGAAAATATTGACGCTGATGATTTTCTTAATTGCCCTGCCTGTTCTTCTCGCGGCTCAGGCGGACAAGGCTCAGGCCCACAGCCACGGCTGCAGTAACCACGATCACGGCCATGAACATGATCATCACGACCACAGCCACAGTCATGATCATGGTCACAATCATGATCATGGTCATCACCATCATGGACCGGAAGCGCGCAAAGATCACAAAAAAGGTGTTCTGCTGGCTGCTTTCGGATCCAGCAAAACTCAAGCCCTTCCAGCTCTGGAAAATATTGAGCGCATGACCAGAGAAGCTTTTCCGGACATTCCAGTGCGCTGGGCCTATACTTCCAGGATCGTCAGGCATTCCCTGGCCAGAAAGGGCGAGCATTACGATTCCCCGGCCATGGCTCTGGCCAGAATGGAGGATGAAGGCTTCACTCATGTGGCGGTGCAGTCCCTGCATACCATTCCGGGCAGGGAGTTCCATGAATTGCGCTCCGTAGTGGGAGCCTTTCAGAATATGAAGAGCGGACTCAAGCGCATAACCCTTGGCGCACCGCTGCTCGGCACACCTGAGGAAATGGCCCGCGTCCGGGACGCTATGCTTGACAATCTGCCTCAAGACAGAACCCCGGAAGAAGCGGTCATCTGGGCCGGACACGGGACATACCATCCGGCCAACGCCTTTTATCAGGCTCTGGCCTATATGCTGCAGCAGAAGGATGAAAATGTATTTCTGGCCACTCTGGGCCACCTGGGTGAGCAGTGCCCGTCTTTTGAGGACATCCTGGAAACATTGAAGGCCAGAGGAATCAAAAGGGCCTATCTGCTCCCGTTCATGTCCGTGGTCGGAGCCCACGCTTTGGAGGATATAGCCGGAAAAAAACATGGTGAGCAAGATCACCATCACCACCACCATCATGAACACGATGATCCCTGGAAAGAAAGGCTGGAACGCGCAGGAATCGAAGCTGAAGTGGTGCTCAAGGGCACAGGGGAATACGCTGACCTGGTCGGCATCTGGCTGGATCAGTTAAGAACGGCCCTGCATGAGCTGGATTAGCTTTGCCTGATCACTGCCCCGGCTCCTGCACGGACTGTCATCCGATGACTTTTCCGGCCAGCCCGGGTTCGTGCAGGGGCAGAAGAATGTCAGCTTTTTCTTTGACCCTGAGCATAATATCGTATGCCTGGCAGGGGTTGACCACGGTTCCCGGAGGAATGAGTTCCATTTCCATGGCCCTGATTTCCTTTGGGGGATTAAAGTTTTCCCTGATCACGCAGAACCCGGTAATGACCGCGGTCCCATGAGCGGTCTGCACGAAAACGCTGAGCCCTCCCTCGGTATGCGCCGGGGTATGCATGACGTTTATTCCCGGGAACAGCTCCAGATCCTTTTCAATGATTCGGATCTGGCCGTTTTCTTCCACGTCCAGCATGTAATCCTCCAGATACCTGTAATCCAGAGGATGCGGATCGTGGATGTGTTCAAGCTCTTCGGGACGCACAAAAATCTCCGCGTTGACGCACTTATAGTCATTTTCACAGTGGTCGTTGTGCAGGTGGGTGTGGATGACCGCGTCGATGTCTTCAGGTGTCAGACCCACCTGTTTCAGCCCCTGTTCAAAAGAGTAAATGTCTGCTCCCAGATCCTCTTTGCGGTCTTCTGAGGCAATGGGGCTCATCTCTCCGGTATCCACCAGTATTCTTGGTCCATCCCCCTCCAGATACCAGGCAAATATGGGGATGATGTACGGGGTGCCGTAGCCGTATTGATAGGTCATCATGGACTTGTCAAAGCGCTTGGTGCCGATTACCAACGGATGGATCCTGTAAGTGGCCATTTTGCCCTCCCGATTTTGAAGACTGTCTG
>SLDX01000017.1 GCA_007125075.1 Desulfonatronospira sp.
AACCAAGAACCAAGAACCAAGAACCAAGAACCAAGAACGAGGAACGAAGAACGAGAAACTGTTGTATAATGCCTAACCACTTAACCACTTAACCACTATATTTTTACGGAGTAGTTTTGGCCTATTTTCTATTCATAGATGAAAGCGGTCAGGATCGCAAGGCTTCGCCATATGAGGTTCTGGCCGGTGTTTCCATTCAGGACAGTGAACTTTGGAATCTTATCCAGAGGATTCATGATCTGGAAAAGGATATTTTCGGCATGCGGATTTCTGAGGGCAATCTGGAACTGAAGGCTAAAAAATTGCTCAAGCGTAAGACATTCCGTCTTGCCTCACAGAATTCGGAAATCGCAACTGACCAGCGCAGAGATTTGGTCAGATCCTGCTTGCACAAGGGGCTGGCAAAAGATCCTTTAATAACAAAAAAAAGAACTTACCGCCCTTGGGCAAGCCAAGATAGCGTTTGTATCCGGCCTGTTGGAGCTGTGCGCCCAGCATAGAGTTCATTTCTTTGCCAGCATTGTGGATAATTCCGTGGATCGCCCTGTTGAGGGCGAGTACCTGAGAAAAGATTATGCTTTCTTGTTTGAAAGGTTTTTTTATTATCTTGAGGATAAAGCGTCCGAGCCAATGGGCATAGTAGTGTTTGACGAACTTGAAAAGTCGCGTTGCCATTTGTTGCTCAACCAGATGGAGGCGTATTTCTTGAGGACGAAAAAGGGTCGCATGCGTTCATCAAGGATTGTGCCTGAGCCTTTTTTTGTCCATAGTGATCTGACCACAGCAGTGCAAATCGCTGATCTGGTCGCCTACATTACGGCCTGGGGTGTTCAGGTTGGTTCGATGTCAGAACCTGCAAGACCTGAACTCAAGTCTTTGGGGGATCAGGTTTCCCAGTTGAGATATCGTACAGCGCGCCAGGTGGATGGGCAGGAAAATTTTGTTATCTGGAGCTTTTCGATCATTGATGATTTGCACTCCAAGACAGAGACATAAAAAAAGGCAATGACAGCTTACGCCATCAAAGCCTCCAAAATCACAATATGTTTTGCTAAACAGCTTGTCAAGTATCAAGGACTAAGGTTTCAGGGGTGAGTAACGAGGATCCAAAGGCAAGGATTGAGGTGCTCAGGAAGGAAGCTCATAAGTTGCCAAGCTGGACAACACAGCAGCATAAATGAAAAAATTGAATCGAAAAAAGTCAATGATATCAAAGCATAATAGAAAATTCCGCATACTTTCATTCAAAAATGCGGCATATCGTCAATTATATTAAGTTTTTACAGAGCTAGCTTGGGGTCAGACCCCTAAAACAACCAGAGAGTTTACGAGCTCAGCTGCTCAATTATCTGCATGGCAGCGGGATGCAGGTGGGGCTGCTGGCAAACTTCGGGCATTATCCCAAGCTGGAATATAAGCGGATGGTGGTATAGGCTAAGAAGAAGAGGAAGAGTTTTGCCCACGGAACACGCGGATGGACACGGAAGAAAGAAATTGCATTTATCTGCCGGGGAAAAGCCCCCGACAGATAAGGCTTCCGCCGCAAGGCGGCATAGAATTAAATTTCCGTGCTTTTCCGTGTGTTCCGTGGGCAGAGATTTTATATGGGCTTCCTCCGCAAGCGATACGTTTTTTACTGCTGAGCTTTTCCAGCAGTGAAAAGATATAATGTTTTTGTCTTTATTTCGTGTTATTTCGTGCCTGCCCCGTGTACTTTCTTCCAGTTCACTGGGGTGTTTCGCCTGCCCTGTAGCTCAGCCTTGTGATGGTACTGGGGTGGGCAGAGATTCTTAAGCCCGGCCTGGGCAGGTCTTGAAACTACCTGGCAAAATCCAGCAAAAATTATAATTCAGATTATGATAAAATTATTTATAATAATTGACAGTAACGGTTTCTGAAAATATGATGCCCATATGACCCTTTTTATTGGCAGAAAAAAAGAACTTCAATTCCTTGAGGAAGAATTCGCTCAGGACAGGGCCTCGCTGGTGATTCTTTATGGTCGCAGAAGGATAGGAAAAACCACCCTGATCAAACAGTTCATTCAGGAAAAAAACGCGTTCTATTTTGTGGCCACAGAGGAATCAGAACGGGAAAACAGGAGAAACTTTCAACACGCGGTCTCGGAGTTCACACAGAACACCTTACTGAAAAAAGATGTCCTTCTGGAATGGGATGAAATCTTTTCCGTGCTTAACCAGCACCAGCCTGGAGAAAAGAAGATCATTGCCATTGATGAGTTTCAATACCTGGGAAAGGCCCGGACATCTTTTCCTTCCATTTTTCAGAAAATATGGGACCAGATGCTGGCCGAGTCCAGGTCCATGGTCATTCTCTGCGGCTCGCTCGTGGGCATGATGGTGGAACAGGCTCTCTCCTATTCCAGTCCGCTTTATGGTAGACGGACCGGGCAGATCAGGCTGGACCAGATTACATATCAGGATTACGGGCTTTTTTTCAAGAACCCTCGGCGCATGAACCTCATTGAATACTATGCCGTGACCGGGGGGGTGCCCAAATATATTGAACTGTTTTCTCCAGCTGCGGACATCTTCCAGGCCATAGAAAAAAATATCCTGTCCAGGCAGAGCTTTTTATTCGAAGAGCCGGTATTTTTACTGGAAAAAGAATTCGGCGAAACAGGCACTTACTTTTCCCTGATCAAAACCATAGCCGCCGGAAACAGAAAGCTGGGCAGGATCTCCTCCGCCCTGGGCCTGAATCATTCCGGGCTGACAAAATACCTGAAAACTCTGCAGGAACTGGATCTCATTGTCAGAGAAGTTCCCATCACTGAAAAGAATCCGGAAAAAAGCAAAAAAGGCCTGTACCGAATTACAGACAATTTCATCAGCTTCTGGTTCAAGTTCGTCCATCCTTATAGGAGCTACCTGGAGATTGAGCATACTGAAAGAGTCCTGAAAAAGATCAAAGACCAATTCAGGTCAAGCCATGTCAGTTTTGTGTACGAAGACATATGCAGGCAAAGGCTTATGCACAAGGGACTTGGCAAATCGCCGCACATTCAGCTGATCCAGGCAGGCAGGTGGTGGGACAAGGATGTGGAGATAGATCTTTTGGGCAGCACTGAGAACTGGGAGCATGCGGTATTCGGTGAATGCAAGTATACTGCCGGGCCTGTGGACGCGGATGTTTACCGGCAATTGAGGGAAAAGGCAAAAAACGTTCATTTGCCGGGCACCCCTGAAAAACACTATGTTTTCTTCAGCCATTCCGGCTTTACAGAGGCCATGATGAATCTGGCCGGGACACAGGACAACGTGCACTTGGAATGCATTTCCCCGCATATATAGCTTTCATCGCCTGCGCAAATCCAGAGGTCAGAGGTCAGAAGTCAGAGGACGAAGATCAGAGGTGAGTTGTGAGAGATGAGTGATCAGAGGTCAGAAGTCAATGAGGCGGCTTCCAGCTCCGCTTCCAGCCCGTAGGGCTTCCAGGCCGGCTTCCGGCTCGGAGAGAGGGTAGAGCTTGCAGCTCGGAGAGTGAATCGGTTAGTCCCCAGTGTAATTCGCTTAGTTAACTGGAAGAAGGTTAACCGGGTAAACTACGCTGATCTTCGACCCCTGATGAAACCCGCTTTCGCTTGACAGCCCTGGGCTGTGTTTCACCCAGTGAAACAGAAGAAGGTTTCACAAGGCAAGTGGGGTAAATCCCAGTGAAATGAAAGAAGGTTTCACGGGATGAATATTTCACCCCAGTGTATTGGAGGAGAATACACGGGGCAGGCAAGGCAGGCAGGGCTGGCCTTTTGGGTAATTGTGATTCTCCATTACACAATTACACACTTCACTTCTTCATTGCTTGCATGTGGTTTGTTTTCATGCTAAATGAACAAGCATGACTAGTGAAAAGCGAAATATATTAAACCGACTGCTTCAAGCCTGGCCCCATGGCAGCGTTGTTGTCTCCTCCTGGCTGAAATCGCAAGGGGTTTACCAGCAGCTGGTACATGAATATGAAAAAAACGGCTGGATCCGAAGCGTGGGCAGGGGTGCCTACGTGCGGGCCGGTGATGTTTTTGATTGGAAGGGGGGGCTTAATGCTGTCCAGAACCAGCTGGGCCTTCCAGTACACATAGCTGACAAGACCGCATTGCAACTGCAGGGCTATGCCCATTTCCTGCCTTTGGGAACAGGCGGCATCCTTTCGCTTTTCGCCCAACCCGGGACCCGGCTTCCCACCTGGTTTAAGCAATATGATTGGGGGGCGTCGATTCGATACACCACCGCCAACCTCTTTTCCAGTAATACTGATATTGGACTGACCCACAAGAGTCTTGGATCGTTTTCCATCAAGCTTTCCACGCCGGAGCGGGCTATGATGGAGCTTTTATACCTTGTGCCTGACCGGGAATCTTTTGAGGAGGCAGGGCTGTTGATGGAAGGCCTGGCTACCTTGCGGCCTGACCTGGTTCAAATTCTTCTGGAACAATGCGCATCAGTAAAAGTCAAGCGGCTGTTTCTTTATCTTTCGGAACAAAGCGGCCATCCCTGGCTTGAGGACATAAATACCGCAAGGATCAATATGGGCAAGGGGAAACGGGTGATCTATAAGGGAGGACGACTGGATGCCAAGTACGGCATAACTGTTCCCCCATCCAATCCCCGGCAGCAAGGCAGCATGTAGCGGATATGAAAGACAGCCCATATTTTAAGCAGGTGCAGCTGATTTTGAAGGTTATGCCATACATTGCTATGGAAAAGCGGTTCGCCTTGAAGGGCGGTACTGCAATCAATCTTTTTGTGCGAGATATGCCAAGGCTTTCTATTGATATTGATCTGGTTTGGCTGCCTCTCGAACCCAGGGAGCAAACCCTGGAAAAGATGAGTTCCGCATTAAGGGTTATTGCCGATGTTATTCGGACCAAAATCCCCGGAGTCACGGTAGGAGAAAGCTGTTTGCGGGGCACCAGGCGCATTGTCAGGCTTATAGTCAACAATCCGGATCCGCCTGTCCGGAAAGGTGCCTGATGAAGACATTGAAATCCGGTACACCGGACTGCGCCCCGGCGAAAAGCTTTACGAGGAACTGATCACCGACGGTGAAGGCATAGTCAGGACTTCG
>SLDX01000136.1 GCA_007125075.1 Desulfonatronospira sp.
TCATTGATGGTCAAAGCTTTGAACTTGAAGACATCAGGGCGGGAAGACAGGCCGTTGAGATCAAATCCCGCCAGATCAGGGTCAATCGTCAGCAGATTGATCTCTACCCGCTTTTTAATAACGATCCCGGGGTTCCCATGATACCATTCCCTGAAGACATGTTCAGGATTACCAGCAAAGGCATGGAGTTTATAAATGCCGATTACAACAGGATAGACAGCGAACTGACCCGGATTTTCACTCAGGCCCTCAAGGAAAAAGGGCTTGTGTTTCCCGCTACTGTCATCAGCGGCAATCCCACCAACCTCAAGCCATTTGATGAGGGATATTTCGTCCGGGATTATTCAGGGCAGGTCTTCCACATCAAGCGGGTTTTGAACCAGCCGGATGTTGTCAGGACAGGCATAGATCCGGGACTGGACATCCTTGACATGGTCATTTCCGAAAACCGGCGGATGGAATTTTATGGAGTGGTGTTCACCACCCAGGGAGAAATCTTTCTGATTTCTTACGATGATTACCGGCTGATCCGGATTCCCGTGGACAACTTTGAACCTCCAAGCATGGACTTTAAGCTCCTGGTCAACCCCCTCTACCGTACTGCCGTCGTCAGCGGCCCTGAAGGTATCTATGGTCTGGCCATGGACAGGGACTTCCGTGCTGTTGCTGATTTTTTTCTTGAGAGATCTGACCCGGAGGATAAGTTTTCAGGCAGAGCACGTGATTTTTTCTTCCCTTTTCAGATAAAACTGGCCAGTGACAATCTTGATCAGGCAAGGCTCGGCCTTGGAACCGGAGGACCATGGTCTGTGGCCGGTGTGATCATTGCTGGGGCCTTATTTATAGTTTTCAAAAGGAAATGGCTTTTAAGGCCAGTCAGTAAAGTGGATCTCCTTGTAGTACTCTTGAGCGGCTTCTATGGTCTGCTGGCCGTCAGTTTTATAAGAAGTGATCAATGAAATTAGAAGCCCTCGCCGGCCTCTCCGAATCCCCATGCATCAATAAGCGAAGCTGCTGTGGGATCAAAAGACCCGTCGCTTAAGTGATGCACTTTGCGTGCAATACGCATGACTTCCTGAAAACGTGAGGAAACACACAGAATCTCACCTGCGGACATTTTGTTGAACCGGGAAGCCCGGCTTTGGGGTTCAAAACAGAAAGCTCGCTGTTTATCTCTTTCAGGAGGTCCCGGATTTTGCCTCTTATCTCCATCAGCCTTTCTTCTTCAGTCCCGGGCAGGACTATCCTGTATACCGTGCCCATGGTATAATGACCAGGGAATCGTTGACACCTGGTTTTTCGTGTTATAAATGAAAAATTCATAACACAAAGGGCGGAGCATTCCATGATTGATATGTCTTTATTGCAGCCTGTTCAGAGATATTGGGACTGGAGGGCCGAAAGCTTTGACGCCACTTCCTGCCGGCATGAACCCTGGGTGGAAATTTTTGCCGGGGCGGTGGATCTGCCGCCGGGATCCAGAGTGCTTGACGCCGGCACCGGCACGGGCTTTCTGGCCCTGGGTCTGGCCAATAAGGGCTTTATAGTTGCCGGCATCGATATTTCCGTGAACATGCTGGACATAGCTGGGAAAAAAGCCAGGGATATGGGTCTTGACATAGATTTTTTGAGGTCCGGGGCTGATGATCCGCCTTTTGCTCAGGGATCCTTTGACGCGGTAGTTGCCAGAAACCTGCTGTGGACACTTAAATATCCTCAGGAGACCCTGAAAAACTGGGCCGGTCTGCTAAGGGCAGGCGGACGAGTGGTGATATCAGACGGTATATGGAGACCGGTGAGTCCTTTGCAGAAGGCATTCGACCGTGCCAGGGAGTTCCTGCAGAGATTTAAAGAGAACAGGCTTTTACATCCTGAAGTTTTTAAACGGATGTACTGTGAGGTGGACCCGGATCTGCCATTTGGTCGTGGTCTGAGTGTCGTCCAGGCTGAAAAGCTGTTGACCGGCTGCGGATTTGTGAACTTAAAGCGCCATGAACACGAATTCCCGGAGAATCCTTACACTGTTCAGGGCGAGCTGTTTCCCGGATACGGATGCTTCTTCATCCTTTCGGCTGTAAAAGCCTGACCCTTCCTTCCTCCAGGGACATGATCCGGGTGCATAAGGCCTGGAGCAGGGCCAGATCATGGCTGATGAAAAGGACGGCCAGATTCTTCTGAACAGCGGTTTTCTGGATGAGTCTGGCCACCTGGGCCTGGACCAGGGGATCAAGTCTTGAGGTGGGCTCGTCAGCGACCAGAAAAACCGGATCGGCCAGCAGACATCTGATCAGGGCAAAGCGCTGTATCTCACCGCCTGAAAGGCTGTCCGGGGTTCGCTCCAGAAGTTCGCGCTCAAGCTTCATCTCCCGCATGAGCGTATCCATTCTCTTTTGCAGTTGGGCACTCGATCTGGAGCCTGAGCTTAAAAAACAAATGGCATCGTCCAGGGACTGCTTTAGACTCAAAAAAGGAGCAAAAGACAGGGCCGGATCCTGAAACAGCTTTTGAAATCTTGGCCGCAGCGCTTTTTTTTCTTCCCCGGACAGGCCCTGCACATCCCGTCCGAGCCAGCTGATCCTTCCCCGGTCCGGTCGTCGAAGTCCCAGAGCAATATCTCCCAGAGTGGTCTTGCCAGCGCCCGAAGGGCCGAAAAGGCCGGTCACGGTACACGGTTCGATGCTTAAGCGCACATCTTTCAGTACAACAATTTTTTTCCGGCCGAACAGTCCCTGCGCATAGGACTTGCAGATGCCTTCAATCCCGAGCACTTCCCGGGCCCGATTGTTTTGTTCAAGGGGTCCGGTTTCATTCATTTTATCTCGGCCGGATTTTCGGACCATGGAATGAGTCCATTTTCGGGAAGGGCGCCGATCAAGGCCCTGGTGTATTCGTGAGCGGGACGGCTGAGCACCTTTTCCGCTGGGCCCTGTTCAACTGACTTTCCTTTGAGCATGACCGCAACCAGACCCCCAAGTTCCCTGGCCACTGAAAAATCATGGGTGATGCACAGGACGGCCTTGCCTTTCTCAGTCAGGCCGGCAAGCAGGCCGACCACGTCTTTCTTAAGGCCTGCGTCAAGGCCCTTGGTCGGCTCATCAGCAATAACCAGCCTGGCGGGAGATGCCAGGGCCATGGCCAGCATGCTTCTCTGGCACATACCTCCGGACAGTTGATGCGGGTACTGCCGGGTTTTAAACAGTCCGAGCATGTTAAGAGTCTGCCCGGCCAGTTTTCTTGATTGAAGACGCCCTTTGCCCAGGGGCCACCTGAATACCTCGGCCACCTGAGAGAGGATGCTCATGGATGGATTTAGTGCCAGGGCGGATTCCTGAGGCATCAGGAAAATCTCTCCGGCCGCCCCGTTCATAATTCTTCCATAGCATTCGCGGCCATTGAACTTTATCTTTCCTTCCCGCTCAAGGCCCGAAGGCAGGATTCCGGCCAGAGCCCGGGCTATCAGGGATTTGCCGCTGCCGGTTTCACCAACCAGAGTCAGGCATCTGTGTTCCCGAAGGTCGAAGGAGACGTTTTGAACCAGCGGAGCGCGTCCGTTACGCGCTTGCCTGATGCTCAGGTTTTGCACTTGAAGCATGTTGAAAATCGGTCCTGTGTTTTTCAAATTGTCCGGACAAAATTATAAATCCCAAAACGGTCATAAAAATAAGCATGGACGGAAACATGACCAGATGCGGGGCCTCCCTGAGGTAGGGCAGACCCGCGGAGATCATGACCCCCCATTCAGGTGCCGGAGGGGTGACTCCTATGCCCAGAAAACCCAGAGAAGAAAGGGCCAGAATGGCCTTGCCCACGCCCAGAGAAACCAGGGGCAACAAAGGCCTTGTCACCTGGGACAGCAGATAGCGGCGCAGAATAAACCCGGTTGAAAAACCGGTTAACACCCCGGCCTGGACATAAGGTGCCCCGGACAGGGTCCTGGACACTGATCTGGCTACCCTGCAGTATTCCGGCCAGGTCGTAATGATCAGCGCCGCTGCCAGGACCATTACCCCGCCCCCGGTAAGTCCGGCGAGCATAAGGGCCAGCAGTATTCCCGGAAAGGCCAGGGTGGCATCCACCAGCCTGCCGATGACCATATCCATGGCGCCCCTGATGTAACCGGCGATCATGCCCAGCAGCGCTCCAAGGGCTGCCGAGCACACGGCGATGACCAGTGCGGCGCCCATTGAAATATAAGTTCCATGAGCAATCCTGGCCAGGAGGCAACGGCCCAGGTGATCAGTTCCCAGGGGATGTTCCAGAGAAGGAGGACTCAGCCTGTGCATGAGGTTCTGGCTCAAGGGATCAAGTCCCGGCGCCAGGGAGAAAAGCCCCACAGCCAGAGGCACAAGCAGCAGGAGCAGACCGGCAACTTTACCGGAAAATGCATTTCTGCTGATGCCCCGCGTCTGTGGGGTCATGGCCTGTAGTGTCCTTGACGTACTGAACATCTCTTATCCATCCTGGTATCCGGAAGCCGGATTCAGCCACAGGAGCACAAGATCCACTGCGGCGTTTATGCTTACATAGATGAGGCCTATGGCCAGGGCCGTACCCTGGATGACCGGGATATCCCTGGCCAGGATGGACTCCAGCAGCAGGTGACCTATTCCGGGCCAGGCAAAAATATTTTCCACAATGATTACCCCGTCCAGCAGAAAGGCGAACTGCAGTCCGAGAAAAGTCAGAATCGGTGCCGCGGCATTGGGCATTCCATGGCGCAGGAGGACCTGGAACCTGGGCAGGCCTTTGGTTTTGGCGAAAAGGTAAAAGGGTGCCTCCCTGACCATGTTTATCGAGGAGGAGATGAGCCTGTTGCTCAGGGCGAAAAGGCCCAGGCCCAGAGTAAGGGCCGGAAGAACGATATGCGCGGCTTGAGAGAAGCCGGCCACCGGAAAAATGGACAGATGCACGGCAAAGATCAGAATAAGGACAATGGCCAGAATGTAGGCCGGTATGGAAGCCAGCAGGGAAGAAAGAGCCTGCATGGCTAGATTGAGTTTGGATCCGGGACGCAGCCCTGAGGCTATGCCCAGGGGCAGGGCCAGGACCAGGGAAAA
>SLDX01000033.1 GCA_007125075.1 Desulfonatronospira sp.
CTTATGCATAACACCCTGATCGTCAAGCCCTGTACCCGGTCCGGTCAGATTTCTGACCGGCAGACCTGAAAAAACAGCAATAATGGCTGTAGATGGTGTGGTGTTGCCTATGCCCATGTCCCCGGTGCCGATAAGGTCCAGATCCTGACCGGATGCCAGTTCATCCACTATGCTGATTCCGGCCTCTATAGCGGCTGCGGCCTCCTGCCTGGTCATGGCCGGTTCCCGGGCCAGATTGCGCGTTCCCTTGCGTACTTTTTTATGCAGGATATCCAGGTCAGCTTCAAATTCGAAATTAACCCCGATATCCGCCACCCGGACCAGGGCACCGGCATGCTTTGCAAGAACATTGATCGAGGCCCCGCCCTGAACAAAATTGTAGACCATCTGAGCGGTGACTTCCTGGGGAAAGAGGCTGATTCCCTCCTGGACGACGCCGTGATCACCTGCGCAGGTGACTATTACTTTTTTTTCCAGCCGGACGTCCAGCCGACCGGCAATTGCGGCCAAGCGGGCGGCCACAGCTTCCATACGGCCCAGGCTTCCCTGAGGCCGGGCCTGGTTGTTTAGTCTCTCCAGAGCCAAAGATCTTACATGTTCGTCCGGTCTGCTGATCCGGGCCAGGGTACTTTCAAGCAGCTTCATCCTTACTCCTGATAGTTTTTTCCAAGTTTGATTTTAAATTCTGTAAGGGTTGTCCACTAATTTCAAAAACCGGATGCAATCACTTGCCTGCACTTTCAAGGGCCTGGTCATCTGCTTGACCCCGTGAACCAAACTTCGCAAAAAATATTTTTTTTGTCAGATAAGGTTTTAATGTGTCTCAGCTGCAGGCAGATCATTTAAGCCTGATGGACAGTCCGCTGACAACAAAGTAGGCTTCATCCGCCAACGCGGCCGCCTGCTGGTTGATCTTTCCCATCAGATCCCGGTATCTGCGCGACAGTGCATCATGAGGAACCAGCCCCATGCCCAGTTCGTTGCTGACCAGAATGATCCGGCATGGCGGAGACTTAAGAGCCGAAAAAAGCTTGTCTATCTGGGGGAAATCTTCATCTTTGCCTTCCGGATTGTAATGCATCAGATTGCCTGCCCATACAGTCAGGCAGTCAATGACCACCGCCTGAATATCAGAAGGCAGTCCGAGCACTTTCCGCGCAGGATCCACAGGTTCTTCAATTGTGATAAAGCTGTCGTCCCTGTCCTTCCGGTGCATACTGATGCGCTCGCGCATTTCCTGGTCCAGGGCTTCGGCGGTGGCCAGAAAAACCTTTTTCCGGCAATTCCTGACCATGCTTAAAGCCAGACTGCTTTTGCCGCTTCTGCACCCTCCGGAAATGTAAATTATCTTTTTTCTCATGTCCTGGCCTCACCAAGCGCTTCAAGAGAGCCTTCCAGATCCTTCAGGGAAAAAACTTCCAGGGTCACAACCAGTGAGGGATTATCAATCCGGTCAAACTGGCGCAGCAAAGCACTCAGGGTTTGCGGCTGCATATGCTGAAGACCCGCGTGATCGCGTCCCTTCCCATCTACCGCGTGCAGGTGGATTATTTGCGCATGTTTGAGCCATTGAGCGCAGCAGGCGGGGGTATCTTCATTTCTGACCAGCAGATGTCCTATATCCATGCACAGGGAAAAGCCCGTTTCCAGGATCCAGGGCCAGATCCACCTGTGATCGTAGTCCAGGTTTTCAATGCATAAACTGCTGCGATCAGTCTCCCGGGCCAGAGCATCAAGACTTTTAAGGCACTGCTCTTTCCAGAACGGCCATTTCGAATCATCCGGCGACGGGGGATGGTTCAAGTGTACTACCCATCCCAGAGGATCAAGCGGATGCATAAGCTCCATGACCCGCAGCCACATTTCCACGCATCTTTGCCGGGTTTTTTCATCCTCATCCCCGGGGTGAACATCCAGAGGCAGATGCACTGTGTAGCTCAAGTCCCAGTCAGCGGCCAGAGACTTCATCCTTTTTACCTCAGCGGGATCAGGAATTCCTGACTTAACCGGGGACTCAAAAAGAACCAGTTCCACGTCATCAACCTTGTCCTTCAAATATTCCAGGTTGGGCAGAATATGATCCGGTATGATGTATGATGTGGTCCCCAGCCTCCAGTTGAATGCTGATTTCATCTTTATTTCTCTTTAATGTTTACAGACCGTTCCTGGCCGGGAGCGCCGTTAGAACTCTATAGAGCCTCTTTGCTCTTTATTTGCGAGCACTCAGACTGCAAGGCAAATGGCGAGCAGGGCCGCGGTTTCAACAATCTCCGTGACCGCGCCCAGGGTGTCCCCTGTAATCCCGGATATTTTTTCCCTGCACCACAGACTGAACAGCACGGCGGCGGCAGCAGCCGCCAAAAGCGCGGCAAACCCGCCTGCGCCGGCAAAGATAAGAGCTGCTCCTCCACTGATCCCCAGGGCCAAGTACATGTTTGACCTTCTTTTGAGGGCAATAAAGACCGATGCCAGCCCGCCTTCAGCGCGGGCGTAAGGCAGAAGTGTCATGCTGATCACCTGGGCGGATCTTCCCAGAACCGGAGCCACTATCAAGGCTTTAAAAGCCGTTTCCGGGGGCAGGTAGGCCAGGGCGGACCATTTCAGTCCAAGCACGGCAAAAAGACTCACCACTCCCATGGTCCCAATGCGGCTGTCGCGCATGATAATCAGGATCTTTTCCCTGGATCTGGAACTGAAAAAACCGTCTCCAGTATCAGCCAGTCCGTCCAGATGCAGAAAACCGGCTATTCCGGACAGGACCAGGACGCCGATCAATGAAGCAGCCATTACCGGCAGCCCGATGAGCAGAGCCAGGGCGTAAGCAAGGGCGGATACCAGTCCGATGATCAGGCCGGCTACCGGAAACCAGGGAAGGGAATCCGCGAGCTGCTCCCTGTCCACAGGCCTGCCTGCAGGCAACACTGTCAGAAACTGCAAGGCGGCCTGAAATGCCTGGAGCTGAAACCGTAAAGGCTTCACTTTTCCTCGCCTTTTCTGGATATGATCAGTGTCCAGTATCTGGGATCCAGGCTGCAAAGCTCCCTGATGTCCTGAAAAATTTCCTGGTCCGTAAATCCGCATCTGACAACACCTAAAGCGGCATCCATCCTCGCCGTTTCTTCAAGTGCGGTGCAGATATCGGATATGTTTTTGTATGCTTTGAGAAAAACCACGCTGTCCACTTTTGATGACAGCTCCCTCAATTTGTCTCCCCCGTGCACCCCGGAGAGCAGTAGAAGACTCTCCTCGCCTTCCACCAGAATGGTGTTGGTAGCCGCGGCTGCTGCCTGAAACGAGGTGATTCCGGGCACTGTCTCAATGTGCAGTTCAGGCTGGTCCTGTTTAAGGTACCTGAGCAGATAGCCATAAGTGGAATAAATCAAAGGATCTCCCAGAGTCAGAAAGGCCGCGTCTTTGCCCTGCTTCAGCTCATCCAGAATTGTCCTGGTGTGCATCAGCCAGGAGCGCCTGGCTGTGTCCTTGTCCATGGTCATGGGAAAGGCCAGTTTTCGCACAGGTACATTTTCTTTAAGATGAGGCCCGGCAATATTTACTGCCAGACTGTGGTTGTTTTTGCTGGAGGATGCGCAGAAAATAACATCCACACTATTCAGGATATTTACCGCCTTGACCGGAATAAGCCCCGGGTCTCCTGGGCCAACTCCTATACCGAAAAATCTGCCATGCCTGGAGGTCGTTTTCATGGTCAGTAATCCTTGAAATCATTTTTTGTATTTATATTTATCCAGTTTTTCATTTTTGTTTCCGCGTTAGAGTCGAATAGTTCCGGATACAGACGGCTGCCCACCACGAGTATGCCCTGCAGAAGACGCATGGTCGGCCTGGAGACCAATGATTCATCAATAGTGTACACCTGCTCGTTTTGAACAGCAGGTAAAAGGTGCAGGCCGGGCCTGTTTTTGATTCTTTGCGTGCAGGGCTGATTCATGGGACCTTTTTGAGCCAGATAAACAAGGACCTGCCCGGAGCGAGCCAGCAGCCTTTCCTTGCCGAAATCGGCGATATTGGTTCCCCGGACCTGTCTGGCATCAAAGGCGATATTTTTTCCGCCGGCGGCTTCCAGGACCAGCATAGGCATGGAATCCGGAGCAAAAGTTTTAAGCTGCTGGTGCATGGATTCAAAAAAAACGCCTTTTCTGGCCTCAATCCCTGTTGTCAGACTATCGGCAAACTGCAGTCCTGAGTTGAAGCGTTCCCGCATAAACAGGGCATTTTTTTCTCTTCCGGTCAAAATGCCCAGAATTTTCCAGTAAGTAAACATTTCCTCAAGGCTTCCAGGCTGTAGCGAGACTACCGTGATCCCGGAACGTTCCAGGGTATCCATGAGTTTGGGATAAGCCCAGTCGATCATGGGCCGGATCAGGACAAGATCCGGCCCAGCCGCCAGTAACTTTTCCGGTCCTTCCTGATAGGAATATATTGTCCTTTGAAGAGCCTGCGGCGGATAACACTCGTTCATCCCCACTCCGATTATCTCCTTGTCCAGTCCCAGGCTGAACAGGTTTTCCGTATGTGCCCCGTAAAGAGAAATAATCCGCTCAAAAGGCTTATTAACCGTAATTATTCTGTCGCCCTGGTCCTGAATGCGGTTATGATCCAGAATCTTCATTTCCTGAGCCAGAGAGGGACCGATTAAGATAAACTGGAAAAATATGCTCCAGAATAAGATGTTTATTATGATCTGCATGTTTGCGTTATCAGTTATCAGTTATCAGTTATCAGTTATCAGTTATCAGTGATTAGTTATCAGCCTGCCACGCGCTTCGCGTGGTTATTGGTTATTGGTTATTGGTTATTAGTTAGCTGTACCTTGCTGCGCAGCCTCACTTTCCGACTTTTTTCTGTTCTGATCTCCGACCTCTGATCTCTGATCTCTGAGACTAACTGCCTAACTGATTCTAAAAACCACCTGTGTGGATCCGGCATAGTCATCATAGTATACCCTGGAGCGGACATCGAAGACCCGGTTCAGAGTTTCAGTGGTCAGCACCTCCTTGGTGGGTCCGTTGAGTACAA
>SLDX01000104.1 GCA_007125075.1 Desulfonatronospira sp.
ATGGAAACTATGACCAGTTCAAGTATTCTGAATACGGGAATTATATCGGTGAACACACCGAGCCCTGGTCTTATCTGAAGTTTCCCTATGCCAGAAAATGGGGTGATTTGAAGCTTGATGAGAATGATCCGGTTGGAGTTTACCGGGCCAACACACTGGCCAGGATAAATGTCTGCGACAGGATGGCCACTCCCCTGGCCCAGGAGGAGCTGGACATTTTCCGCAAAGAATTCGGCAGGCCCACACATCTGACGCTTCTGTATCACTGGGCCAGGCTGATCGAACTGGTTCAGTGCTGTGAACGCGCGGAAGAGCTTCTGAATGATCCTGAAATCACCGGCCGGGAAATCAGGACCCAGAACATCGAACCCAGGGCCGGAGAGGGCGTGGGCTGCGTGGAAGCGGCCAGAGGCACCCTGATTCATCACTTTAAGACTGATGAAAACGGTTTTGTAACTATGGCCAACATGATTGTGGGCACCACGCACAACAATGCGCCCATGAATCTGTCGGTCAAACAGGCCGCCAAAGCAGTGATCAAGGATGGAAACTACGATCAGGGGCTTCTTAATCGTGTGGAGATGGCCATAAGAGCTTACGACCCGTGAATGAGCTGTGCCACGCACCGCCTGGACGGCGGCGTAAACGTTGAAGTGAGCATAGTGGATGCCCAGGGCAGGCTAGTTGAAACCATGGGCAAATAGATTAGACATAACTCTGCAAATAGTATAAAAGAAGCCGTCTTTACTTTGTGAAGGCGGCTTCATTTTTTTAATAGGGAGAAAAGTTCCATATGGACTGGTCCAAGATGTTCAAGGCCAGGGTGATAGTCTTTGGATGCGGAAATACACTTTACGGAGATGACGCCCTGGGACCAATGGTTATTGAAAACCTGAAGGAGCAAAAAACTTTTGAGGATGACGTTGTCTTTATAGATGCAGGAACATCCATCCGGCCGCTTCTGTTCGATCTTATTCTTAGCGATAGACATCCGGAAAGGGTGATTATTGTGGATATTACCACAGATGATGACCTGGAGCCCGGGGAAATCAAGGAAATCGACATAAACGAGGTGGACCCCAAAAAAATCGCCGACTTTTCCATGCACCAGTTTCCGACCACTAATCTGCTCAAAGAGCTGCAGGAAAATACAGTTATCAAGCTGAACATAATCGTGGTCCGGGCCGCCTTTATTCCCGAGAAGATGCAGGAGGGCTTAAGCCCTCAAGTGCGGACTGCTCTGCCCGAAATCGTGGAAAGGATAAAGAAACTGACCGCGACATAAAAACTACAAGAGCTCCTTAAGCACCTCCCATTGGGCCTTAAGCAGCAACAATAAAATGGTAAAACAGGACAATATTCGTAATTTCAGCATTATAGCGCATATAGACCATGGAAAATCCACTCTGGCTGACAGGATAATGGAGCTTACCGGTCTGCTTACGGGCAGGGATAAAAAGGAACAGTACCTTGACCGTCTGGAGCTGGAAAGAGAGCGCGGGATCACTATTAAAGCCCAATCCGTGCGCATACCTTACAAGGATCCGCAGGGACAGGAGTATATTCTCAACTTGATCGATACTCCGGGTCATGTGGACTTTTCCTATGAAGTATCCAGAAGTCTGGCCGCCTGCGACGGTGCCCTGCTGGTGGTGGACGCGACCCAGGGAGTGGAAGCCCAGACCCTGGCCAATGTCTACATGGCTCTTGATCACGATCTGGAAATTATTCCCGTGCTGAACAAGATCGATCTGCCCAGCGCCGAACCTTTGCGCATTGCCGGGGAAATCGAGGAAATCATTGGTCTGGATTGTTCTGATCTCAATCTGGTCAGCGCGAAGACCGGGGCAGGAGTTGCTGACCTGCTGGAGAAACTGGTGCGTCTGGTCCCTGCTCCAAGAGGTGATCAAAGTGCCCCTCTCAGAGCCTTGATTTTTGATTCATGGTATGATTCCTATCTGGGAGTCATGGTCCTGTTCCGCATTCTGGAGGGCTGCATAGTTCCCGGTCAGGAAGTCATGATGTTCTCGAACAAAAAGAAATTCGAGGTGGCCAAACTGGGAGTATTTTCGCCTGACCCTAAAGATGCTGAATACCTGGGCCCGGGAGATGTGGGTTTTCTTTGCGCCGGAATCAAGGACTTAAAGGATGCCAGGGTAGGCGATACCATCACCACTTCAACCAAACCGGCTGACAAGCCCTTTCCCGGATTCAAGAAAGTAAAGCCAATGGTCTTTTGCGGGCTGTATCCGGTGGAGTCGGATGAATACGAAGCTCTGAAGAACGCTCTGGAAAGGCTGCAGTTAAACGATGCTTCCCTGGAATTCGAGGCTGAAACCTCCCAGGCTCTTGGTTTCGGTTTCAGATGCGGCTTTCTTGGCCTTTTGCATATGGATGTCGTCCAGGAACGTCTGGAGCGCGAGTTTCAGGTCAATCTGATTGCAACCGCTCCTTCTGTAGTATACAAGGTGCACAAGGTGGACGGATCGGTACTGGAGGTGGACAATCCTGCCAAGCTTCCTCCGGTTCAGGAGATAGCCAAAATCATGGAGCCTTACGTGCGCATGGAGGTCCATGTGCCTAACGAGTTTGTGGGCAATGTTTTGAGCCTGTGCGAGGAAAAGCGCGGAAAACAAAAGGATATGCGTTACCTTTCTTCCAAAAGGGTGATAATCACCTATGAGCTTCCTTTCTCCGAGATTGTTTTTGATTTTTTTGACCGTCTGAAATCTTTAACCAGGGGCTATGCGTCCCTTGATTATGAGGTTCTGGATTTTCGCGAGGCCAACCTGGTCAGGATGGATATTCAGATCAATGCAGACCCTGTAGACGCCATGTCGGTCATCGTGCACAGGGAAAAAGCCTATCATAAGGGCAGGACCCTGGCTCTCAAGCTGAAAAAAGTCATTCCCAGGCAGCTTTTCGAGGTGATCATTCAGGCTATTATCGGAAACAAGGTCATCGCCCGGGAACGTATCGCTCCATTGCGCAAGAATGTCACTGCCAAATGTTACGGCGGAGACATTACCCGCAAGAGAAAGCTTCTGGAGAAGCAAAAGGAAGGCAAGCGGCGCATGAAGAAAATGGGCAGCGTGGAGATTCCTCAGGAGGCTTTTCTGGCTGCTCTGAGCGCAGATGATTAATATTCTTTGTTTCAGCTGCCGTAATTTTTATTTAGACGCCGAAGAATCAACTGGCTCCCGGTTCAGAAAAGTGTCTGGTCCGCTTGGCCCGCTTCACAGCCAAAGACCGGTACCGGCAGAGCACTAACGCAATAAATAAAAGGAAAGACAGATAGATGAACCCAAGATGGCATAAATTGCTCAAGGAATATGCCGAAGCGCTGATAATCGCGCTTATTCTGGCCTTGTTTATCCGGACCTTTGTGGTCCAGGCCTTTAAGATTCCCTCCGGGTCCATGCTTCCCACGCTGGAGATCGGTGATCATTTATTGGTCAACAAGTTCAGTTACGGGGTCAGGATGCCTTTTATGGACAGGTTTATTTTCGAATTCGACGGACCGGAGTTTCAGGATGTCATTGTTTTTGAGTTTCCCGAAAATCCGTCCAAAGATTTTATCAAAAGAGTTGTCGGTACTCCAGGGGATGAGATCGAAATTAGAGACAAGCAGCTGTATAGAAACGGAGAAAGAGTTTCTGAAGGTTACATCCGGTTTACGGATGAACGGGTGATCGATCAACGGGATTTATTCGGTCCCAAGACCATACCGGAAAATTCCTACTTTGTGCTGGGCGACAACCGGGATGAGTCCTATGACTCCAGGTTCTGGGGGGTTGTTGAAAGGGAGAAAATATTGGGCAAGGCCTGGGTTATCTACTGGTCATGGGAAGGCTTCGCTGAAATCCGCTGGAACAGGATTGGCTCAAGAATCCAGTGACCAGGACCGCGGGGGCATATGTTCGCCAAAATAAGCACTGCCGCCCTTCTAGGTATTGACGCATTCAGGATTGAACTGGAGGTGGACTACTCCAGGGCGGGCATGCCTGCCTTTACCATGGTGGGACTGGCCGAAGGAGCTGTTAAGGAAAGCAAGGAACGGGTGTTTTCCGCACTGAAGAACAGCGGCTACAAGCTGCCCCCGGCCAGGATAACCATTAATCTGGCCCCTGCGAATATGCGCAAGGAAGGCAGCAGTTACGATCTTCCTCTTGCCCTGGGTTTACTGGCTGCATCCGGATATATTCCAACTGAACGCCTGGACAATTTCTATCTGGCTGGAGAACTGTCACTGACCGGAGAACTAAAGCCTGTAAACGGAGCGTTGCCTCTGGCGCTGCGGGCCCGCAGCGACCGCTGTGAGGCAGTTATGGTTCCAGAGGCCAACTCCCGTGAAGCGGCAGTGGTCAAAGGAATAAAGGTTTTTGGAATTCGGAATCTGAGCCAGGCGGTAAGTTTTTTTCTGGAAGAAATCTCTCTGGATCCGGTCCGGTTCGATATAGACTCCTTGTGGCGCAGCAGTGGAGAGTTTTTTATCGACTTCTCCGAAGTTAAAGGCCAGGAGAACGCCAAAAGAGCCATTGAAATCGCCGCGGCCGGCGGACATAATCTTTTGTTTATCGGTCCTCCGGGAAGCGGCAAGACCATGCTGGCGCAGCGCATACCCACGGTGCTGCCCCGGCTCAGTTTTGAGGAAGCCCTGGAGGTGACCAAAGTTTACAGCGTTTCCGGTCAATTGCCGCCGGACAGGGCCATGATCGTCAACCGGGCCTTTAGAAGCCCGCACCACACAATCTCCGACGCCGGACTCATAGGTGGAGGACATTATCCCCGTCCGGGAGAGGTCTCCCTGGCTCACAGAGGTGTACTTTTTCTGGACGAGCTGCCTGAATTCAAAAAACATGTCCTGGAAGTTCTGCGTCAGCCGCTTGAAGACGGTGAGGTGACTATTTCCAGGGCGGCCATGTCTCTTAAGTATCCCGCGGATTTCATGCTGGTGGCGGCCATGAATCCAT
>SLDX01000083.1 GCA_007125075.1 Desulfonatronospira sp.
AGGTTGAAGTCGCGGGTTCAAATCCCGTCTCCCGCTCCAGAATCCGGCGGCATAGCCAAGTGGTAAGGCAGCGGTCTGCAAAACCGCCATTCTCCGGTTCAAATCCGGATGCCGCCTCCAATAATTATGAAACACAACGACCAGAAAATCAGCTTGCAGTCCATAACAATCCTGAAAAGCCTCGCTACTTACACTGTTGACTCGATTCTGCCTTCTGTTTCTGACTGCTTGCCTGACAAAAAGTGAGCCGGCTTTTCATACCTTTGCAGTATGAAATTATCCGGAACCGGATAATAACCGGTTCCGGCCGGGATCTTGGAGGAACCTGAACGTGGATTTTCAGCAGATAAATGATCTGGATCAGCTGCTGTCCAGAGCCGGGGAAAAGTTTGAAGTGGTTTTTGAGCCGGTGAAAATCGGGGACATCACCCTGGAAATTCTTCAGATAGCTGATCTGGACCGATATATCGAACATCTGGCCGAAACCTCCAGCGAGCGCATTTCCCTGCCCCTGTGGTCCAAAATATGGCCGTCATCCGTGCTTCTCAGCTGCCAACTTCTGTCCATGCCCGGCGGAGGCGATTCAAAAACACTTCTGGAGCTCGGCGCAGGAGTAGGACTATGCGGTCTTTGTGCCGCTTCCAGGGGATACAGGGTGACCATCAGCGACAATCACGAAGACTCTTTGCTTTTTGCCCGGATAAATATCCTGCGCAACAATCTGCAGGATCTGGCCCGGGTGAAAAAGGTTGATTTCATCAAGGACGAATTGAATGAAAGCTACGACTTGGTTATCGGTTCAGAGATCCTTTACCTGGAAAATTATTATCCTGCCCTGGTTGCTTTTTTGAAAAACCACCTTCGCTCCGGTCCGGATGCCCAGATCCTGCTTTCCGCCAGCTCCCGGCGCAAATCGCCCGCTTTTTTCCAGAAAGCCGGCCAGGCTTTTCACATCTCTTACAAAAACGTGGCTTACGCTCCTCCTTCAGGAGACAAAATGTCCTCTGAAGAGAGTGAGCAGGTCACCATCTACAGATTGAAGGCCAAACGCTGATGATTCGCATAGGTCATTGCCCCAAAGGTTATTCCGGAGAAACCGATAAAGCTCTGCCTCCGGACAAAACTGTGGAAAAGGTCACTGCAGCCCTGAACAGGCATGGGCAGGCAGTTCTAAAAGGGCTCAGGCGCATTGATACCGGACGCCTGGGCATACCGGTATATTTCAGTTATTACGGTACCAGAGCCAGGCAGATCGGAGTGCCCAAACGCCAGCAGATGGGCAAGGGCGTTTCTCCGGCTCAATCTCAGTGCTCCGCTCTTATGGAACTGGCTGAAAGATACTCTTATTTCAGTTTCTTAAACACCCCGGACAATTTTGTGCATCTCTCCTGGAAGCAAGCCCGGACAAGATGGAAAGACAAGCTTATTCCCTGCTCCGAAATCATCAAGTCCGTGCAGGAAGACATATCGGTGAGCCGGGCCGTGCAGGCCCTTGATCTTGTCCGGTGGTCATTTGCTCCGGCTACGAATGTTTATCGCCGCCATGAAGAATATGTGCCCCTTGAATGGTTCAAAAAACTGAATGAGTTCAATGGCTGCAGCGCAGGCAACACTTTTGAGGAATCAGTCCTTCAAGGCGCCTGCGAACTGGTGGAGAGGCACACAAGCGCGGTCGTGGATCTCGGGCGTGCCCAAACCCCTACCCTTGATCCCGGATCAATTGATGACCCCGTACTCAAGGACCTTTTGGACCAATTCGCCCGCAACGGCGTCCTGGTCTGGCTCAAGGATTTCACCATGGGCTTTCCCGTGCCCACCATAGGCGCACTGGCTTACGATCCCAAAACTTTTCCCGCTCTCAGCGAAATAGTGTTAACCGCAGGCACGGCAACTTCGCCGCAAAAGGCTGCCGTGCGCGCCCTGACCGAAGTTGCCCAGCTGGCCGGCGACTTTCACAGCGGAAGCAACTATGAAGCATCGGGACTGCCCAAATTCACCTCACTGGACCAGATCAGCTGGCTTACCCGGGGGCCAGGTAAGGATATCGGCTATCTTCCTGATATCTCCCATCCTGATATCGGCCGGGAGCTGATCAGTCTTTCCCGCGGGCTTGCAGAGATGGGCTATCAGCTTTATTCCATATCCACTATGCAGCCCGACCTGGAAATTCCTGCCAACTTCAATTTCGTACCCGGATTTCTGTTCAGGGAAAGGACTCAGACGGTCAGCATCGGCATGATTGTGGGACGCATTCTGGCTGAAGAGGAAGATCCCGGCTCTGCAGAAGGTAAACTGCAGGAACTTGGCAGAATTTATCCTGATGCCTTTTTTCTCCCCTTCCATCAGGGCATAAACCTGCTCAGGCGCGAAAAATACGAAATGGCCGCCCGGAATTTTCTGCAGGCGGAAAAAATTCAATTGGACCAGGAATCAGCAGCCATGAGCGCTTTTTATGCCGCTTACGCCCTTTCGCTACATGACAAATGGGACACTGCCCTGGAACATTTGACCCGGGCTGTTGAACTCGATGCCCAGGTCAAGGAGTATTATAATCTGCGCGGAGTCGCCTATTACCGGAAAAAGGAATATGCCCTGGCAGTTAACGATTTTCAGAAAGCTCTGGAACTTGACAGCGGATCAGTCATGGATATGGTTAATCTTGGTCAATGCTACCTGCAGCAGGGCCGCAAGCAGGCAGCCGCAGAGATGTTCTTAAGAGCTCTGGAGCTTGATCCCGGACAGAGTGCGGCCAGCAAATGTCTGGAGGAATTAAATCTTTGATATCTGCACTGATTTCTCGGCTAAAAATCATTGACAAAAAAGCTAAGCCGATCTTATGATAAAAATGTGTCAAGCAGCCCAGGGCTGCTAAAGTCTTTGAATACTCGTAAAAGGAAGGGATCGGCGCTGACCTGGTCAGTGCATTTTAATTTAAAAAATCAACCAAGGAGGTATTAAAGATGGCATTAGTTGAATTCAAGGGCAAACAATTTGAAGTAGACGAAGACGGTTTCCTGCAAAGATTTGAAGACTGGTCCCCGGAATGGGTGGATTACGTTAAAGAAAGCGAAGGCATTAAAGAACTCACTGATGAACACCAGAAGGTGATCGAATTTCTGCAGGATTACTACAAAAAGAACGGTATTGCACCGATGGTAAGAATTCTGTCCAAGGTAACCGGCTTCAAGCTGAAGCATATTTATGAACTTTTCCCCTCCGGACCTGGGAAGGGAGCATGTAAAATGGCTGGTTTGCCCAAGCCTACCGGCTGCGTATAGCAGCACAAGGCTGTCAATTGAAGCGGACCTTGCGGGGTCCGCTTTTTTTGTTTTTAAGCTGCTTATCCAATTCTTTTCCGGTACATCAGGTTTATTCATGAGCGCTCAGCAGCCCGTTGTTGACCGCTCAATTGAAGTGCTAGTTCTTTTATGCGCAAGGCCTCTTCTTCCTTGCCCCGCTTAAGACAACCGGATATGTAAAGACCTGCCTTTTCCTGTAATGCGGATAAGACACCCTCCCTTTTATCCGCAGGCAGGTTTTTCTGCTCAAGAATTTGTTTCAAGGCGTAGATGCGCCATAGATCCAGACCGGTTATCTTTCTGGACAGCTGATCGCTCCGTCCCCCATGTTTAACCGTCAGAGCAAGGGGCACAAGGCCGACAGGATGCTCAAGGGTAACCCGCAGCCACAACTCATAATCCTCGCAGGCGGGCAGTTTTTCGTCGAAATAATATTTGCCCTCCCGGATCAGATCTTTGTCCATCATCACACAGGAAGGACTGATCATGCACATCCTGAGGCTTTTTTCAAAGATCCATCCCGCAGACTTTTGATGCTTTAAGCCCTGATTGACTCTTTTTCCCCCGCGCGTCCAGATTTCAAAGGTCTGGGAAATCCTGAATCCTGTCCGGCTCATGAAAAAAAGCTGTTGTCTCAGCTTGTGCTTAAGCCAGAAATCATCGGAATCCAAGAAAGCCACATATCTTCCTTTGGCAGCATCCAGTCCGGTGTTGCGGGCTGCTGAGACGCCTCTGTTTTCTTGATAAATATATCTTAAACGCTTATCATTATATTTGCTGAGCAACCGGCGGGTATCGTCCCGGGATCCGTCGTCGACCACTATGAGTTGAGTATCCTCAAAGCTCTGTTTCAGGACTGAATCAACCGCCCTGCAGATGAAGCCTGCCCGGTTAAACGTAGGGATTATTATTGAAACGTACATTTATCTGATGAACAAATCAGTTGATTACCAGAAATCGGTCTTAATTGGCCTCACGCACACTATAGCCGTGCCTTCCGGAACATTCAAGCGGTTAAGTCCTGGATCTGACTGCGTGGTATTTTAAGATGTCCCCTGCAAACACTAACCGCGGATACAGAAGCCTGTGCGCCCCCAAAGAGCAGGAAAAAGCCTATCAGGTCGTTTTGGAACAAAGCGACCTGTTCGTCATCAGTTCAGTTGATCTGAGATTTCAGATCCTGGACAGGCTTTTTCTGGTACGCCGGGAACTGATCAACTACATCACTCTTAATCCTGAATTTTCCCGCAGCCTGCGTCCGGTAAAAGTCTCCCCAGGCGCGCCGCTGATTGTCCGGGAGATGGCCGAGGCAGCCGAAGTGTTCGGGGTGGGACCGATGGCCGCGGTCGCTGGTGCCATAGCCCAGGATATCGCCGATCACTTCCGGGAAAACTCCAGGAATATCATTGTTGAAAATGGCGGAGATATTTATCTGCATTCAAACCGCAGCCGAACAGTGGCCCTGTTGCCTCATCCTGAAGAAAAAGCTGTTCTGGGCATAAGAATTGACAGCCGGGAATTTCCCTGTTCCGTCTGTTCCTCATCAGCCAGCATCGGACACTCTCTGAGTCTCGGCCGTGGTGATCTTGTAGCGGTCAAAGCAAGATCAGGAGCTATGGCTGATGCCGCAGCCACAGCGCTTTGCAATCTGGTTCGGGATAAAAAAAGCCTGGTTGGACTGGAAAAAAATGTAAGCAGGCACCTGGGAAGCGAAATAAGCGGGGTCCTGGCCCAGATTGGCCAGAACCTGGCAGTTGTTGGAGATATGGAGCTGAAAGCTTTATAGCTCAGGAGGGCATCACCCTCTTTTCAGTATCCTTGAGCTGCCTGCCCATGGGGGTGTTACATGAAATCTCCCGCTCCACATTGGCAATGCCCTTGAGCACCGTGGAATGTCTGCGGTTCAGACGCTGCCCGATGGCCTTAAGTGAATGATCAGTGTACTTTCTGGCCAGGTAAAAAGCCAGGTTCCTGGCCAGGACATGCTGCTTCCTTCTGCTTTTGGAGCAGATCTTATCCGGCTGAACATCAAAGATCCGGCATATGGAGCTGACGATCTGGTCCAGATCCAGCCTGTTTTCCTGAAGGCCATAGTTTTGCAGCACCTGCAGGGCCATTTCCAGGGTGATTCTCTCCTTGAGCATTCTGGCCTTGAACACCAGGTTGTTCAGACAGCTCTCCAGTTGCCTGACATCAGTCTGAATGCGCTCAGCCAGCAGATCAGTCACTTCTTCAGGTATGCTCACCTGCAGCTTCCGGGCTTTCTGCCGCAGTATCTCCTGCCTGGTTTCAAGGCAGGGACTGTCAATGACAGCCATAAAACCCCGGCAAAGCCTGGAAACCAGTTTGGAGTCGAGATCATCCAGCTCTTTGGGCAGAAACGTGCTGCTCAGGACCACTTTTTTGCCCTGGTTCTGCAGGGAGTTAATGGTGGACAGAAACTCGATCTGCATTTTCTCCTTGCCCTGGAAAAAATGGATGTCCTCGAGCAGCAGTACGTCGATCTGCTCCCTGTATCTGGCCTTGAACTGTTCGGTCTGTTTGGACTTTATGGCCTGGACCAGCTGGCAGGCAAATTCTTCAGCGGTAAGATAAGCCATGCGCAGCTTTTTTTTGTTGGCCTCTTGAGCCAGGCTGTTGCCCAAGGCTTGTACCAGGTGGGTTTTGCCGAGTCCGGTGGAAGAGGATAAAAAAAGCTGGTCTGAGGATATTTTATCACGGCAAAAGCTCCTGGAGGCTACAAAAGCCAGTTCATTGCACGGACCGACCACAAAATCCCGGAAGTCGTGCTTGAACCTGGGAACAACATGAATCTTGCTCTCAACCGGAAGATGAGAGCGGATCTCTCTTGAACCGGCTTTTTTCGTCAGCCGCAGGGGGTCTGTCTGCTCCTGCTCATTTGTTGCGGCTATCTCAAGTCTGGGAGCGATTCCCAGTACGTCCTGAGCCGCCTCCAGAATCAAGGGCTTGAGCCGCTCTTTGACCCAGGAAGCAACAAAATCGTTTGGCGCCAGAAGCTTAAGCGTCTGTTCCCCGGAGTGGAAACTGCCCTGCAGCGGCTTGATCCACAGCTGAAAAATCCCGGTTTTCAAGGATTTTTCAAGAATGACCTGAATTCTTTCCCAATCGTTTTTCATGACCTCAGGTCTTAGTCCAATCTTTACAGCATAGACAAGCTTGAAAATTCGGACTTTTTCCCGGAAGAACCCGCCATGTTTCTTTAAAGCCTAATATATTGAAATTATTAATAATAAGTTGTTCTCTTCATGTAAATCAGCCTTAAGAATGAACTGTTTATTCCTCAATAAAAAAATAGATCAACAAGGATTTTAAAGCACTAATTTTCACAAGTTAAATTTCATTTTTTACCAGAAATACTTTTTACTTTAAAAATCTCTATTTTTTAAAATTTAAAAAATATTGAAACATGAAAGCGTTCGATTATTTCCATCTGAGATGGGCATGAACCGCGCTCACAATCTTGCCCCGCACGACGTGCCTTGACAATTCAAAGAACAGCATAAAGAATATTTACATTGTCCGTTGACTGCTCGGACAGGGAGCTGTCTGACAGAATATCAAGTGGATGATTTTTCCGGAGGAAAAAGCATGGAGACCGATTCCAAAGATGAAGGCCAGAAATGGTACGCCATGTCCGTCGAAGAAGTTTTTGAACGACTGGAAGCCTCTGAAGAAGGACTTTCCTCAGATGAAGCCGAATCCAGACTTGAAAAATTCGGGCCCAACAAGCTGCCGGAGGTCAGGCAGCGGGGTCCCCTGATGCGCTTTTTGTACCAGTTTCACAATGTGCTCATCTATATCCTGCTGGTCGCGGCCGCGGTTACGGCCGCGCTGCAGGAGTGGGTGGACTCCATAGTCATATTCGGAGTTTGCGTAGTCAATGCCCTGATCGGCTTCATTCAGGAAGGCAAGGCTGAAAAAGCCATGGAAAGTCTGAAGCAGATGCTGGCTCCTCAGGCGGTATCCTTGAGAGACGGCCAGAAAAAGTCCATTGCCGCCGAGGAACTGATCCCCGGAGATGTGGTTTTCCTCAAGGGTGGGGACAGAATACCTGCTGATCTGAGACTTTTTCAGGCCAAGAATCTGCAGATCGAGGAATCTGCACTGACCGGGGAATCAGTTCCGGTGGAAAAAAACACTTATGAAGTGGATCCTGATACCGACCTTGGCGACCGCTTAAGCATGGCCTTTTCCGGAACCATGGTTACCTATGGAGAGGCAAAGGGCGTGGTGGCCGCCACCGGTGCTCAGACCGAGATCGGTCGTATCAGCACTCTTTTGTCCACTGTGGAAACTCTGACCACGCCATTGATCAGGAAAATTACCAAATTCGGTCACTTTCTGGCCATAGCCATTGTTCTCCTGGCCATGGTCACCTTTGCCTTCGGCTACTTCATCCGGGGCTATGAACCCTTTGAAATGTTTCTGGCTGCGGTGGGCCTGGCTGTAGCGGCCATACCTGAAGGCCTTCCGGCGATCATGACCATCACCCTGGCTATCGGGGTCCAGAGAATGGCCAAGCGCAACGCCATCATCCGCAAGCTTCCGGCTGTGGAGACCCTGGGTGCGGTGACCATCATCTGTTCAGACAAGACCGGAACCCTGACCAAAAACGAAATGACCCTGCAAAGCATCCGCACCGCTGACGATCTTTTTGAAATCACCGGGGTGGGCTATGACCCTGAAGGTGAATTCAAAGTGGAAGACCAGAAGATTTCAACTGAAGAACATCCCGTGCTCATGAAAACCCTTCGCGCCGGTCTTTTGTGCAATGAAGCCCAGGTTTATCCTAAAGATGAGGGCTACAAGCTTGAAGGCGCCCCTACTGAAGGAGCCCTGGTCACCGCGGCTCAGAAGGCCGGACTGGATCAGAAGAAAGAAAACGAAGAAAATCCCAGACTGGACAGCATCCCCTTCAGTTCGGAAAAGAAATTCATGGCTACATTGAACCGCTTTTCCGACGGCAAAACCCTGATCCTGCTCAAGGGAGCTCCAGAAAAAGTCATAGAAAGGTGCCGGGAACAATTGGGCAATGAACAGACAAGTTCCCTGGATCAGGAATTCTGGTATAACGCTGAAGAAGAAGTGGCCTCCATGGGCCAGAGGGTTCTGGCCGTGGCCTTCAAGGAAGCGGAAAATGAAAAGGACAGCCTTGCTGAGGAAGATGTTCAGGACGGGTTTATCATGCTTGGTCTTTACGGGATCATTGATCCTCCCAGGGAAGAAGCCATTGAGGCGGCAGCCAGGCTCATAGGCCGGTGTGTTTCTGTCAAGGATTGTCATTCCGCCGGGATCAACGTGAAAATGATCACCGGAGATCACGGACTGACAGCTGTCTCCATCGCCAATCAGCTGAATATCGGGGACGGCAAAACCTTTCTCTCGGGTCACGATCTGGATAAACTAAGCGATGAGGAGTTGCAGAAAAAAGCCCCTGAAGTGGACGTGTATGCCCGGACCAGCCCTGAGCAGAAGCTCAGGCTGGTCCAGGCCCTGCAGGCCAAAAATCACATCGTGGCCATGACCGGTGATGGAGTAAACGACGCCCCTGCGCTGAAAAGGGCAGACGTGGGAGTGGCCATGGGCCAGAGCGGCACTGAAGCGGCCAAGGAAGCCTCGGACATGGTCCTGGCTGATGATAATTTCGCCTCCATAGCCAATGCCGTGGAAGAGGGGCGCACAGTCTACGACAACCTGAAAAAGACCATTCTCTTCATTCTGCCCACCAACGGTGGACAGGCCCTGGTGGTCATCGTCTCCATCCTTCTGGGCATAGGCGCCATGAACGGCGCAGGAGAATTCAGGCTGCCCATCACTCCTCCGCAGATTCTATGGATCAATATGGTCACCGCGGTCACCCTGGCCCTGGCCCTGGCCTTTGAACCGCCCGAAGAAAGGGTCATGCGCAGACCGCCCAGACCACCGGACGAGTCTCTGGTCACCGGATTTTTATTCTGGCGCATAAGCCTGGTTTCCCTGCTTCTGGTCGGAGGAGCTCTGGGCCATTATCAGCACATGCTCGATCAGGGAGCCTCGCAGGAACTTGCTTCCACCGCAGCGATCAACACGCTGGTCATGGGCCAGGTCTTCTACCTGTTCAGCAGCAGGTTCATCTTTGAACCTTCCTGGAATCTGGGCGGCATCCTAGGCAGCAGGGCAGTACTTGTGTCCATCGCCATACTGGCCGTACTCCAGCTCAGCTTTACCTATCTGCCGTTCATGCAGTTCATTTTCGAGACAGAACCTATTGACCTGGAAGCCTGGGCCAAAATACTGGTTTTCGGTCTGCTGGTCTTCCTGGTGGTGGAAATTGAAAAAACCTACTTTCGCAGGAAAAAGATGGGTGACTAGTCTGCCCGGCAGGTCCGGGGTCAGGAAAGTGCAATGAGCATCACGCCTGCGAGCATGACCAGAGTGGCGGTCACCCGGGTCTTTAAATCTTTTTCCTGGAAGAAATAGCCGCCGATGAGTACTCCAAGGACGATGCTCGTCCTTTTGATGGCTATGACGTAAGGAACCAGGCCGATTTTAATCGCGGTCATCTGGCAGATGAACCCGATACCGGTAACCAGACCGATGAGCAGCAGGGGCAGCAGATTGGACTGCAGACTGCCCCTGATTTTACCGCGCATGAAGAAAAGGACAATGGTCAGCCCGGCAGAGATAAAGCTCTGGACGCACACCGCCCAGAAAAAGGGAGATGTGGCCACAACCCCGATCTTGTCCATATTGGCGGCAATGCTCCACAAAAGAGCCACGGCCAGCATCATTCTGGCTCCGGGATCCCTGACCAGGGCTTTCAGGGGGCTGAATATTGTGGTTCTCTCCCCGATACACAGCAGATAAGAGCCGGCAACAATGAATAATACACCGACGTAACCCAGAGGAGTTGGAATATCTCCGACGAGCACCGGGGAGGTGAACAGCAGAAAAGCCGGAGTAAAGCTCAGAAGGGGCAGGGTTATGGACAGATCCGACGTGCTTATGGCCCGGATATAAAGAACTGTGGCCAGTATGTTCAGCCCCCCACCGGTCAAAAGAGCCATCCAGAATTCTGCGGGTAGAGTTTCCGGTATGGGGGTGAAAAAAAGAAGAGGCAGAATAAAAGGCAGGCTGAAGAACTTCCAGACCCAGGCAATGGTGAAGACATCGAAATTCTGCAGGCTCTTTTTGCACAGACCATCCTTGACCGCTTCGCAGATCGCGGTGATGAAAGACAGGATGATCCACATGCCCGGATTACCCCCTGTGGATGTACTCCCTGGGGTTGCGCCCCAGAAGGCAGAAGACTTCGTAGGCCACGGTACCCCACCATCCGGCCATATCCCTGGCGCTTACAGCATTTTTTCCGATTCCGCCCAGAATATGCACTCTGTCTCCTGAAGAGATTCCAGATGCGCAGGTTGCGTCCACTACGGTCAGCTGCATGCACACCCGGCCCAGGACGGGAAGTCTTTCTCCCTGATAAAGCATCCAGGCCCGGTTGGAAAGCAGGCGGGAATAATTATGGGCATATCCGCATCCAATAATTGCAATGCGCATATCTCTCGGAGCGGTAAAACAAAGCCCGTAGCTTACTCCTTCCCCTGCTTTAAGTTCGTGTACGGCCAGCACCGGCGCGGTGATGTGCATGGCCTGGACAAGTCCCCGGCCCTTGCTGCCTGAAGCCTTAGCCTGGAATGGATTTTCCCCGTACAAAGCAATGCCCGGCCTGACCACATCCAGATGCGTCTCGGGGCAGCCGATCAGGGCGGCTGAATTGGCAATGGATTTTTTGAACTCCAGGCCTTTGTCCGCAAAAGCCCGGCAGTACTTCATGAAAGCCTCCATCTGACTCTTCACTTTCTCCTGCTTCAACGGGTCATCTGTCAGGGCCAGATGGGAGACCAGCATGTCCAGTTCCAGGCCTTGACAATTATTCCAATGCTCAAGCAGAAGTTGCAGATCTGCGGCGCGAAAGCCGAGCCTGTTCATTCCGGTTTCCAGCTTCAGGACTACAGGAATTTTTTGCGTGCAGGCCCTGGAAAATTCGCTCAAAGCTTTCAGCTGTTCCCAGGAATGAATAAAGGGGATGATCCTTCTGGAGCGGATGATCTGATAGTCTTCCTCTTCCATTGGACCAAGAAGCGAATAGATATGGACCCTGTCCAGAGAGTCCCTCAAGCGCAGACCTTCCCTGACTGTTCCCACTCCCAGAGCCTCTGCTCCGGCTGAAGCAAGACTAACCGAGATCTCTTTCAGTCCGTGACCGTAGGCATCGGCCTTGACTACGGCCATTATCCTGCTTTGGGTCTTTTTTCGCAGAAAGTGGAAGTTATCCCGGATGCTTTGTAAATCAACTGCTGCCTTTAGCATATATTAAGCCCCGGAAAGTTATCCGCCGATGGAGGACATCACCCGCCGGCAAAGACTTTTATTTTGCTTATCCCCTGTATAAAGCTCATGCCCCATGGGCTTTCTCTGTCCGGCCCGCTTCAGCACCAGAAGCAGCTTCTCCCGGCTTATTCTCTTAGAACGGATCAGAGGCAGGAGTCTGTACTCCCGGTCTGAAAAAAGACAGGTGCGCAGACCGCCGTTGGCGGTAATGCGCAAACGATTGCAGGTGGAACAGAAATGTTCGCTGAGCGGAGATATGACTCCCAGCCGGCCGAGCCCGTTGCCGGGCCGGAACATCCTGGCCGGGCCGTGGTTCTTGTCCACAACACTGACCTGATTTAAGGCGATAACTTTTTCAGCAGCTTGCAAAAGATTTGCTGAAGGCCAGTAATAGTCCTTTTTCCAGAGAGTCTTCTCTCCAATGGGCATAAATTCTATAAAGCGCACATCCACAGGCTTGTCTACAGCCAGCTGAATAAAATCATCCAGTTCGTCGTCATTTACACCCTTCAGAGCCACGACATTTATCTTGACCCTCAGGCCCTCTTCCAGACACCGCTCTATACTGGTCAGGACGCTGTTTAGATGGTCATGGCCGGTGATGCGGCGGTACTTGTCCCTGTCCAGGGTATCCAGGGAAATGTTCAGGCCCTTGATGCCCATATCTTTCAGGGTTTTTATCTTGCCGGCAATCAGGGTGGCGTTTGTGGTCAGCCTGAGGTCCAGCTCGGGCAGTTCGTGTTTGAGCCTGTGCAGAAAGTAGAGAATATCGCGGCGGGCAAAAGGCTCTCCCCCAGTGAGCCGGACTTTTTGCACCTTGAGCCCGGAAACACTGTGCAGCAGATAAAGCATATCCTCGTAGGTCAGAATATTTTTTTGCGGAATAAACCTGGTCCCCTTGCCCGGACGGCAGTAAAAACAGTTGAGATTACAGCGGTCCGTAATGCTGAGGCGCAGATAGCTTATTCCCCGGCCATAGTTGTCCTGGATCATTTTCGACTTGTCTCTCCAAGTATCTACTGAATAAAAAGTTATGCCGGACCGCTTCTGTGCATAAATGTTCCGGGCCTCGCACTAAAAAAGAGAAAGGGAGCGGACCCGGACTTGCAGTATGGCCTTGACAGGCTCGGACGGACAGTCTCGGACGGACAGTCTCAGCGCCTGCTGCTTCCGAGCTTATACCAAGATCCTGGATCAGGCAACCGCTCCCTTTGCTTTTTAAATTCGCTCTTTTTCCTTCAGGGCATGTCCGTCCGATCGGGAGCTAGGCCTTCTCCACCCGGCATAAAAGGGCTGAGTGAGGCCAGCTGCCGATTTCCGGGCTGCAGTGTTCGGCATCTACCGGGCAGAGCATGTTCGCATTGGATTCAAACACCCCGAACAGCTCAGGTTTTTCTTCCTTTCTTTCCGGAAACCACCAGCCGTGCTGCACGTCCACCATTTTGGGATGCATGATGGTCGAAGTCTTAAGACGCATCCTGATCCCTCCCTTGGGGGATATGACCTTTATCCACTGATCCTCCTCCAGTCCCAGGGCTCCGGCCGCGTCGGGATGCATCCAGGCCAGGGGATCGGGGACGCGCTCCCTGGCGGATTTGATCTGGCGCTGTTCTGAATGGTACATGGGCATGAACCTGCTGCCGGTGATCAGGATAAAGGGATATTTTTCCGCCAGATCAGGACTTCCTTCCGGGCTCCAGAGAGGCTCCTTGTATTCAGGCAGGGGATCGCATCCCAGTTCTTCAAAAATGGATGAATAAAGCTCTACCTTGCCTGATGGAGTTCCGAAACCGTATTTTTCATATCTCTTATATTCGCGCCTGCCGAAGAAGCCGTAGGTCTTATTCAATTCTTTGAAGGTTACTCCGGCAGGCTCCAGGACATAGTCACAGGCCTCTTCCAGATCTTTCCAGGGCCAGTCGTTTTCCTGACCCAGACGCAGACCCAGGCCTTTATAAAACTGGTATGTATCCCTTCTTTCATACAGGGGCTCGATTCCCGGAGGACAGGTCATGCAGAACCCCCCGGTGGTCCAGAGCTGAGGCTGTTCCACTGTGGTCGCGGAAGGAAATACGTAATCGGCCAGGGCAGCAGAAGGTGTCATGTAATACTCCATGACCACATAAAGATCCACGGCCTTGAGAGCCTCAAAGGTCAGTCTGGTGTCCGGAAAGGCCAGAAGCGGATTGTTGGCCACGCTGAGCATGGCCCGGACAGGATAGGGCCTGCCGGTGATAGCCGCGTTGAATACGTCGCGCAGGTGAGCCGTGCATGTTCTGTACATGGACGGAGCTCCCACATAGCCGGAGGGAAGTTTTTTATTGTTTTCCACGTTTCTTTCCCAGCCGGGAAATCCAAAAAAAGGATAAGTATCTGCCCCCAGCTGCTTGGCCCGTTGCTCGGGACTGATGGCTTCGCTGGCCACCAGGTCGAACTCCCCTCTCAGTTTTCCGGTTTCCGGAGACTGGCTGAATATTTCTCCGCCCGGGATTTCCAGATTGCCGGTCAAAGCCCTCAATATGGCCCTGGCCCTGGCGCACTGGTTGGAGTTTATGCCCTGCTTGTCCAGGCCGTAGCCGTAAGGAATCACCGCGGGCCTGGTCCCGGCATAAAGCCTGGCCGATTCCCTGATCTGATCCACCGAAAGCCAGGTTATCTCCGCTGTCTTTTGCGGGGTATACTTTTGCGCGGCTTTTTTCAGCTCTTCAAAGCCAACAGTCCATTTATCTACAAATTCCCTGTCATACAAATCCTCAGAGATGATGAGATTAATCCAGGCCAGCATCAGGGCCAGATCCGTACCCGGCCTTATCTGCAGCCACATGTCGGCCATCTCCGTCTCCGGGATCCTGCGCGGATCGATGACGATAAGTTTGGCACCCTGTTCCCGGGCGTGCTGCAGGGCCGGATACGACTGCACCGGGGAGGATTTGGCCGGGGATCTTCCCCAGATGACCACGCATCCGGCGTTGCGCACATCTCCCCTGGCCATGCCCCCGTAAGTGGCGTATTCCGTGGCATAGCTCGGGCACATGCAGATATTGGCCGCGCCGCAGATATTGGGCGAACCGAAAAGATTGTAGAACCGCCTGCTGTCCCAGTGATGGGTGCGGCTGGTGCCGTGAGTGAAGGCCAGCGTTTCCGGCCCGTATTCATCCCGCAGACTGGACAGCTTCTCTGCCGTCTCATCCAGGGCCTGGTCCCAGCTGATCCTTTCCCATTTGCCCTCGCCCCGTTTTCCCTTTCTCTTCAGAGGGTAGTTTATCCTGTCCGGATGGTGGATGTGTTCGGGCATGAGCAGGCCGCGTTCGCATATAAGTCCTCTGGTCACCGGATGGTCGGGATCTCCTGTGACCTGAACCACTTTGCCCTCCTTCATGTGCAGCAAAATGCCGCACCTGGGATGACACAGCCCGCAATAGCTTCTGCGGGTCTCGTCCCTGTCCCGGGTGACCAGCTCAGGATCATAGGCGTAAAGCGGCATACCTGCTCCGCTGAGAGCCAGACCTCCGGCGGCCACAGCTGAACAGTGCAGAAATTTTCTCCTGTTTAGCTTCATAATTCCTCCAGGGTTTGGTATCAGGATGCTTTTTCCGGATACATTGATCTTTTTTATATTTTTCCAGCTTTTTTTATTGTGGGTTTTGTGGGTTCCATGTCTTATTGCAGTTAAAAAACCCTTTATGCCAGCAGGTCAACAGGATAACGTTTCAGGAGCTGTTTTTCAGGCTCAGGTTGACTAATGCATCAGATTGCGGATAAATGACATAAAGCTTTATTAATCTGTCGTCCGTGGAGTGCTCGGAGCAAACCGGATCTGGATTAAAAACAGATAATCTTTTTAAAGATATCTGTACCTGGTTAGTCTGGCTTTTTCAAGTATCAGGCAAATCTGTTTACCTGCAGGCGCTTTCATTTTCTCTCTAACCGCCTCAGAGCCGGGATTTTTTAACCTGCACAAGGAGGAAACATGTCCGGGATCCGGTTTAAAATCGAACACCAGCAATCGGTTTTTCACAGTCCGCTTAAGAACATGGAGCTTACATTTCAGGAACTGGAAGTAAGAACCGATCCGCTTACCGGACAGATAAGCGTACTCAATTCCGGTCTGGCCGGAAAGTCCCAGATTCTGTTTCCGGATACTGATTACGACTATCTGCTGCAAAGGGGGGAAGAAACCAGACAGACCTGCTTTCTGTGTCCGCCTGACTGGCGAAAAAACACCCCAGCCTATCCGGAGGAATTCCTGCCTGAGGGAAGACTTGAGTATGGACAGGCAGCGCTTTTTCCCAATCTTTTCCCCATCGGGGCCTATCACAGTGTAATTCGCCTGGGAGATAAACACCTGCGCATGCTGAATGACTTTCCGGTACAGCTTCTTACTGACGGATTCAAGGTCGCCCTGGAGTTTGTACGCAAGTGCCAGGCCTATGATCCCTCCATGATCTACGCGACCATTAACGCCAACTATCTCTTTCCGGCCGGAGCAAGTCTGATCCATCCTCACTTTCAGGTCATCAGCAGCCCGACCTTGAGCACCCATCATCAGCTGCTGCTGCAGAAAAGCTTCGAATACCGGGATAAATACAGTTCCAGCTACTGGGATGATCTGGTGCAGAAAGAAATGAACAGTGAACGCTTTATAGGAAGGATCTCCAGTTCGTGCTGGCTGGCCGCGTTTGCGCCCATGGGTTTTAATGAAATCCAGGTCATCTGGCCTGAAAGGCAGAGCTTTCTGCACTTAACCGATGAGGATGTCCATGACCTGGCCCTGGGGCTTGGCCATCTGCTTGACGTCTGGCATGAAATGAAGCTGTCCACGTTCAACTTCTCCTGCTTCAGCGCTCCTCTTGGCCGGGACACGCCGCATTTCTGCTGCGTGATG
>SLDX01000091.1 GCA_007125075.1 Desulfonatronospira sp.
CAAAGTCAAACGATTTTTTAAGAAGGTCATGGGTGAATAGGCTCATTATGTCTGATCAGCTGACCCATATCGATGAGCAGGGCCAAGTGAGCATGGTTGATGTCGGCCATAAGCAGAGCACGCAGAGAAGAGCGGTTGTAAGAAGTGTAGTCCGCCTGTCTTCCCACACAATCAAACTGCTGAATAAACAGGCCTTGCCCAAAGGGGATGTACTGGCTGCTGCAAAGCTTGCCGGGATCATGGCCGCAAAAAAGACAAGCGAACTGATTCCCCTGTGCCATCCTCTTTTTCTAAGCTATGTGGATGTTCGTTTTCAGGTGCAGGAAGGCCGGAACAGAATTGTTGTGGAAGCTGAAGCCCGCACGACAGCGCCAACAGGAGTGGAAATGGAAGCCCTTGTGGCAGCCCAGACGGCCTGCATGACCATATACGATATGTGTAAAGCAGTGCAGAAGGATATCGTTCTTGAAGATTGCCGCCTGGTACACAAGAGCGGAGGCCGCAGCGGAACTTACCAGGCCTGATTCTGTCACCATGTTCTGCGGACTTTAATCCCTGCCTGGTACATATACTCTTTGATGCCGGTTATGGAAAACTCACCGTAATGAATAATCGAGGCAATAAGCGCTGCTGAAGCCAGTCCCTCGGTCACGGCCTGGACCATGTGTTCGGGATGGCCTGCTCCTCCTGAGGCAATAACCGGAATTCTTACCTTTTGCGCAACAAGTCTGGTCAATTCCAGCTCATAACCTTCCCTGGTTCCATCCGCATCAATTGAGTTCAGACATATTTCTCCGGCGCCAAGTCTTTCCACTTCAGCAGCCCACTGCAGGGCATCCAGATGCACGCGTTTTCTGCCTCCGTGGATAACCACCTCATATCCGGATGGAATCTGTCCGCTTTTGTCTGTTTTCAGCACATCCATGCCAACCACAATACATTGGGAACCGAATGCTTCCGCGCCCTCGGCAATTATGCGCGGATTTTCAACCGCCGCAGAATTTACGGATACTTTCTCCGAGCCGGCCAGAAGCACCGCGCGCATGTCTTCCAGAGTGGAAATGCCTCCTCCTACAGAAAAAGGGATAAAAATGTTCCTGGCCACTTCTTCCACTACCTGAAGCATTATCCCCCGGCCTTCAGCAGAAGCTGTTATATCGTAAAAAACTATTTCATCTGCTCCTTCCTCATAGTACAGCTTTGCGCTTTCCACAGGATCGCCGATAACCGCGTTATCTTTGAACCGGATGCCTTTGGTAAGCTTTCCGGCGTTTACATCCAGGCAAGGAATCACCCTTTTGCTAAGCATGATCGTGCTCCAGGCAGTAGCGATAGAAGTTATTAAGTATTTTCAGCCCCGGCCTCCCGCTCTTTTCCGGGTGGAACTGCATGGCCCACAGCCCCGTCCGGCCAAAGACCGAGCAGAATTCCAATCCATACCTGGTTGTACCCAGGACGAAATCCTGAGCTGGGACGGGATAGTAGCTGTGTACAAAATAAAATTCAGCTTCTTCATCAACATCTTTGAAGAGTTCGCAGTGGTTGTGCAGTTGAACGCTGTTCCATCCCATGTGAGGGATATTTATGAGATTTTGCATTTCATCCCGCAGATCGTCTTGAAACCGGCGGCACTGACCGGGAATAATCCCTAAAGTCCGTGTATTGTTTTCCATGCTTTCATACAGGATAATCTGGCATCCAAGGCAAATTCCGAGCATTGGCTTCCCTGATCTGATCAGGTCCTTTAAGTTCTCATCAAGGCCTGAAGATATAAGATTGCGCATGGCCGACCCGGCAGCTCCAACTCCTGGAAAGATGATGCCGGCCGAGTTTTTTAGAGTCTGTGCGTCTGACGTTACTTCACAGGGTATCTGCTCATGATCAAGAGCTCTTTTCACACTGGTCAGATTGCCTGCGCTATAATCAAGAATTGCAATCATTTAATTTTCTCCAAAAAGTAATTGAAAATAATTCCGCGTGAACAGAATTGTCAGGTTTTATGATAAATTAGCTGGATTAAGAAATGAAGAAAAAAACAGGATAAAAATGCCGGGTTCAGTCCCGGATGGAAATTCTGCTTAAGAATTCATTCTCCAACCGGGTCTTCAGCCTCATGAAGCCTTCCTGTCCTATCCTGGATCCGCGCAGGCCCCCCATAAGACTTATTTCCGAAAGATAATATCTGTTATCCCGGCCAAGCAGAACATCGAGCAAGGCATATGGAAAATCACCCCTGTGCATGATTTTTTCGCAAAATACCTTCAGACTGTCATCTGCTTCTATGGGTCTGGCCGTGCCTTTCTGGGCCAGATTTTTGCGGAAAGTATAGGGATTGATACGTTCATAAACCTCGACATAGCTGTCAATGATCACCACTCTGAAGTCTCTGGCATCTCTCAGGAACGGCTGGATCACCAGAGGATACTGCAAGGCATCCATAGCGTCCAGACTTTGCAGTTCTTCCAGTGAAGACCAGCTGCTCACTCCCCTTCCCAGATGTTTGCGCTCTCTCTTGCAGACAATTTTTTCGTAATGGCAATAGCGTTCCAGATTGCGGATCAAGTCATATCCTCTGTAAGCTACAAAAGTATCAGGAAGCATGAACTGGTTAAGAATATCCGCCTGCAGCACTTTGGAGCGGCTCATAAACTGGGACAGAAGCGAGGGGAAAAAACTGACACCTCTGTGCAGCAAATCCAGGACCTTGAACTGTTCTTCCTGCCTGAGACTTAAAAAACCGACAAACACGTCTCCTGCTCCAAGTTCATGATATCTGGATTTTAGCTCGTGAACTTTTCGGATGATCATCTTCTCTCCGGCTGTGAAGATTTTGCACAAAAGATTTTATGTTTTTTATGTCAGTCATCCTTTTTGGAGATATTGCGGATTTTCTCTTTAATTTTTTCTCTAAAATCGACGACATCTTCAGGTCTCAGCCCTTTTTTTTGGGCGTATTCCAGGAGATATTTCTCCAGTTCCGGCCTCCTGGCTTCAAACTTTTGTCTGCCGGACTGTATTGACTTCCTTATGATACTCAGGACTTCATCGCTGTTTATTTTAGACAAAATGGTCTCCTTTTTCGATTTGCCGGGTTACAGTCTTTGAGATATTGCGAAAGCAGTCAAAGCTGATATCCGGCAAGCCCGGGTTCGCATAAGCTGATAAACGCTCACCTCAGCCCAGGGTCGACAGGCTAAAACCTCCGGAGGTGCCTGCCTGCCTAAAGCTCATGAAGATTAAATTCTAAACAGGAAAAAAATAAATGACAAGACTGGATGACCGGCTTATTCTTGGAAAATTGATCACCTCAATTATGCTTTCAGCGTGGAGCTAAACTCAAAATTTGATCATGGCTTTTTGCAGAGGCATCAAATCGATAGATATGTAAATGTTTTTTGTGCCTGTCAACTGTTTGGTCTGGTTAAATGGAAGCATGAACACCAATAATCTTTGCAGTCATCGATAAAGGCCCAGTGATTCTCCACTTATAGTCACACAGTAGTCGAACTGAGAGATACAGTAAGATATTTTTTTAAAGATAATTTGACATTTTTTCTATTGAGAGTTACCAAACTCTGCTTGGAAGTTTTTCACAGATGCTTTTCAGGTCTGAAAAGAGGCGTCTCAGCCCTAATGTCTGCCTGGATAATCTTATCGAGTTGCATAAATCTGGCTTCTTGATGCTCAAGAGGTATTATCATTGGGCAAGATTTTTTCCATGGCCTGGAAAGCTTTTGAGTTTGCCCCATCTAACAGAATCATCTTCAAAAGAGGAGGATTATATGCAAAGCCCGTTTCCGGAGTTGCAACTTTTTATCACAGGCCCCACATATATACGGCCTGAGGTTCGCCAGGCCGGCCTGTGGCCTGAGTTTGGACACCGGGACTCAGAAAACCGCAAGCGTTTTGAGCCGATCATGAAAAATCTTATGACCCTGGCCCAGGCCCCGGAAGATTACCAGGTCATTATCTTTAACGGCAGCGGCACCACTGCTATGGAGGCGTCCATAAGATCTCTGGTGGCAGATGGTGAAACCGTGCTCAATCTATCGGTAGGAGCTTTTGGAGATTTATACCACAAGTTGGCTGTGGTCAATGGCAAACAGGCAGTACAACTCAAGTTCGAACCCGGTACCTGTATCGATCTCAACAGACTGCGAAATGCCTTAAGCGAACACAAGCCGGCTGTTGTCACTCTTACCCATAACGAAACCTCAACCGGGGTGGTCAACGACATAGAAGCGGCCTGCAAGCTCATCCATGATGCAGGCGCTTTGGCGCTTATCGACGGCATCAGCATTTTCGGCGGATCGCCCTCCAATATCAACAAGACCCGCTGCGCAATGTACTCCACTTCGACCCAAAAAAGTCTCGGCCTTCCCGCGGGATTCGGAATAACTTTTGTCAGTCCCAGGGCCATGGCCAAAGCAGAAAAGGTCACCCACAGGGGATTGATTTCCGATATCTTATCGCAGACCCCAAGAGCCGCAAAGTTTCAAACCCTGACCACCCCCAATTGTACTCTGGCCAATCAGATGTATGCCCAGCTTGAATATATCGTCAACCAGGAAGGTATAGACAAACGCTTCTCAAGGCATCTGGAAATGAGAGACGCGGTACATTCGTTTGTGGACGGTTTAAGCGGATATGAACTTTTCGTGCCTGAAGGCAGTCGTTCTCCCACCTTGACCACTGTACGTGTTCCAGAAACTATCACTGCGGCTGAACTTAAAGAGATCAAGGAAAAGATACGGGAAAGGGGCTATCTTTTTGATCCGGGTTATGGAAAATTAAACGACGCCCTGGAACAGACCGGGGCAAGACCGGTCTTTCGCATTGGACATATGGGCGATATAAATATGAATATGCTCAACAACTATTTGAAAATCCTGAAAGAAATCCTGCCCGCATAAGGCATGACACTTTAGGCTTCCTGTGTGCGGAGCATAAGTTTCTGGTTTTCATACAAAAAAGGAGAATTTTGATTATGAGGATACTGGCCAATGACGGTTTAGTGGAAGAAGCAGTTGAATATCTGCGCCGCGAGGGTTTCAGCGTAGATACCGAGAAACGGGATCACGATGATCTCTTGGGTGATCTGCCGGACTTTGACGCCCTTTTGGTGCGCAGCGCCACTAAGGTTACCCGGGATCTCATTGAAGCCGCTACAGTAAAGAAGGGCAAGCTGAAAATCATCGGGCGCGGTGGAGTAGGCACAGACAATATTGATCTGAAAGCTGCCAAAGAACGCGGAGTAGTGGTTAAATTTGCTCCCCACGGAAATATCAACGCCACAGCCGAACACGTTATAGGGCTTATGTTCGCCATCGCCCGCAAGGTTCCTTTCGCCCACCACACTTTAAAGTCCGGAGTGTGGCACAAAGCCCGTTTCAAAGGGGTGGAGCTGCAGGGAAGGACGCTTGGCCTGATCGGCTGCGGCCGGATCGGACAGGCCGTGGCTGTCAAGGCCAAAAATCTGGGCATGAAGGTAGTTGGTTTTGACATGCAAAGATGGATGGATACCGATGTGGATTATCTCGATTCCATTGACCAGGTGCTGGATGTAGCTGATTTTGTCAGCATCAATACCGGAGGAAAGGCATGCCTGATCAGGGGTCCGGAACTCGAGCGCATGAAAAGCAGTGCTTTTCTCATCAATGCCTCCAGAGGAGTAAACGTTGAGGAAGACGCTCTTTATGACGCCTTGAAGAACGGAAGGATAGCCGGAGCCGCCATGGATGTCTACGAGAATGAGCCGAAGCGTGAAGGAGAGCCCTTTACCAGCAAGCTTGCCGAGCTTGACAATGTTGTGCTCAGCGCGCACCTGGGCGCCTCAACTGCCAATGCTTCACGCAAAACAGGCATGGAAATCTCCAAAGTTGTCTGCAAATACCTTAAATACGGAGATTTCTGTCAGTCAGTCAATGTCGGGCCTACTGTGGTTGATGAAGGCATCGACCTGTATACGATTTTCATCACCCATGCGGATAAGCCGGGCATGTTCGGCAAGTTCGGAAACGCTTTCGGCGAAATGGGAGTTAATATTCAGGAAAACAATTCCCGGCGGCTGGACGGCTTTGCCCAGACTATATATACCATTCAGGAAAAGCCGACTCAGGCAATGCGGGATCAGCTGCTGGCCATAGAAGGGGTGCACCGGGTGGTGTATTGATTCTTTATCCAGCCTGACCAAGAATAAAGGCTGCGAATATTACAATTCGCGGCCTTTTTTTCTTTTTTATCTCGTCTTGTAAAGAATCACTCCGGTAAAAATAAGGGCAACAGGCAGAGCTATGACTATGCCTCCCAGCAGTCCCCCGACAATGCAAAGGATCAGTCCGCTCTTGGCATGACGGTGCATTCCGTATACGCTCCCGACAAGATAGGGGATCAGTCCGCAGCCCAGACCAATTAAAAAACTGACAATTACGAAATAAATGATATGCGTATCGTTCATTAATAATAGCCTCCCGGGAGAAGATCATCAGTTTTTGTAAGGCAGATGGCCATGAACGAACTCTCTCAACCCGCCTTGATTATTCCGGTTATGATAAAAAGGGTGGCCGGCAGAAGTAGAAAAAAAGAGGGCACAGTCATAAGCAAAAACACGAGCCGTTCCGGAGCAAACAGGGCCATGACCAGCAAGGGAAGCAGATTGATCGTGATTCCAAGCATGGTATAATTATAAAATGTTTTAATCTTACTGGCTTTTAAATCCTGTTCTTCATCGGTAAGCTCACGCTCAGGCGCGGGCATGCTCAGCCACAAAAGCAGGTATATCAGAACCGGAGCCAGGGATGCTGACAATCCCATGGCCGGCAAAAAGCTCAACAGAACAAAGGTCAGAAAAAAAAGCACACGCAGAAGCGACCTGTTTATCTTGAAACGATGGGCAAGACCTGCCAGGACACCTCCCAACAGGGCTTCATGGGTTCTTCTGTAAGTGCTTAGCATGTCTTTTGATTTGGGCGGTAATTTAAATGACTGGCAGGCCGTTTACCAGACTGTCATCCTCAGACAGCTGGTTTTCTCTGGAATGAACATATACAGCCGACTGCTAGTTTCCAGTGAGCATCCTAAAAGGATGTTCGAATAAGCCGTAAAACTACACAAAGTCTAATACGCAGGCAAGGAGTTATTCTAGAAGGTAATGCTTGCTCACCACCCGGATAATTTTCCAGGTACAGGACATGCCTTTTGGAAAAGTGACCAGATCTCCGGCCTTGATGGTTACCGGCTGACCGCCTTCAGGTACCACCTGAACTTCACCCTGGACTATGTAGCATGTTTCCTGCTGATAGTAATGCCAGGGAAACTCGGATTCTTTTTCACCCCACATAGGCCAGTTACTCACCCTTAATTCTTCCAGCTCTTCCTGAGGCGGATTGCGTTTGATTTTTATTTCCTGCATGACTCTCTCCATTTTTTTTATCTTGGTTTCATTCAATCCGAGGCATCAGGGTCCATTTAATATGCCAGCTCTGATCCTCTTTTTCCAGGCATATGATTGCCCCGTTTTGAAATTTGATCACCCGGTTTTCCGGATCTCCAGCAACCAGGAAATTTGTCAGCCGCTCAAGAAAAGGCAGATGCCCAACCAGCATAATCCGGTCGTGTCCCTCGATTTTTTCTGCCCAGGGCAGCGCATCGTCCATTGGATTCAAGTTTTCCCAGGTCTCTATGCCTTGAGCAGGTTTTAGAAAATCAGACATTATTTCAGCTGTTTGGGCCGCTCTTTTCTTTCCGCTGTGAATGATAATCCTGGTCTGAACATTATACGCACCGGCTGTTTGAGCTATACGTCCAACTTCATCTTCACCTTCAGATGTAAGGGACTTCCGGGGATCCTCTTCTTTGGGCCTGCTTTTCCCGTGCTGGACCAGATATATCTGCATGCCTCACCTCTAAGTCATGTAATTATATGAAAATATCGGAAAAGATTTCATTAGATTTATAATTAAATATCTAAGCACCAGCACCCAAGGCGCAAGGAGAATCAAGGGTTAATTGCCGATTTGTAAGCTTGACTTTCAATCCTGCTTGTGCATTGTTTGCAGCATGAAATCAAAGTCGACTTCGATAATTCACCAAAAATTCGAGCTGGGACCCATTCTTATTCAGGATACTTCGGATATACTTCAAAGAGCTTTCATACCTGAACACTCGGTACATTTCATGCGGGCCATGTCCGGAGGCGAGCCGTTTCTGGTTCATGATCACTTGTTTCTGGCCGGAGAGGACTGGCTGATGGCCATAGGCTATCCTCTAAGCGGAAAATTTGATGCCCGGAGGTTTGAACAGGCTTTAAACGAAACCATCAGGCGGATAAGACCCGCCAGATGCTGGTCGGTCAGCCCCGAGCCGCTGGCGCACCTGACGGATTTTGTCCAGGAAAATGACCATTACTATCTGCTGCATCCGGATGTTCAGATCCATCCGCGACTTCTAAAGCTGGCCGGGAGAGCTTCAGAATTTTTGCGGGTGGAAGAGGGAAAAAATTTTACCTCTGAGCACCGGCTCTTATGGGAAGAGTTTGCTCAAAGAAAGGAACTGCCGGGAAGGGTTTCTTCCATGTTCAGCAAGACCAGGCATGTCATTGCCGGAGTACACGATCTGACTCTGCTCAACGCCTGGGACGAGAAAGGCCGCCTGTCTGCCTGTCTGCTTCTGGATCTTGCACCGCACAGATTTGCAAGTTATCTCATTGGTGCTCATTCCCGCCGAAACTATACACCACATGCCACTGATCTGCTGTTCCTGAAAATGCTGTCCATGTGCCGGAGACTGGGAAAGGAATTTATTCATCTGGGCCTGGGCGTGAATCCTGGAATTCTGCGCTTCAAGCTCAAATGGGGTGCTGAACGGGCCTGGTCCTACAGGCTGGCCGCCTGGAAAAACAAGCAAGGGGTCAAAAGGACTCCAGGTCCTGCGGATTCGCTTCCGTTCATGGAAGACAAATTAAAGTTTTTCATGAATCTGCCGGAACAACGCAAACTGACCATGCTCTGGGAGCTGGAAAAAGAAGGGCGCTTAAGCTGGATTGCCGGAGCATCTCATTTTTCGCGTTTCAGTTTCAGGCTGCACTTGCGCGGGATTCTTCATGAAGTGGATACCGTGCTTTGTGAAGGACCTCTGGACCGGGTGAGTATGGATTTGATCGCTGATGTGGGCAAACATCCTGATCAGGATGCTTCCCGTCTTGCTTCTTTTTTAAGCAGCCAGGAAATCAGGGAGTTGGAGAAAACAGTCTGCGGCTCCGGATTCTGGTCTAGATTCATCAGCCGGGACAGCCCTGCCCATGGAAACGTAAAGGATATTCTGACCACAACCAGGCACTGGTATGCTTTTTTTGCTTTATGGTCCGAATTTTTAAGGCGACACGGCTGGAATCAGTCTGTAGATCTGGAAGCCTGGAACACGGCCAAGGAGATGGGCAAGTATGTACTGGGCATGGAAACAATTTATGAACAGTTAAGGACAATGGAAAGCATCCCTTTGGACAGGGTGGTCAGGTTTATAAAAAATTGCAGAGAGTGGCGCAGCTTAAGCAGGCATTTCGAGCGTTACTACCTGAAAGGTGAACTGGAAAGCATGTTCGGGACCAGCGCCGAGTTTCCATCCAGGACGGAAATGGTCATCGATCGCCGCGACGAGCTTTTTTTAAAGCGCATGATTCCTTTTTTGAATCAGGGCCGCTGTGCTGTATTTGTGGGCACTGCGCACATGCTCAACCTGAGGGGTATGTTGAAAAACGCTGGATTCAATGTCAGGCGATGCAGATAAGGCTCATTTGATCAAGGTCTCAATCGATGCAGTACTTCTTCGATCCCGCAGGCCCGGCCCAGACAACAATCAACATAAGGAAACCCGTTTTCTTCACCTATGAGCACGGTATGCATGCCCAATTCCTTGGCGGTTTTAAGGTTGTCCGGAAGATCATCGACCATGACACATTCACTGCTTTTAAGCTTCAGGCTGTCTAAAACCTTAAGGTAAGGTTCCTTATGCGGCTTAGGTCTGTAATCAGCAGTGCGAATGTCAAAAATATGTTCGAACTGGTTCTGCACTCCAAGAGTTTTAAGCACCTTCAGGGCATGTTCCCTGGAGGCATTGGTAAGTATAACCTTGTGCATCTGCAGAGAGCTTAAGGCCTGGTTAAGCGTTGAATCAGGCTTCAAGACCGGAATCAGATCGATGTCATGGACGAATTGCAGGAAATCTTCAGGATCGGCCCTGTGGTGGAGCATAAGTCCCTGCAGAGTCGCACCGTACATCTTCCAGTAGACGCGGCGAAGTGCGTCCACATCATTTTTGGGTATTTCCAGCCTTTGGGACATATAGGAGTTGATTCTGGCATCAATGAGCGGAAACACGCCCAGTTCATCCGGATATAAAGTGTTGTCCAGATCAAAGATTATGACTTTCAATTTGTGCTCAATATCACTTTCAAGTCGATACACCGGATAATTAATCGATTTATTCATAAATTATAAGTGTATAACTCATGTTTGGAAAAATTTGCCGGGGACACAGTGTTCAATATATTTGTGGATATCAAAAGTAAACGATTAATATATCCGGATTTCATTGTCCAGTTTGCACATTTTTTTATTCTCAGGCAGACCTTTATCTCTTAATCGGGCATTTGACCGGTTTTTTCTTTTGGATTAACTTAAATATTGTGAAGCTGCTATACATCTTACTGGCTATGGCCGCAGGAATCATGATGCCTGTGCAGGCGGGAATAAACGCACTTCTTGGCGCACAGGTCAAAAGTCCGATACTGGCAGCCACTGTTTCCTTTACCGTAGGCACAATGTTTCTGCTCCTGGTCTGTTTGTTTCTGCGCATCTCTGTGCCTGCTTTGTCCGAATGGATCAGGCTGCCTCTTTGGATGTTTGCGGGAGGAATCCTTGGGGCTTTTTTTGTGAGCACGACGATAATACTGGCTCCCAAGCTTGGAGCGGTCACGCTGCTGGCCTCTCTGATTACCGCACAGATGACGGCCTCATTGATTCTGGATCATTTTGGAATGATCGGCTATCCTGTGCAGGAGATCAATTTCTGGAGGATCATCGGAGTTTTGTTTTTGATTGCCGGGGTTGTCCTGGTGCAGAAATACTAGAACCTGAAGCCTTACAACAGGAATATCAGGCTGCAAAAAAAACTATCACAGGTTCAGGCAAGATAAAATGCGAAAAAAATTAATACATTCACGTATTTTCACAGGAGGTTTTAATGAATTTGGAATCGCAGGTTCGTGAAGTTGCACAAAAGGCCAGAGAAGCCGGAAGATTATTGGCCCGCGCAGATTCAAGGAAAAAGGATCAGGCCCTGAAGACTCTGGCTGATCATTTGATACACAATCAGGATGAGATATTGAAGGCCAATACCCTTGATGTGGACAGGGCCACACAAAACGGGCTCGATGAAGCCCGGGCGGAGAGGCTCAAGCTTAATCCTCAGGCAGTTAAGTCCATGGCCGAAGCCTGTCATGAGGTTGCGGCCATATCTGATCCGGTGGGAGAAATTGAATCAATGCATAAAAGACCCAGTGGAATTACAGTCGGCAGGATGCGCATACCATTGGGGGTAGTGGCCATAATCTATGAATCCAGACCTAATGTAACCGTTGATGCCGCAATTTTATGCCTTAAAGCCGGTAATGCCGTAATCCTGCGCGGAGGATCAGAAGCCGCTCATTCAAACCAGATCCTGGCTTCATCGGTTTCCAGGGCTCTGGCAGAAAACGGTCTTCCCGAGGCGGGTGTTTCCGGACTTCCCACAATGGAGCGAGAAGCAGTGCGCATAATGCTCAAGCAGGATGACTGCATAGACGTAGTCATTCCCAGAGGCGGGGAAGGTCTGATCAGGGCCGTTGTTCAGGAGGCGTCCATGCCCGTGCTTAAGCACTATAGAGGCGTATGTCACATTTACGTACATAATGACGCCGACCTGAATCAGGCTCTGGATATTGTGCACAATGCCAAGGTGCAAAGACCCGGCGTGTGCAACGCCCTGGAATGTCTTCTGGTGCACAGAGATATTGCCCGGGTTTTCCTGCCTGCATTAAAAGACAGGCTGAGCCCTGAAGGGGTGCGTTTCAAGGCCTGCGAACAATCCCTGCCTTTTCTGGGTGAATCGGCGGAACCGGCTGTTCAGGAAGATTTCGGACATGAATTTTTGTCTTTGACCCTGGCGGTTAAGGTTATGGACGGACAGACTCAGGCCCAGGCACATATCGAAAAGCATGGTTCGGGACACTCTGAGGCCATTTTGACCAGGGATTACTCCCGTTCTCTGCGCTTTCTGCGCGAAGTGGATGCTTCCGCGGTAATGGTCAATGCTTCTACCAGATTCAATGACGGCGCCCAGTTCGGTCTGGGAGCGGAAATCGGGATCTCCACCTCCAAGCTGCACGCTTATGGTCCAATGGGGGTCAAGGAACTGACCAGCACAAAGTTCATTGTGCTCGGAGAAGGACATATCCGGCAATAAGCCGGAACTTTCAACCATAGCGTTTCTGCCGATAATTTTTTTGGCATTTTCACTTCTAATTTTAAGCCACGCGCAACGCGTGATCAGACGTGGATTATTTGAGCGGTCAATTAAAATCTCATGAATAAGGAACAGGAAAAGTTAAAGGCCCGGGCTGAAGAACTTCGCCGGGAAATCAATTATCACAACTACCGCTATTACGTCCTTGACGATCCGGTAATCAGTGACGCGGAGTTCGACAGCCTCTTGGCTGAACTTAAAGCTCTGGAGCAGAAACACCCCTGGCTGGACCATCCTGCGTCGCCGACAAAGAAGGTGGGAGCCGAGCCTGCAGAAGCGTTTTCCACCATGAAGCATTCTCTGCCCATGTACAGTCTGGATAACAGCTTTTCTCTGCAGGAAATGCGCGAATTTGTGCGCAGAATAAAAAAGAATATTCCAGGAACAGAACCTTCTTTCTGGGTGGAGCCCAAACTGGACGGACTGGCAGTGGAACTTATTTTCGACCAGGGAGTCTATGCAGCCGCCAGCACCAGAGGAGACGGGTATACAGGCGAGGATGTCAGCGCAAATATCAAGACCATCAGAAACCTGCCGCTTTCTTTGCTTGAAAAAGAAAACCAGCCGGAATACCTGGAGGTGCGCGGAGAAGTGGTCATTCCCAAGCAGGATTTCCTGCGCCTGAATGATCTAAAAGCACAAAGGGGTGAAAAGGTCTTTGCCAATCCAAGAAATGCCGCTGCCGGGTCGGTGCGTCAGCTGGACCCAAAAATTACAGCATCCAGGCCGCTTTATTTTTTTGCTTATGGCGTCGGGCTGAAGCGTTTTAAAGGCGATTATCAATGGAACTCACAGGAGGAGATTTCAACAGGCCTTAGAGACCTGGGCGTGCCCGTAGTTCAGAAAGGAAAAGTCTGCCGCAATGAACAGGAGATCGAGGCCTGCTATGAACAGCAGTTCAAGGAACGGGAACAAAGTTCCTTTGAAATCGACGGACTGGTTCTCAAAGTCAATGAGCTTAAGCTGCAGGAGAAGCTGGGATTTACTTCAAGAGCTCCAAGATGGGCTCTGGCCCTTAAGTTTCCAGCCCTGCAGGGCAGGACCATAATCAAGGATATTCATGTCCAGGTCGGGCGCACAGGGGTTTTGACCCCTGTGGCCATTCTGGAGCCGGTAAAAATCGGCGGAGTTGTGGTTTCCAGGGCCAGTCTGCATAATGAAAACGAGCTCAGGGCCAAAGACCTGAAGATTGGAGATCAGGTTCTGGTCCAGAGGGCAGGCGATGTTATTCCGGAGGTGCTAAAGCCCTTTAAGGAAGAACGAAACGGAACCCAGCAGGAATTTGTTTTTCCGGACAAGTGTCCGGCATGCAGCGGTCCGGTATCCCGGCTCAACCAGGAGGTGGCTCTTCGCTGCCTGAACATGTCCTGTCCGGCCAGACTGGAACAGGGTCTTATCTATTTCGTGAGCAAAAACGGCCTGGATATAGACGGTTTGGGCAGAAAATGGATTAAAATATTGATTGAAAATGGACTTGTTCACAGTCCTGCGGATATTTTCCGCCTGGACAAAAAAGATCTTCTGCCACTGGAAAGGATGGGGGAGAAATCAGCTCAAAATCTTATCGCTTCAGTGTCTGAAGCCAGAAAAAAGGCTACTTTGCCTAAACTCATCGCTGCTCTGGGTATCCAGCATGTTGGATCGGAAACAGCCAAAAAGCTGGCTGAAAATTTTTCGAACCTTGATGAATTGTCTGTTGCGGACGAGCAGACTCTGCAAAAAATTGAAGACATCGGTCCAGAGGTGGCAGGATCTATTGTCAAATTTTTCAGCAACCCGGACAACCAGAACCTGGTGCAGGAGTTCAAGCACATAGGGCTGTGGCCGGTGCACCGCCCTGAAAGCGGCAAGGAACAGCCTTTGAAAGGCCAGAAAATTCTTTTTACCGGCGGGTTGCAGAATTTGACCAGGGAGCAGGCGACTGAAAGAGTGGAAAGCCTGGGAGGCAAAGTTACCGGTTCGGTCTCAGGCAACATAAACATTGTCGTTGTGGGCGAAAATCCAGGTTCAAAACTGGACAAGGCCCGCAATCTGGGGCTTAAGATCATAAATGAAGATGATTTTTTGGAACTGATCGGTTCTTGAGCCTGAATATGTCCTATCCCTCTTATCCTTGCCCATTATTATAATTTGAGCTACGAAAGACTAGATTGTGGCCAGGTACGTCTTAGCAGGCGATGGTCAACCAAAGAATCTGTTCAGGAGGATTTATGCAGACCAGGATTGTCGTCATGGGCGCCAAGGGGCGCATGGGAAGCACCATAGCCGGTCTGGCCCTTGAAGATCCGCAGTTGAAGCTGGCAGGAGCAGTGGAGAGAGCGGACAATATGTCCGGAATGGAAATATATAAATGCAGGACCAGCAGTGATTTGTCTCAGGTCCTTAAAGACGAGGCTCAAGCAGTGGTCATTGATTTTACCGCGCCTGAGATCAGCCTTGAAACCGCCAGGAAATGTTCCCGGGCGGGAGCTGCAGCGGTGATAGGTACCACTGGTTTTTCTTCCGGACAGCTAAGGGAGCTTGAAGAGCTGGCCGGGACCACCAGACTTTTTTGGGCTCCGAACATGAGCGTGGGTATAAATGTGCTTATCCAGATTCTTCCTGAGCTGCTTATCAGACTTGGAGACATGTATGATCTGGAAATCATGGAGATTCACCACAAGCACAAAAAGGACGCCCCTTCAGGCACAGCAGTAAAGCTGGCCCAGGTTCTGGCTGAAGCCAGAGGACTCGATCTGGATGAAAACGGAGTTTTTACCCGCAAAGGGATCATCGGTGAGAGAAAAAAAGATGAAATAGGGGTTCAGACCCTGCGTGGCGGAGATGTGGTAGGGGATCACACGTTTTATTTTTTTGGTCCTGGAGAAAGAGTGGAAGTGACTCACAGGGCGCATTCACGTGAAACTTTTGCTCAGGGAGCATTGAGAGCGGCAAAATGGCTCTCCGGCCAGAAGCCGGGCAAACTTTACGCCATGGCCGATATCTTTGCATAAGCCGGAGTATCTCAGAATAAATTGCATGAGCACGATTGGCTTTTAGTGCATAAAGTTAGTAAAAATAGATATTAAAGTGAACAAGATCTATCCCGGGCTTAGCCGTATTAATCGTCCGGGTTGTTTGTTATGCCCCATCAGGATCAAGCTTGTTTTGAACAGCCGGACCCGAAAAACTGCAAATTCCAATTTGATCGGCAAAATAATCTGAAAAAATGAATCAGCAAGCGTATAAAATATTATTTATTTTTTTTATTCTCCCCTTGCTTTTACTGGTTCCCGGTCATAAGGCTGATTCTCAGTCACTTGATCTGTCCAGCTTTATCATTGAAACCGGAGATAATCATCTGATGGCCAGATTTTCAGTTGATGTTGATGAGTTCGAGAAAATCAAGGAAACTCTGGACAATGGCGGCAAAATGATCATGATATGCGCAGCTGACTTATTCAGGAAGCGAAGCGTTTTCTGGAATAAGAGACTTAAGAGCCAGAAAGTTGAAATAGCTTTGGAAAAAGATCTCCTGAAAGGGAAATATGTTGTCAGTCTTCCAGGAGGGGAAGTCAAGCTTAAAGAATTGCCTGAAAAAGATTTTACCTCTCTTTTTCAAGATATCAACATTGAGCTTTTTCCCTGGAAAGAATTGGAGTCCGGGCGCAATTACAAATTAAGCGTGCATATCCGGCTGGTATCAAGAGACGTACCCAAATGGATCAAAAGAACACTTTTCTTCTGGTCCTGGGATGTGGCCCGGGGTATCAGGTATGAAACAGAGTTTTCTTTTTAAAACTATACAATATAACAGGTTTTTCCAGTCAAGGTGAGCGAAAAGACGATTGCAGTTTCAGACCCGGGCCCCAGTGAGAATCGAAAGAGACGCAGAGAGCTTTGTCTTGCTTTGGCCGCGCTGGGTCTTATTGGTCTTTTGACCTGGATAGAGCTGCATTTTTTCGGCTTTGATTCCTACCTTTTTCTGGCTTTTTTCAATCTTAACCTCATCCTTTTTCTGCTGGTTCTGTTTTTGATCATTCGCAATGTGTTCAAACTCATAATTGAGCGCAGACGCAAAGTTCTTGGTTCGAAATTAAGGACCCGCCTGGTCCTGACTTTTATATCCCTGTCCATAGTTCCTACTCTGCTCATGTTTTTCATCTCTGTCAGGTTTGTGCATACTTCTGTTGATTACTGGTTTCAGGAACAGGTAGGCCAGTCCATGAATCAGGCCCTGGAAGTGGGTCAAGTGTTTTATTCTTCTGTCAGGAAAGGACTGGAGGTACGTTCGGAAAACACACTTGACCAGATCCGCCAGGAACAATTTTTGTGGGGCGGACGGGATATGGACGATTTCCTGCTGAATAAGAAAAACAGCGAATACGATCTGACTCTTGCGGGGGTGATCAGTTCATCCCTGCAGGAAGAAAACTGGAACGCGGATGAGGAATGGATTGTCTACTGGCCTGAAATAAAGAAGAGCGTTCCCTGGGAGGAACTTATCGAACAGCCCGAATACTGGACCGGGATGTGGACAGGCAAAGATTCAGGAGATCTGGTACTGGGCATTATGCCAGTGGATCATGCCGGCACCGGGTTCCTTGTTCTCGGGCAAACACTTGAGCCTGGTCTTCTGACCAGATTGGATGTAATCGTAAAGGGCATTGAAGAATACCACAAGCTGGAAGCCATAAAAAACCCGATGAAGGCAGCGCTGTATACAATTTTAGGGTTGATAACCATGCTTATAGTCTTTGGTTCCACCTGGTTCGGGTTCAAGCTGTCCAGAGAAATTTCCGCACCAGTTCAGGCATTGGCTGAAGGCACAGAAAGAATCGCCAGGGGAGATCTGGGGGTTCGCCTTGATGACCAATCAGATGACGAACTGGGTTTTCTGGTTAGATCCTTCAACCAGATGGCCAGAGATCTGGAAAAGAGTCAGGCCAGCCTGACCAAAGCCAACCTTCGTCTGGCTCTTCAGAATCAGGAACTGGAATCCAGAGGCAGATACATGCAGGCTGTTCTGGACAATATAACCGCCGGAGTAATTTCTGTTGACCAGGAAGGTTGCATAACAACTGTAAATAAGGCCGCAGAATGCATTCTGGGTATCGACAGTCGTAAAATACTCGGGCGTTATCCTTTGGATCTGGTTGGTGGGGAACACGGCGGATTGATCAGGGACGTGCTCAACCAGCTTCATGATTTGCCTGAGTCACAATGGCAAAGGCAGCTTGATTTAGAAGTCAAGGGCAGAATGGTGAAGATTCTGGTCAATGCTGTAATCCTGCGCAGTGATAAAGGTGACGATTATGGTATGGTGGCCGTTTTTGAGGATATAACCGAACTGGACAAGATGCAAAGGCTGGCTGCCTGGAGAGAGGTGGCCAGGCGCATCGCGCACGAAATCAAGAATCCGTTGACTCCTATCAAGCTTTCAGCGCAGAGGCTGGAAAAAAAGTTTTCCGATCAGGTTGGTGACGCATCTTTTGAACAAAGCACCCAGCTTATCATCAGGCAGGTGGAGAATCTGCAGCAAATGGTCAGAGAATTTTCCTCTTTTGCCAAACTGCCTGAAGTCAGGCCCAGGCCTGACCGACTCAATGACCTGATGGAGGAAGTAGTGAACATGTTTGAACAAAGCCACAGAAACATCAGGTGGAAACTGAATATAATCGGCGAAATTCCTGAATTCAACTTTGATCGTGACGCCTTGAAAAGAGTATTTTTAAATATACTGATCAATGCAGCAGAGGCTATTGGCGATGAACCTGACGGAGCAGTGGACATTGACCTTGATTATGACCGGCAGTTGAACAGGGTGTTTGTCCAGATAGCAGATAACGGCCCGGGTTTAAGCTCTGAGGAAAGGGCAAAAATGTTCGAACCCTATTATTCGAGCAAAAAGGATGGTACCGGACTGGGTCTGGCTATCGCCAAGTCTCTGGTTTCAGATCACCATGGCTATGTCCGGGTCAAGAGCAATCAGCCCTGGGGTACGGTATTCGTAGTTGAACTGCCCGTGCGCAATAGAAAAAGCATAAGCATAACCTGATTTTATTGGAGAACTGATCAATCATGTCCGCAGAGGAAAGAAAACGAATCCTGGTGGTTGAGCCTGATCCTGACCTAAGTGAGGAAACAGCTGCAGACCTTCGCTTATGGGGAATTAAGCCAGTGCTGGCGGAAAGCCATTTTCAGGCCTTCAGCATACAGGATGAATATCGATTTCCCCTGCTTCTGGTGAGCATGGATCAGACCGGGATCGACGGTCTGGAATTCTGCCGCATTTACCGCAAGCGTCAGCAGGAGTCCCTGGTTGATTACGCATACATTATTCTTCTGGGAGCAAGCTGGCACAGGAGCAGTATTTGCGAGAGCAAAAGCTTGGCAGACGACTTCCTTATCCGACCGTTTATGAAATGTGAACTGAAGTGGAGGGTAATGACCGGACTTGAGCACATGCGAATCTATAAGAACAACAGTTCGGCAGGACAATTTTCATTCATGCAGCCCGTGCTAAATGAAAATGGACTGCAGAAGGTCCTTTATCAAGAGATGAACCGCATAGGTCGAAAAAGCGGTTATATTTCACTTGCAGTTTTAGACTTTCAACATAGAGACATGATGGAGATCAGCCTGGGCAGGGGACTTGCCATGCTGGTCAAGAAAGAGCTGCTCAGATCGTTCAGGAAAAATCTGCGTAATTACGGACAGCTGGGCAGGACAGACAAGGACCGGATATGTATTGTTTCCGGCGACAACGATCTTCAGGGAATTACAGGGCTTTTATACAGATTAATCACCATGCATCAAAAACTTGATCTGGACCAACCCGGGGTCAGCAATTTTGATCTTGCCCTTGGAGGTTCATTTGTCAGCCTTCAGGTACACCCATCCAATGAAGGAAGCATGGCCTGTGCAGAGAATGTCTACAAATGGCTGGTCAGCCTGGATTCTTTTCCTTTCCCTGTCAGCGGCCGCTCAGGATTTGTAGATGAAAAAGGGATTCATCTATATGGCGAACCGGTGACTATTCAGGTGGCCTAGACATTTTTTGCTGAAATCTTGCCGGCCTGCAGCGAGATTTGCCGATAATCCCTCTGCGTCCAGGGCAACAAACAGCTTGCGACCGCACATTTTTTTATGCTTTTTTGCTTTCGGTTCATGTATTCAGGAGTAACAGGAGATGCGTATCATTGCCGGGGAGTACCGGGGAAGATACATAAAAACAGGAAAAGGTCCTGGATATCGCCCGGCTACAGGAAAAGTCAGAGAGGCCCTTTTTTCCATGCTTGAATCAAAAGGGATTTTCTGGCCTGATGTGCGGGTGCTTGATCTTTTCGCCGGAAGCGGGTCCCTTGGGCTGGAAGCGCTTAGCCGGGGCGCCGAAAAGATTTTGTTCGTAGAACAAGAACTCAATGCCGCCAGGGTGTTGCTGGCAAACATAAAAGAACTGGGAATCCCTGAAAAGCGTGCTGAACTCAGGCGGCAAAACGCTCTCAGTTTTTTGGATAAGCAGCCTGAACTCGGATTTGATCTCATTTTTATTGACCCTCCTTACGGACACAATATGCTCCAGAAGGCATTGCCCAAAGTTATTAAGCATAACTGGCTGCTCAAGGAAGGCTTTTTGTGCGCCGAAGTGGAAGGCAGTCTGCTGTTCAGGGCTGATAATCACCATGAGCTTGAAATGCTAAGAGACAAAAAATTCGGCCAAACAAGGATACTGTTGTGGAAACGAGTAAATTGATCGCGGTTTATCCCGGTACTTTTGATCCCTTGACCAACGGTCATGTCAGTCTGGTTAAAAGGGGTCTGGATATATTTGATGAAATCATTTTGGCTGTGGCTCTGCAGACGCCCAAGGTTCCTTTGTTTTCACTTTCCGAGCGTGTGGAGATGGCTTCCAGGACATTTGAGAACTTCGACAGGGTCCTGGTAGAGCCTTTCGAGGGGCTGCTCATCGACTATGTGCGCAGCAAAGGGGCAAAAGCCATTCTTAGAGGCATGAGGGCGGTAGCTGATTTTGAATACGAATTCCAGATGGCCTTGATGAACCGGCGCCTGGCCCGCAACATTCAGACGGTTTTTTTGATGACCGATTACAAATGGCTGTACATCAGTTCCACCCTGATCAAGGATGTAGCCCGGCTGGGAGGAGATATCCAGGGAGTTGTTCCGGATAATGTACTCAAGGGGCTGTACAGAAAGTTCGGTCGCTTGGAGTGAACGCGGATTATCCTTCATGATCCCATGTTCAGCACCCCATACACACTCCAGGGTTGTCTGCATCCTTGGGCCTACCGGAAGCGGCAAGAACGATCTGGCCCTTGATCTGTGCAGATTCTATTCCTCACAGATCATCAACTTCGATTCCAGACAGGTGTACAGGGGTTTGCCCATAGTTACTGCGCAGCCCGGCCCGGATGACATGCGAAAGTGTCCCCACCACCTTTACGGATTTTTAAATCCCGCAGAAAGAATGAGCGCAGGGCGATTTGTAAAACTGGCCAGTGAACGTATTTCAGCAGTCAGCGCAAAGGGTTGCCTGCCTTTGCTGGTGGGCGGAACCGGACTCTATCTGCGAGCTTTAATTCATGGCCTGGCATTTATTCCGCAGGTGCCGGAAAAAGTGCGCGCACAGCTCCAGTCAATGTGCGCTGCACAAGGTCCTGAAGCACTGCACAAAAAACTCGAAGCCATAGATCCTGAATATGCTCAAAAGATAAGCAGCAAGGACAGACAACGAATCACCAGAGCTCTGGAGGTTTATCAGGCCACAGGCAGGACCCTGACTCAATGGCATGGCCGGAAAAAGCTCAAGCCTGGTCTTTCGGTCCTTAAACTGGGCATGGACGTTGAATGGGAGCGGCTGGTCAAGTCTTTGCGGTTCAGGATTGAGCAGATGCTGGCCCGCGGGGCAGTTGAAGAAGTGCGCAGTGTATGGGCGGAAAATGCTTATGATCGGAACCTGCCCGCTTTGACCGGCATCGGCTGCCGGGAACTTCTGGATTATCTGGAAGGCAGGCTGGGCCTTAATGAATGCATTGAAGAATGGTTCAAAAGCACCAGGAACTATGCCAAAAGACAACTGACCTGGTTCAGGAAGGAACCTGAAGTGCACTGGATCAGGCCCGATCAGACCTGGGAGGCTGTACGCCAAATTCAGGTCTTCTTAAGTCATTGATATTTTTTTCTGAATGACTTATCAGGATAGAATATTAGGTGCCTGTTATGCGTTATTTAATGATTTTATTTTTGATACTTGGGTTTTCATCGCATGCCCATTGCGGTGAAAATGCTGAAAGCTCTATAAAACCTTATATTCTACAAGCAGATAATGGCACCTTCAACTGGACCGAAGGCAGAATAATCGCAGCCGGTTCAGCCAGGATGCCTGAAAACCTTTTGTATGGGGAAAGGGCCCTGCGCGCCTCAGAGCGCGATGCACTTATACAGGCCCGCAAAAAGCTGTTAGATGCTTTGCTGAATATAAATGTGAACTCTTCCCTTACTTTGCAGGACCTTATCCAGAATGACTCGAAAGCCTCAGACAGCCTGCAGGCTTTAGTGCATCAATCCCTGGTCTGGGAAACTGTTTACTATCATCATCCTGATAACAGGGTCGAAGTACATGTTTTTGTGGACTTGTGGGACGAGGACACGCGCAGGCTGTTGCCTGATTCAGTTTTCGGCCCACCTGAATGGGAGGGAGGAGGCAGCTGGGAAACTGCTTTTCTGCTTGGATGCGACTTTATTCTGGACGCCAGGGAATTTGGGGCCAGACCGGCCCTTGTTCCGTCTTTTGAAGACAGGGAAGGCAATGTTGTATACAGGGCTTCGGTGCTGGGAGACGGCCCGGGTACTAAAGATAGTCCTGTCCGTTATTTGCGTGCTGATGATGAGCAAGTTTTCGAATCTGTCAGGGACAGGATGGTTTTTAAACCTCAGGGAATAAGCGGAAGGCTGAGCAGCGATTACGTACTTTCTGATGGCGATATTTTATTGTTGAAGGAAATTCTGGATCAATTTTCAGCTGACTGTCAAGTAAATATCATGATGAGATAAAGCAGGCTTTGTATGTGGTACCCGGTTTTCTTTTTCTTGCTTATACTTTCATTTGTCGCCTCTCCGGTCTGGGCATGGCAGCAGGTTAAAGTAGAAGTGCCCCTTGAAGAGGACTCTTCTTTCAGGCAGATGCAGCAGAAAGCCTTGAGCAAAGGTTTTAACCTTGCGGTTATTCAGGAAGCTTCCAGAATAGTCCCCGGTGAGCTTGATCAAATCAGGAGTGAAGTTCTGTCCGAACACCTGTTCCGGCAGATCGACGACTTCATCCTCGGCTACCGGATTTTTTCCAGACAGGAGCTGGAAGATTTCATGGTCATGGAAATGGAGGTCAATGTAGACTCAGGTGCCTTAAGAGCTGTGCTGCAAAATCTAGGTGTTTATTATACCAGTGCCGGTTTCTGGAGCTATGATCTGGGCACGCGGGGAGCCAATCCAGAGGACTTTCAGCTTCTGCAGCGCCTGCAGCTGGTCACCGGAGTCAATGTCGATGCTGATGCGGACACATCTGTGGAACTGCAAAGAATTGCAGGTGGGCAATGGAGCGGGAGCATCAAACATAAAAATGTGTATCACCAGGTATCAGGCGGTGATTTATCCGAGGTCTGGTTTGATCTTTGGGCCTATTTTTTTTCGCAGCAGGAAGTTGTAACCACCTTGACACGGGAATTAACCCTCGTCACCAGAGGATGGGCTACGACTGAGGCGGTCAAAATTTTCAATGACAGACTCATTTCCTGGGAAAAAGATGTGGAATCAGGCAGAATTCTCTATATACACAGCAATGTTCCTGATTTGCAGGCTGCATGGTCATTGACAAGCTTTAATCCTGATTATCTTGAAAAAAGGCTGGAGCGATACCTGCCTGGAAGGGGGGTATATTTCAACATTTATGACACCAATAACAGGATCAGGTAAGAATTGCGCGCACCCAAGGCCGTGGTTCAGTACGGCTCCAATTGGACGCTTCCAAACATACTGACCATAATCAGGATTTTAATGGTTCCGGCTTTTGTAGGCGCGTTCGTTCTGGAAACCTATTTCCTGGCCCTGCTGTTTTTTATACTTGCAGGAGTGACAGATGGTCTGGATGGCTTCCTCGCTCGGGCACTCAAGCAGAGATCAAGGCTTGGCGCCCTTATTGACCCCCTGGCGGATAAGTTTCTGATATTGAGCGCGTTTATCTGTCTGGGAGTTCTGGGCTGGATCCCCTTGTGGCTGTTAATTCTGGTCATAAGCAGGGACCTTGTGATCATATCCGGCTTTTTGACAATGCGCCTTTCAGGAATCGATGTCCAGCAAAGGATAAAAGCGACTCCGGACAGTAAGCTGAATACCCTGACGCAGATTCTCCTGGTACTTATATTATTGTCCGCCCAAGTATTCGAAGCAGACCTGCTGAATGCTGCAGGGGAGGTGCTCATTTACCTGGCGGGAGGGTTTGCGCTATTTTCGGGAGGACATTATGTGTTGCTTGGTTTTGGTCTCCTGAGTAATTCAAAAAGAGAAAAAGGAGCGGGCTGAGCTATAAATTTATGCGCTAACAGCCATGTTTCATTCAGCGTGCAACTAAGACCGGCTGTATAGAACGGGTTTTTATGGAATTACCGCCTGCCTTTATTCCTGCTTTTGTTCTTCTTCTTTTTTATCCTTGTCTTTGTCGGATGGACTTACATCGATTTCCTCAGGTTCAGTAGTGGCCTTCTTGAAGTTTTTGATGGCTTTGCCCATGCCGGCGCCTATCTCAGGAAGCTTGTTGGCTCCAAAAATGACCAGGACAATGACCATGATGATTAACAGTTCTGTCATGCCGATTCCAAACATATTTATTTCCTCCACATTTAACTTATTTGAAACTATACACCTATGAGCAGGGCCGGTCAAGGATCATCTGTGATTCCGGGCAAAACAAGCTTGAATTTTTGCGCCCTGCCGGATAGAAGACAGGGCGGCCCGGATATTCTTAAGCCGGTGCTTCCGGCCCGGGCTGCATTTTGTAATAAATGGACCCTGATATGAAAAATTTTAAAAGAGGAAAGGTAATGGAAAGAGTTCTTTTTCTTGGTTTTGGATATTCTGTGTACAAGGCGGTCCAGCTGGCAAGGCAGCTGAAGCCCAACGCAGACATATTGTGGATAACTGAATACAGCGACCTCAAGTATCCTCTGGAAATAGTGGAAAATCTTCTTTCTTTTGGGCACAGCCTTAAAGACTGGTCCAAAAGCAGAGCCAAAATCAAGACGGATTTTGAGAGAAGACTTTCTGCTATTAATCTTGCTCCGACCAAAGTTAAAAAGATTGTTCTGGATCCTGCAGCCGGAGAAGTCAGTTTTTTGTCCAACCAGGGTCAAATGACATATTCCTTCGACCAGGCTTTTATTTTTCCCGAACCGGTTTATGAAGTGCCGGAATATGCACCCGAAGGTGCCTGTATCTGGCCCCAAAGCAGTTGTGTGGAAAAATTGATTCAAAATGATATGCTTGAGGGCCACATATTGGCAGTGGGAAACGACTTTTCCATGGTTCACTCTCTGGTCTGTTCCGGGAAAAGTTTTGTCTGGGTCAGATCCGGCAGTTTTTTTGCTGACCAGGTTGAGTTTTACCTTGAGCGGTATTTGATGGCCTCAGGAATAAGAATTGAAAATACAGAAGATCTAAAGGAACATACCCAAAGATTTCTTGACCGGGAGCATTATCAAGCCCTTATCTGCAGCGCTTCTCCGGTGGTGGATGCTCAAAAGCTCGTTGAAATGGGTCTTGAAGGTCTGTTTGATTTAAACGACAGTCAAACTGTTTTTAATGCAAGTAAAGTGACACTGATAGCACCGTTTAGAGATAAAAACTCCTGGTCTCCAGGATCCTGTCTGGAGAATAACCTGCAAACGGCTCTTGATGCTGTAGGTAAGTTTCTTGACCCAAAAGTATATAAGTTGCCGGCACCAAAGGCCAGAGTATGGAGTCTTGGATCGCTTAAGGCCGGCAAAATCGGACTGGATGTTCATGAAGCTGAAGAAAAGGGCCATGTCCCGGAATGGTCGATTTTATGCGCTAAGCAGGACCCATGGTCTTCCGGATTTGTACTTCAAATGGTGGCGGATAAAAACACCGGAAAAATCCTGGGTTTGCAGAGCGTGGGTACAAATGCTGATAACTGGCTCGATATGGGCGGGCTGCTTATGACTGAAAAAGGACGCTTGGAGGATGTAATGGAACATGGGTTCGTCTCCAGTACTTTTGGCTTGCATCCTTTGAAGCGCTGTGCCTCAATGCTCAAGAATAAAATGGCTTCGACCATTCTGGGCATAAGTCCTGTGGAACTTCAGGAATCCGTCAGACAGGGAGCCGAGTTTTTTCTTCTGGACGTACGTTCCAAGGAAGAATTCAACCAGTCCAGGCTTCCGGGAGCTGAAAACATCCCCTTATCCGAACTGAAAAAAAGAGCCATGCAGATACCCAGATTCGTTGCCCTGGTAGTTTATTCCCATTGTTCCGGCAGAGCATATCAGGCGGCCAGAATGCTTAAAAGTATGGGAGCCAGGCAATTGTACGTTCTGGACGGCGGGTTTGAACTTTGGCCGCTGGAAAAAGAAACTGAGCCGATTCTCAGCCAGCAGGGGACTTCACCTGGGTGCGGATGCTGAGCAGCTCAGACATAATCCAGATTCAGAATTGAACCTGCAGTATATGTTCTGGCTGCATATCAAGTTTTCATTTGCTTTTGTCGGTGTTTCAAGGTTTGTCTGGTTTTTTATGGGCAAAGTGAAGAGTATTCCAGGCCGTAATTGTTTCTGTTATCGTTATGGCCATTGTATTGCTGAAGAGCTGGACAACCCTGGATACAAAATTTTCTGGCACTGCACGGTATTGTCCACTCTGGAAAAAAGTTATGACTTCCTTATTCATCAGGCTGACGCATTCAGACTTAGCCCGCAGCAGACTGAGTTTATCTGGGAGAAGAGATTTCAAAATCTGCATTCCTGGGAAGATCTCTGTTCTGCATATATAGCCGGCACCTCTGAAGATGATCGATGCATTTATCTGTACGGCAACGCATGTATACTTAAAATGCCGCTGTGTCAGGGAATATGCACTCTGTTCAAATCACGGCCGGAAAAAGATATTGAGAGTTTATAGAGTTTTTTCTATGGTATTATATTATTGCTTACGCGGACAGCTATGAGCATTCAAGTGCCGATACCATTTATTTCCCGGCCGAGGCAATATTTTTGTGATGTACCTGGCATGCTGTCTTTTGAAACAGGCTTAGCAAGACCCATTCGATCTTTTAAGGAGTATTAATGTCACCATCCCCCCGCATTATTCACTTTCCCTTCATGCATAAAGAATTTGTCGATGAGAAAATCAGAAGTCTGGCCCTATTTTTAAATCCAGGCCTGGCCTTTGATGATCAGAGTTTCAATCCTGAACATCTGGCTCTTGACCAGAAATTGTCCAAAACGTTCCTGGAACAGTCAATGCAGTTTGGAAGGCAGTTCAAGAAGCCTTCGGATATGGCGCTTGCGGGCGTCCAAAAAGAAGATTTTTATTCCGGCTCCATGCAGTCCATTCAACATGAGTTGTCTACCTACGGAAGCAATAAGGAGGCAGAAAATCAAAATCAGAGATATCTGCAGGCTCAGCAGTTTCTGCTTCTGGAATATGCCCTGGAGGAGAGGATTATTGAACTGCAGGGCATTGATGAAAATTTGCGCAGCACATGGTCCGATTTTGACAAATCCCTGGGCCTGGATGAGGATGAAGAGAAATTTCTGAACCTGGACAGAGAGACTTCATTATTTAAGTTGAATACGCATAACTGGCCTGCACTTCTCTGGGCCTTCACCCTGTTTCTGCCGGAAAACGGCCTGCTTATGGTCAGTCATGATCTGATATTTCCGGAACTGGAGGAGTGGGGAGTTGAGAAGCACAAAGAATATCCTGAAACTTACTTTTCAGAGTTCCCAACTGACTCGACCTTGTATTCCGCGCTGCTCAAACCGGAAAAATTAAAATCCAGGGGCCTTGTGCTGAAAACGGATGTTAAAATGCTCCTGGCTGCATCAGAAGAATGATGCAGCTTTAAAAAAAGATTATTTTTTTTAAGATCCAAAGGCAGTTATTTCATAAGCAGGAAGATGGTTGTACAGAAGTTCACGGCCGGGGCGCGCTGATGCCGTTTTGCTTTATCCATTTTCCAGAGCACAGGTGTTCAATGCGGAAACACAGAAGAAGCATCAACGCGGCTCATAAGCGGACTCAATGATATCTGGTCATTCTACTAAATGCATTTTATCCAAAATGAGTCAAGGAGGCACAATGGAAACGGAAAGTATCGGGTATAAAATTAAAAAGTACAGAGAAATGGAAGAAATAAGCCTGGAAGAACTTTCCCGGCGCAGCGGACTGGACCAGGATTTCATTCGTTCTGTTGAAGACCAAAACGTGTACCCTTCACTTGGGCCTTTACTCAAGATTGCCCGCGGGCTTGGCACCAGGCTGGGAACTTTTCTGGACGACACCATCAGCCAGGACCCGCTTATAGTCCGTAAGCAGGAAAGAAAAGAAGAATTCACCATGCTCAAGGGCAAGGAGAAGCCAGTGTCACTGCGTTTTTATTCTCTGGGCAAAGGCAAGAGCGACAGAAGAATGGAGCCTTTTTTTATTCGCATCCTGCCAGAATCAGCTGCAGAGAAAAAGCTGTCTTCCCATGAAGGTGAAGAATTTATAATCGTGGTTTCCGGTGAAGTGGAGCTGATATACGGTCAGGAAGTCCATACCCTTAAGGCCGGGGACAGTGTATACTACAATTCTATTGTTCCTCATTATCTGTCTTCCAGAGGTGACGAACCGGCGGAGATTTACGCAGTTCTTTATTTTCCTGAATAGAAAAATTATTAAACGTAACGGAGCAAGATTAATGTGGGATCAATCCTTGCGGCAGATCACCCTGGGCCAGCTTTTGGATGAAACAGTGGAAAAGCATCCGGACAATGAAGCTGTAATCTATGTGGATCGGGATTACCGGCTTACGTACAGAGAGTTTTCATATGTTGTCGACCAGATGGCTAAAGGCCTGATGGCCCTTGGAGTGCAAAAAGGAGAGAAGGTGGCCGTCTGGGCTCCCAATGTCCCGCACTGGGTCGCATTGCAGTTCGCTACAGCCAAGATCGGAGCTATACTGCTCACGGTCAATACTTATTATAAAAAGCACGAGCTGTCTTATCTGCTCACTCAGTCTCAGGCTGAAAATATTTTCATCGTCGACGGGTTCAGGGATACCGACTACGTGCAGACCATGTACGATCTTGTTCCTGAATTACGGTCCACACCCCGGGGATACCTGAAGAGCAAAAGCTTTCCCTGCCTGAAGCGGGTTTTTTTCCTGGGTCAGGAAAAACACAGGGGAATGTATTCCCTGCCCGAGCTTCTGGCTCTGGGCGGCATGACTGCGGACGCGGAGTATCTGTCCAGACAAAGCCGGTTAAACGCACATGATGTAGTCAACATGCAGTATACTTCCGGCACTTCAGGCTTTCCCAAGGGGGTCATGCTCACCCATTACAATATTGCCAACAACGGCTACTGGATCGGAGAAAACCAGAAATTCACAGCTGAAGACAGGTTATGCCTGCCGGTTCCCCTTTTTCACTGCTTCGGCTGTGTGCTGGGTGTGCTGGCAACTGTAAGCCACGGAAGCACCCTGGTCATCCTGGAAAACTTCAACCCTCTGCTGGCCATGACCGCGGTGGAAACTGAAAAATGCACGGCCCTGTATGGAGTGCCCACCATGTTCATCGCTATACTTGAACACCGCGCGTTCTCCAAGTTTGATTACAGTACGCTGCGCACAGGTATTATGGCCGGCTCTCCATGTCCTGTCAGGGTCATGCGTCAGGTCATGGACAAGATGAACATGCGCGAGATAACCATCTGCTACGGACTGACCGAAGCATCTCCGGTCATTACCCAGACCGGGACTGGGGATGACCTTAGAAAGAAGACGGAAACCGTCGGCAGGCCCATGCCCGAAATCGAAGTGAGGGTGGTTGATCCTGAGACCAACAAGACCGTGGCTTCCGGAGTGCAGGGCGAGGTATGCTGCCGGGGATACAATGTCATGAAAGGCTACTACAATATGCCTGAGGGAACCAGAAAGACCATTGATTCTGAGGGCTGGCTGCATTCCGGTGATCTGGGGGTGATGGATGAAGAGGGTTATCTGAGCATAACCGGAAGACTTAAGGATATGATCATTCGGGGCGGAGAAAACATATATCCCAGAGAAATTGAAGAGTTCCTGTATACCATGGACGGAATAAGAGATGTTCAGGTGGTGGGAGTGCCAAGCAGCAAATACGGGGAGGAAGTGGGAGCTTTTATTGTTCTCAAAAACGTGCATAACTATGCGCCTGAGGACATACGCGATTTTTGCCGGGGCAAGATAGCCAGATATAAAATACCTAAGCACATTGCCTTTGTCGATGAATATCCCATGACTGCCAGCGGCAAGGTGCAAAAATACAAGCTGAGGGAAATGGCTGCGGAGCTCTTTCCAGGTTAGGGCGATACTCTGCAGCTGATTAATTAATTAATTATTTATTTATTATTTTTTCAGGAGTTTTTTTGATAGTCTGCAATCCTTTGTTGAATACAAGCCGGCTGAGAAATTTGAAAGGGGTTATTTTTGACTGCGACGGAGTCCTCTTTGATTCCAGAGAGATCAACGTTCGATTTTACAACCAGGTCAGAGCATATTTCGGACTGGAGCCAATGAACAGAGATGAAGAGGAATTCGTGCACATGCATTCGGTTCAGAATTCCTTAAAACACATTCTGCCGGAAAAATTTCAGTCCAGACTGGGTGAAATCAGGGAAAAGGTAGACTACGCAGAACTTATACCCTTTATGCGCATGGAGGAGGGACTGCATAGAGTGCTTGAGTTTTTGAGGCAAAAGAGGATAATGATGGCCATAAACACTAATCGGACCACAACCATGGGACTGCTGCTGCACACATTCGACCTGGACGATTATTTCTGGCCGGTGGTGACAGCAGCAAAGGTGAGCCGGCCCAAGCCGCATCCTGAAAGCATTTTCAAGATACTCAATTTGTGGTCGGTACAGGCAGGCGAGGTTGTTTTTATCGGCGATTCCAGGGTGGACCAGGAGACGGCCATCGCATCCGGTGTTCCTTTTTGGGCCTATAAAAATGAATATCTGCAAGGGGATATGTACATACCTGACTTTCTGACCTTGAAGGAATTTCTGGCAGGTAATATCTAGTTAAAAATGCCAATAATAAAGTTGTTCACGATCATGAGACCCGCATTTCTCATCGGATAAAATCGTCGGCAGGGAGGAAAAATGGATTTTCTTATTAATATTTTTGTGGAACTGCTCAGGATAGCTGATGGTTTGCTCTTTCTTTACTTTTGGGTAGTAATTGTGTCAGCGGTAATGACCTGGGTTAATCCGGATCCGTATAATCCGATTGTAAGGATTTTGCGTAACCTGACAGAGCCGGTTTTTCAGAAAGTCAGGATGTGGCTGCCCTTTGTGAATGTGGGTGGTATCGATCTTTCGCCCATAGTTGTTTTGATAGGTATATCCATTCTCAGGCGGGGAGTCATCCAGTACTTAATAGTACACTTATGAGCGAAGAAGCGTTTTTTGCCGAAAGAATTCGAGATGCGGACAGTGTTTCCTGCGGTTGATCGCCTGGATCATGCTGTAATTACGATACGACACAGACCAGTTAGCTGAAATAAATGCTACAGATGGGCTTATATTCAAGAAGCTTGATTAATTTCAAAGAAGGTGTACTTTATGCATTCAATATCAAAAATGGATATCTTAAACAAAAAATTTTCCACCGTGCTATTTGGATATAAAAAGCATGAGATAGAAATTTTTCTGCAGGAAATTGCAGATAGTCTGGGGAGCATTGCTGAAAAAAAATCAAAGCTGGATATGGAGATCAAGCTGCTCAGGGAAAAGTTGCGGGAACATAAGGACAGAGAGGAAGTCCTTCAGAATACCTTGATCACCACCCAGAAGATGACCGACGACATCAAGGCTAACGCCAACAAGCAGGCCAAGATCATTATTCAGGAAGCGCAATCCAAGGCTGAAGACATACTCAGACAAGCCCATAAAAGACTGGCCCAGATTCATGAGGATATTTCCGAACTGAAGAAGCAGAGAACACATTTTGAAATCAAGCTCAGATCAATGGTTGAATCCCATTTGAAACTTCTGGATGCGCACGATGACGAGTATCTGCAACTGGAAGAGGCCGAGGCCAAGCTGAAGTTCCTGCAGAAATAGACGATTATGCAAAAGAGATTAGCAGACAGGCCAGAGAAAGCGCAAAACAGCTGCTATGCTCTGCAGTTTGTGGATCAGCTTGAGCCGGACGTCTGGCGACTGAGGATCACGGTTCAGCCGGGAGCCAAAAATGATGCCTTAGCTGGCATTATGGGTCAAAGAATCAAGGTTATGGTCAAAGCTCCGCCTGTAGATGGTAAAGCCAACAAGTCGGTTTGCCTGTTTCTGTCACATTTGCTGGGGGTGAAAAAAAGTCAGGTGCAGATATTAAAAGGTTTTTCAAGCAGGCACAAGGATGTTCTTGTTCTTCAGGCGCATGAATCGGCCTTTGAGGCTTTATTGGCCGGACAGGACTGATATTTATACCAAGGAGGTCATTAATGGAACAATATGAATTGAATTTGCTTGCCAAGTACAGCGAGAAGGATGAAGAACTCAAACGTTTGTGGGATGAACATGTCAGATATGAAAAGCAGCTGGAAAGGTATGAAAACAAGATTTATCTGACTCCGGGCGAAGAGCTGGAAGTCAAGGAGCTGAAAAAGAAAAAACTGGCCGGCAAGACCAGAATGCATACAATTTTAGATAATTATAAAATCAAAGAGGAGAGTTAACATGGAGCTCACAGGAGCTCAAATCCTGCTTGAAAGCCTCAAGCAGGAGGGAGTAAAACACATATTTGGATTTCCAGGAGGGGCGGTCATAGATATTTATGACGAGCTTCCCAAACATCAAATCGAGCATTTCCTGGTCCGCCATGAGCAAGGAGCAGTGCATGCTGCAGACGGCTATGCCAGGTCAACAGGAAAAGTAGGGGTGTGCCTGGTTACTTCCGGTCCCGGGGCCACCAACACAGTTACCGGAATTGCCACTGCGTACATGGATTCCATACCTATAGTGATTTTCACCGGTCAGGTGCCTACAGCCCTTATCGGAAACGACGCATTTCAGGAAGTGGATATAGTAGGCATAACCAGGCCATGCACCAAGCACAACTATCTGGTCAAGGATGTAAGGGATCTGGCCAGGACCATAAAGGAGGCCTTTTATATAGCTTCCACCGGAAGACCCGGTCCGGTTCTGGTGGATTTGCCCAAGGACGTCATGCAGGCCAGGACTGAGTTTGAGTATCCCAAAACCATCAGCCTGCGCAGCTATAATCCCAATTATACACCGAACAAAAAACAGGTCAGAAAAGCTGCCAGACTGATCTCCAAAGCTGAAAAGCCGCTTATTTATTCGGGGGGGGGAGTAATCTCCTCTCATGCCGGGGAGATTATGACCAGACTGGCCAGGAGATTTTCTTTCCCGGTGACTTCAACTTTAATGGGGCTGGGGGCTTTTCCGGGCAATGATCCCTTGTGGTTGGGAATGCTTGGAATGCATGGAACATATGCGGCGAATATGGCTGTGAATAATTCCGATGTCCTTATTTCCATCGGCGCGCGCTTTGATGACCGGGTAACTGGAAAGGTGAGTACTTTTGCTCCCAGGGCCAGGATTATCCATATAGATATTGACCCCACGTCAATTCGCAAGAATGTCAATGTGCACATTCCCATTGTCTCGGATTGCCTGAACGCACTTAAAGCACTGGAGGAGGAACTGGAGGAGCTTGAGGAAATCAACTGGGAGGAAAAGCACTCGAGCTGGGTCAAAACGGTCAAAGGCTGGCGCGAGGAACACCCGGTAAAGTATGAAACAGGTGAGACAGGTAGAATCAAGCCCCAGTACGTCATGGAAAAGATCTATGAACTGACCCGGGGGGAAGCAATCATCTGTACCGAAGTCGGGCAGAACCAGATGTGGGCAGCCCAGTTCTACAAATACCACAGTCCCAGGACCTGGCTCAGCTCAGGAGGGCTGGGGACCATGGGCTACGGCTTTCCTGCGGCCATCGGGGCACAGGTGGCCAATCCGGATAAACTGGTCATTGATATCGCCGGTGACGGATCCATTCAGATGAATATACAGGAAATGGCCACAGCAGTCTGCTACAAACTACCGGTGAAGATAATAATTTTGAACAACAGCTTTCTGGGTATGGTCAGGCAGTGGCAGGAGCTTTTCTACAACAAGAACTACTGCGCAACATGTCTGGATACGGCTCCGGATTTCGTAAAACTGGCCGAAGCGTATGGAGCTGAGGGCTATCTGGTTGAAAAGACCGAGGATGTTGTTCCCGTTCTGACCAGGGTCTTTGCATCGCCAAAAACATGCATTGTCGATGTCCGGGTGGAGCCTGAGGAAAACGTATATCCCATGGTCCCTGCCGGAGCTTCATTAACCGAAATGCTTCTGGTCTAGGAGGCTGGCTATGCGACACGTCTTATCCGTACTGGTGGAAAATGAACCCGGTGTGCTTTCCCGGGTAGCCGGTCTGTTCAGCGGCCGAAGTTTCAATATTGATTCTCTTAACGTCGGCCCCACTCTGGAAAAGGGTGTTTCGCTTATGACCATAAGTACTCACGGGGATGAGCAAATAATAGAACAGATAATCAAGCAGTTGCGCAAGGTGATCACCGTGATCAAGGTCGTGGATCTATCTGACGCCAAAGCCGTGGAAAGAGAAATGGTTTTGATCAAGCTGAATGCCTCAGACAGCAACAGAGCTGAGATTCTAAGAATCGTGGATATTTTCAGGTGCAAGGTGGTTGATGTGAGCACCGATGAATTAACCCTGGAAGTCACCGGGGATCAGGGCAAGATCAATGCCTTAGTGAATCTGCTGCAGCGTTTCGGGATAAAAGAATTCGCCAGGACAGGCACAGTGGCCATGCGCCGAAGCATGCAGCTATAAGCAGCAGAACTTATTGTCGGAAAAAAGCTGCGACATTGCAAAAACCGGCTGCATAAGTTTTTTGCAGCAAGAAAGAATCAGGCGCTATCCTGACCAGCTAAGATGACAGATGAGCGCGCTTTTGGCGTGACCGGAAAAAACCCTATGAAAACCTGACGTGAACCAAGAAGCCCCTGACCTGTTTCTTAGAACATGAGGATGTTAGAGGTCATGTTTCAGGACATAAGGCTAAGCACAAAATTCTAAGGAGCTGCAATGAAGGTTTATTACGAAAACGATGCTGACCTTTCCATTCTTAAAGACCGGACCATAGCAGTGATCGGCTATGGGAGCCAGGGTCACGCCCATGCCCAGAACCTGAGGGATTCAGGTCTTAACGTAGTTATCGGACAAAGACCGGGAGGAGCGAATTGGCATCTGGCTCGTGAACACGGTTTTGAACCGGTTACTGCTTCAGAAGCCTCCAGTCGAGCCGACTTGATTCAGATTCTGGTCCAGGACCAGCACCAGCCTAAAGTATTCAGGGATGAGGTTCTGCCCAATCTCAGTCCGGGCAAGACCCTGGTCTTCAGCCATGGTTTCAATATCCATTACAATCAGATAGTACCTCCCGAGGATGTGAATGTGGTCATGGTCGCTCCCAAAGGCCCCGGTCATCTCGTCCGCAGGGAATTTGTCCGTGGAGGCAGTGTTCCGGCACTGGCGGCAGTTCATCAGGATTATACCGGAAAAGCGTGGGACAAGGCCCTGGCTTATGCCAAAGGAATAGGAGCCACCAGATCCGGTGTTATCCAGACCACTTTTGCCGAAGAGACCGAAACTGATCTTTTCGGGGAGCAGGCTGTGCTTTGCGGAGGAGCCACAGCCCTTATCAGGGCTGGATTTGAGACTCTGGTCGAGGCCGGGTATCAGCCGGAAGTAGCCTATTTCGAATGCATGCATGAATTGAAGCTGATAGTTGACCTGCTTTATGAAGGCGGCTTCTCAAAAATGCATTACTCCATAAGTGACACCGCCGAATACGGGGATTACTCCCGGGGTGAAAGGGTTATAAGCCAGGAAGTCAAAAATGAAATGCGCAAGATCCTGGATGAAATCCAGGACGGCAGATTCGCCAGGGAATGGATACTGGAAAATCAAGCAGGGCTGCCGGCTTTTAAGGCTCAGAGACGCAGGGTGCACGGTCATCAGATCGAGGAAGTTGGAGAGAGGCTTAGAAAAATGATGGCCTGGCTGAACAAGTAAATGTATCAGGTTTAAAAACCCCGCTCTTGACGGGGTTTTTTTTGAACATACGCTCATATACATATCAATTCATGCACAAGACAAAGACCAGAGCACCATCCCCTGATGGGATACGATCCAGCCGCTACAGCCTTATACTGTATAAAGGAATCCTGAAAAATGATCAATTACAGCAAGCCATGGACATAGCCAAGAAAAATCGGTTATGCGTTGACGATGTCCTTCTGGAAAAGTTCAAGATAGATAAAAAGGAGCTTGGTCAATCCCTGGAGCAGTATTATGATACTGAATTTATTGAATTTGATTCTGCCATAGATGTTCCTTTTGAACTCTTTGAACAAAAAAGGCTGGATCCTGATTTTCTGAAAAAATATCAATGGGTGCCTTTAAAGAAAGAGGGCAAGGATATAATTGTTCTGGTCAACAATCCTTTTGACCTGGGCAGACTGGATGAAATAAGGTTTATATTCGGAACCAGCAATATTCTGGCTAAAGTGGCCACTTCCGGTGATATCAAGAGGTTCATAGATCACTTTTACCAGCAGTATACTTCCGAGCAGAACATCGTCTCCCTGATGGAAGCGGTAGAGGCCGATTCAGAAGAAGATGCCGGCAGCGACTATATTGATGAAGGAGAGCTTACCGAGCACGACAGTGAAGTTGTACGTCTGGTCAATGGCCTGCTTCTGGAAGCCTGGAAACAGAAGGCGTCTGATGTACATATTGAACCAAGCCTGAGATCTAGGTATTGTCTTATCCGCCTGCGTGTCGACGGCACCTGCCATGAATTCAAAAAGATTCGCATGGCTCTGGCCAGACCTCTTGTTTCGCGGATCAAAATAATGTCGCACCTGAATATCGCCGAGAGAAGGCTGCCTCAGGACGGCAAGCTCAAGATAAAATTCCCTGAGGTCAACAAGGTGCTTGAATTCAGGGTGGCTATTTTGCCGACAACAGAAGGCCAGGAAGATGTGGTTTTAAGAGTCCTGACTTCAGGCAAGACCATGACTCTGGATGATCTTTCCCTGTGCAGAGAAAACATAGTCAATTTCCAGAGCATCATCCATAAGCCTTACGGACTTATTCTTGTAGTCGGACCTACTGGATCAGGCAAAACCACCACTTTACATTCTGCACTCAACTATATCAATACTCCGGAAAAAAAGGTCTGGACGGCGGAAGACCCGGTGGAGATCACCCAGGACGGCCTCCGGCAGGTTCAGGTTAACCCCAAGATAGGCCTTACTTTCGCCAATCTGCTGCGTTCCTTTTTGCGTGCAGACCCGGACGTGATCATGGTCGGTGAAATGCGCGACCGGGAAACTGCGCACATTGCCGTGGAAGCCTCGCTCACCGGTCACCTTGTATTCAGCACCCTGCACACCAATACTGCGCCTGAAACCATAACCAGGCTTCTGGATATGAATCTTGATCCCTTCAACTTCGCGGATTCCCTGCTATGCGTACTGGGCCAGAGGCTTATCAAAAGCCTGTGTCCCAAATGCAAGGAAGGATACATTCCGGAAAAGGAGGAGCTCAGTGAACTTGAACACGAATTTGGTGCTGATTTCAAAGTATTTCAGAGCAGCTGTTGTAAAGGGGGTCAGATGCTGTACCGGGCCAGAGGCTGCAGGAATTGTATCGGCGGATACAGGGGCCGGCTTGGGATTCACGAGCTCATGATTAATTCAGATGGTTTGAAGAAGTTGATCAAGTTCAGAAAGCCTACAGATGAGATAAGAGCTCAGGCTGTAAAAGAAGGCATGCTTTCCTTGAAGCAGGACGGTATTTTAAAAGTATTGGGCGGTCTTACGGATATCCATCAGGTTCGGACAGCCACGGGCATGTAATTTTGGCATCCAAAACGGTTTCAGTCAAATTTTGCTTGATTAGTTGGGTTCCCGGATTTACTTTCCTCATTTTGTTTTATCAACTAACATTTTTAATACTATAATCATAATCACCATTTCTAATGAGCGATCTTCTTTCTCTGATCGGCAATACCCCTCTGGTGGAGATTAAAAATATTTCTCCCAATCCAAGAGTAAGAATAATGGCCAAGCTGGAAATGACCAACCCGGGCGGTTCGGTCAAGGACAGAGTGGCCCTGGCCATGATTGAGCGGGCTGAAAAAGAAGAAGGCCTGAGTCCTGAAAAGACCGTGATAGAAGCCACTTCAGGCAATACAGGGATAGGCCTGGCCATGGTCTGCGCCTACAAAAAATACCCCATCAGGCTGCTTATGCCTGCTTCTGCGTCTGAAGAACGCAAAATGATCATGCGTGCTTATGGAGCTGAGATTGTTTTAACCCCAGGTCAGCTGAGCACCGATGGAGCAATTGAGGAGGCCTACCGGCTGGCCCGGGAACAACCTGACCAGTTTATCCTTATGGATCAGTTCAACAATCCAGCCAGCATCGAAGCCCATTATCATGGTACCGGCCGGGAAATCTGGGAGCAGACCGCGGGTAGAGTTACACATGTGGCCGCATGTCTGGGGACTACCGGGACTATCATGGGTATAACCAAAATAATGCGCGAGCTTGCTCCTCAGGTTGAATGCATAGGAATAGAGCCTTATGCCGGTCATAAGATTCAGGGACTTAAGAACATGCAGGAGTCCTATCCTCCTGGCATTTACAATAAAAAGGCTTTAGACAGGATCATTCACGTCCGCGACGAAGAAGCCTGGTCAATGTGCCGTGCCCTGGCCCGCAAGGAGGGCATTTTTGGCGGTATGAGCTCAGGCGCGGCTATGGCCGGGGTATACCAGCTTGCTCAGGAAATAGATGAGGGGCTGCTGGTGACCATATTTCCCGACGGGGGAGAAAGATATCTGAGCACTCCATTGTACAGTATTCCTGAACTGGATGGTTTGAAGCTTTATGACCAGAAAAGCCGGAAAAAAGTTGTTATCCAGTATTCACGAAACAGGCCCGGTCTTTTTACCCCTGGCCCCAGAACCGACAGATTGGACGATCCTGACTTCTGGCGCAGGGTGGTTTTTCTGGATGCGCTTGTACGCAGGATCAGGCAGAAGGGACACAATCCTCAACCGGTTGTGGCTGTAGCTGATTTTGACGACCGTACCCTGCAGGCAATGCGCGACAGAGGCATGCACAGAAGCGAATTCAGCCGGAAAGCCATGGCATCCATTCAGGAACTTGCCGTGCTGATGAGTTTGAGTGATCTTTTTAATTTCTATCCTGCCGGACAGTCACTGGAAACCGGCATTGAGATCTGCAGCAAGCTTTTGTCCACCGGGCTTGCATATGAAAAGCTGCGCTGTGTTTACTTCGATGTAGGCCGGGATAAAGAGTATGGAACCCTTGCCGGTTTTGACCCGGAAAAGATCAAATCCGGCAAGACCGTTGATCTGGAGGATTATCTTAAAGACAGTCCAAGGGATTTTACTCTGCTTAAAAGAGCCAGTCTAAAGGATCTCAAGGAAGATAACGTTCTCAAAACCAAATGGGGCAATGTACGCCCGTCATGGTATCTGCAGATGGCTTCAGTGGCTGTGGATTATCCTGGGCACGTGGACCTTGTTCTGGGTGGAGAAACACATATGTTTCCCCACATCGACAATCTGCTGAGTATCTGGAAGGGTTCCACACGCATCCGTCCTCAATGCTGGAGTGTGGCTCAGGCAGTGCAGCCGGAAAAAAAAGGTGTTGCTCTGCCCGGAATCGAGGATATGGCTGCAAAGATTGGCGGATACCACGCCCTGCGCATGTGGCTGCTGTCTGTTTCTTATCACCGGCCCCTGGTGTACTCGGATCACAATATGGCTATGTGGGCCAGAAACTGGAACCGGATACAGGATCTGGCAGGCAGGCTGAAGACTTTTGCAGGTGCTGCTGCGCATAATTCTTCCGAAGTTGATAAACAGTGCGCTGATCTGGAATCCTCTGTGCATGAATGTCTGGATAATGATTTAAGCATGTACAGATTCTGGCCGCGTCTTTTTGAGTTTTCCAGAAAATTGCACAGATTTTTGGATTTGGATATGATAAGCGTTGAGCAGGCTGAACTCTGCCTGCAGCAGCTGAAAAAAATTGATGAGCTTCTGGCGATCATCGACTGGAAAAAACTTCCCCTGAGTCCCAAAGAATATCCGGAAGAAATATCCAGACTTGTTTCAGATCGACACCAGGCCAAAAAAGCGAGAGATTTCGTGCTGGCGGACAGGCTGAGAGAGGAAGCAAAGCAAAGAGGGTATAAGCTGGTGGACGGCAGGTCCGGCACGATGGTTTACCCGGCCGGCAACAAAAGCTGATATGCTGCTGTTGATCAAGGCGTTTAAACACAGTCAGGGAGGATAAACATGACCGAGACGTACTGGGTCGCTTTCGGAGACATACATGAACACGTAGCTATGCTTGAGCGAATTCGGGAAATTCCCAAGGCTCAGGGCCTGCTTGTTTCAGGGGATCTGACCAATATAGGGGGCAAGTCCACTGCCAGAATGATTCTGGAGGAAATCAGAAAATATAACCCGAACATTTATGCCCAGATAGGAAACATGGACACCAAAGAGGTGGATAAGTATCTGGATGAGCTGGGCATCAATGTGCACAATAAAATGGTTGCCCTGAACGACAGGGTTTATTTGCTGGGGATGGGCCATTCCATTACTACACCGTTCAACACCCCTTCAGAGGTTCAGGAAAGCCAGCTTGAGGACTGGTTGTCCGGGCATGTAAAGCAGGCAGCCAGAGCTTCGCATCTAATATTTATGTCCCATACACCTCCCTATGGAACCAGGACTGATCTGCTCAACACCGGAGCCAATGTCGGCAGCAAAGCGGTCAGGGAATTCATCGAGGAGGTTCAGCCAGAGGTATGCATTACCGGTCATGTCCATGAAGCCGACATCGAAGACTATGTCGGAGCGACCAAAGTCATAAATCCAGGTCCTCTAAGCGGCGGCGGATATGTCTGGATCGGATTTGACGGCGTTGGTCTGGACGCCCAGCTCAGATATGTATCATGAGGTTTTATTCCTGGAATGTTAACGGTTTCAGAGCCGTAGTCGGTAAAGGCTTCTGGGAATGGTTCAATGGTTCGGACATCGACGTTCTCTGTCTGCAGGAGATCAAAGTCCATCCTGAACAACTGGAAGAAGAGCACAAAGTGGCTTCCGGATACGATATGTACTGGAATTCTTCCAGGGTCAGAAACGGCTACTCCGGAACCGCCTGCTTCTATCGCCTCAAGCCGCTGAATATATCAACAGGACTGCCCGTAAAGCACCTGAATAATGAAGGCAGACTGATCCTTATGGAATATAAGGATTTTTATTTGTTCAATGTATATTTTCCCAATGGACAGATGAGCACAGAGCGGCTGAAATTCAAGCTTGAATATTACGATGCATTTCTTGAATACGCCGAGGATCTGAGAAGGAAAAAGCCCATAATAGTCTGCGGGGACTTTAACACCGCCCACAAGGAGATAGATCTTAAAAACCCCAGAGCCAACCAGGACCGATCCGGTTTTTTGCCCGTGGAGAGAGAATGGCTAAATAAGTTTGTGGACCACGGATATGTGGACACCTTCAGAATGTTCAACAGCGACCCCGGACAGTATACATGGTGGACCTACCGTTTCGGCGCCAGATCCAGGAATGCCGGTTGGCGCATTGATTATTTCTTTGTTTCCAGTGAATTGACAAAAAAAGTGGCCAAGTCCTGGATCGAACCGTGGGTCACGGGTTCGGATCATTGTCCTGTCGGTTTTGAACTAAGAGTCTGATTGCCGGGTGGTTATTCTTTCACCAGGTCCTGCCTCTTTTTTACAGCTCATTAAGGTTCAGACAGCATAACGGATGTATTTTCAAGTAAAATTTAAAAAAGTGAATGTTTAGCCTCAGGACGGCATACTTGATCTCGGGTATTTGCTTCCGGCAAGTTATATGTAAAGGCAGCAAAGCGCTGAAGGAGAATGCATGAGAATCCTAGATGTCCGGGAAGTAGCAGCTGAAGTCTCCCGGATGGTGGTGGAAGCGAATGTTAAGCTGCCCGTTGATGTTTACAGGGCGCTTAGAGATGCTCATGAAAAAGAGGACAGTCCCGCTGCCAGGGAGGTGCTCTCTCAATTGCTGCAAAACGCGGATATGGCGGAGAAAACCGGCCTGCCCATGTGCCAGGATACCGGACTTGCGGTTTTTTTTGTGGAACTGGGAAC
>SLDX01000097.1 GCA_007125075.1 Desulfonatronospira sp.
ATTGGTGCCCGGGGCCGGACTCGAACCGGCACGAGACAAAGTCTCAAGGGATTTTAAGTCCCTGGCGTCTACCAGATTCCGCCACCCGGGCAGAGAAAGTGACAGCGCATTGATCACCTGCGCATAATAAATTATCCTGCTGTAATGCATGCGTCAAGGAATCATTTGTCTACCAGAATTTATAATGATGATATTAGTGTTGAAAGCGATACGAAAACCCTGATCATCGGTGTGGACGGACTTTCCCGGAGTCTGGCCCTTGAAATGTCCAGCCGGGGCATCTGGCCCAATATGTCCGAACTGGTGAATTCAGCTCAGTGCATTTCCATATTATCTGAACTTCCTGAAGTTTCGCCTGTTAACTGGACATCCATGTTCACGGCCAGGGGGCCTGAAACCCACGGTGTCTACGGATTTACCCGTATAGATCCGGATTCCTACAAACTGGAAATAACCGATCTGACCTGCGTAAGGGCGGAAACCGTCTGGGACCGGATGGGAGCGTCCGGCAGAATCTGCAAGATAATAAATCTGCCCGGCACATATCCGGCGCCCAGATTAAGAGGAATGCTTGTCTCAGGTTTTGTTGCTCCATGTCTTGAAAAATCCGTATATCCGGGAGCCCTGTCCCCAATCCTGCAGAGCATGGGTTACAAGCTGGAAGCTAATACTCACCTTGGTCTTTCAAGACCGGATCTGCTGCTTAAAGAGCTCGAGGCAACTATTGATTCCAGGCTTAAGGCCCTGAATCTTTTCTGGCCTGATCTGTCCTGGGATCTGTTTATGATCGTCTTCACCGAGCTGGACCGCGTCAGCCATTTTCTGTTCGACGCGCTCAAGGATGAAGATCATGTTTTCCATTATCAATGCATTGAGGTGCTGAAAAAGCTGGACAGGGCCGCAGGAGAAATTCTGAACCGCTTCGCTGACCTGCCCCAGCCCAAGAGACTTCTCATGGTTGCGGATCATGGATTCACCTCCCTGAAAACAGAAGTGGACATAAACGCGGCCCTGATGGCAGGCGGATTTCTGCAGCAGAACAGATCGCCTCAACATGAGATGGACGCGGCCTGTATACACGAGTCCAGCCGGGCATTTGCCCTTGATCCGGGACGGATATACATCCATGATCAGAATAGATTTTCCCGGGGCAGGGTGCATCACCTGGAACTGGCTGGGACGATCAGGGAAATAAGACAATTCCTGCTGGAGATGCGCTATTGTGGCGAAAAGGTAATAAACCGGATTTATACCAGGGAGGAAATTTATCCTGAAGGTACGGCCCTTCCCCCTGATCTTCTCTGTATTCCAAATCCCGGATTTGATCTTAAGGCTAAATTTGACCGCAGGAATATTTTCGGTCATTTTGGGCGCACAGGCATGCACAGTCCAGAAGATGTTTTCTTCTATGATTCTCTGGGTACCAGGCCTGCAAGGGTCAGGGACGTGCTCGCCTGGATCTGGAAGGATCAAGATTATGGATATGTAACTCCATAGTTAAATTGAGACGGTCACGTTTTCAGCGTGGTAAGCAGTAAAATGGCAGAAAAATTCAAATGATGATCGATTATAAAAAAAGTCTCAATCCGGCTCAGCTGGAAGCGGTGACCGCGACGCAAGGACCGGTGCTGGTGATTGCCGGAGCTGGAAGCGGCAAGACCAGAACCATAGTTTACCGCCTGGCTTATCTGGTGGAACAGGGCGTGCCTCCGGAAAACATCCTTCTGCTTACCTTCACCCGTAAGGCCGCCAACCAGATGCTCACGCGTTCCGGAGAGCTTTTGAACCGGGAGATGGGGAAGGTCAGCGGCGGGACCTTTCACGGTTTCAGCTACTTGCTGCTTAAAAAATTTTCCTCCGCACTGGGCTTTGCCCAAGGCTTCTCGGTCATGGACGCGGCTGATGCCGAAGAGGTGCTGAGAACCGTGCGCTCTGAGCTCAAGATCGGTCAGAAGGATAAGTCCTTTCCCCGCAACCGGACTATTTTATCCTATATGAGCAAGGCCAGAAACAAGGAGTTCAGTCTGCAGCAGATCCTTGAACAGGAGGCTTTGCACCTGACTGAATACCTGGAAGACATTCTCCGTCTGGAACAGGGCTATTTTCTGGAAAAACAAAAGCTGAGTCTGCTGGATTTTGACGATCTTCTTTTTTTAATGGAAAGGCTGCTCGTCGAGTATCCCGAAGTTCTGGAATATGTGCGCAGCGTATACGGTTACGTCATGGTCGACGAGTACCAGGACACGAATCTGGTCCAGGCCAGACTGTCCCGCCTGATAGCCTCGGAGCTGGGAAACATAATGGTTGTCGGGGATGACGCTCAGTCCATCTATGGTTTCCGGGGGGCTGAAGTAGGCAACATTCTGGAGTTTCCAAGCACATTTCCCGGAGCAAGAATAATCAGGCTGGAACAGAATTACCGCTCCACCCAGCCAGTCCTGGACTTGACCAATTGCATCCTGTCCAATATGGGCCAGAAGTTTGAAAAGGATCTTTTTTCCACCCGCAGGGAAGGCTTGAAGCCGGAGCTGGTCAAGCCTGCAAGTGATATGAGCCAGGCGGCAGCCGTGCTTTCAAAAGTTGCGGAACTAAGCCTGAAATATCCCCTGCACGAGATAGCCGTGCTGTTCAGGGCCGCTTATCACGCTTATCCCCTGGAGGTGGAGCTGAACAAGGCTTCCATCAGCTACCAGAAATTCGGGGGAATGAAGTTCTCTGAAGCCGCGCATATCAAGGATGTTTTGTCCCTGATGCGCATGGTTTTAGAGCCTGCCGACTTTTTGGCCTGGAAGAGGGGGCTTTCCCTGCTCAAAGGCATAGGTCCAAAGACAGCCCAGCGTTTGTACCAGGCTTTCACTTTGTCCGGCTTCTTCGGTGAAACAGACGAACTGGATAAATTCGGATCCAAAAACACTCAATTTGTCCGACTGCTGGAACTTTTGCGCGAACAAAAGAAGTTCCCGGACAATCCCCGGGCTTTTCTGCTTTCTATCCTTGATTTTTACCGCCCCATTCTGGAAGATAAGTATCTGGAAGACCTGCCAAGGCGCTTAAGCGGCCTTGAACAGCTGGAGCAGATCGCCGCAGGTTATGAACTGGTGGATGTCTTTCTGGCGGATATGATCCTGGAGAACTCGGATCCCGTGGGAGCTCAGGCCAGGGAGGACTCCCTGGTGCTGTCCACCATTCATTCGGCCAAGGGTCTGGAGTGGTCAGCAGTGCTGATCATAGACCTGGTGGAGGACCGTTTTCCATCCAGGCGGGCCATGCTCGAACCTGAGGAGATGGACGAGGAGCAGCGTCTTTTGTACGTGGCCTGCACCCGGGCCAGGGACTATCTGGGCCTGTTCGTGCCCGGAAGCATATATCACCGGGGCAGCGGGTTCAACCAGTCCGTGCGGCCAAGCCCTTTTATCCGCGAACTGGATCCCGGCCTGTACCGCAGGCATCAGGGAAGCAGGCAGATGCTGTCCGACAATAGTGGTTCCGGGCTTATCAGCCTTGGATTCCCTTCAGGTACTGCAGGGGAAGACTTTGCCCGGTCCAGCAAAATTGCGCCAATGGTTCCTGCCGGAGGTTTATGCAAGCACAAGATATTCGGCCGGGGCAAGATCGTTCAGGCCATGCCCCCCAATAAGTATAAGGTTAATTTTCAAGGATTCGGAATCAAGATCATCAGCGGCGATTACCTGGTTTTTGAGGATTGAATAAGATAAAGGATTAAAGATCCGTAATCCATAATCCTTAATCCTGACTAAAATATGTTAAGATCTGAAGACCATTTCCTGGAAATCGTGGACAGCCTTTTTCCCCTTGAGCATGAGCATATGCTGGTGGGCAGGGGGGATGACTGTGCCGTGCTTCAATGTCCTGAGCGCCTGTGCATGAGCAGCGATCTGTTCCTGGAAGATGTACATTTCAGGACCAGATATTTCAACCCTGAAGATATAGGCTACAAGGGTCTGGCCGTGAACCTGAGCGATCTGGCTGCAGCAGGTGCCAGGCCGCTGGGATTCAACATGAATCTGATCTGGCCCGGTTATCTGGATGAGTCTTTCTGCAGACGCATGCTGGCCTCAATGGCTGAACTGGCCCGGGAGTTTGATCTGGCATTAAGCGGCGGTGACTTGAGCTTCGGCAGATCTTTGGGTCTGGCGGTGACTATTTGGGGAAAAAGCCCGGAAAGGAATATGCTCAGGGGCCAGGGTCAGCCTGGAGACATTGTCTTTATTGTCGGGGAAGTGGGTCTGGCCAGGTGCGGTCTTATTCTTCTGGAAGAAAATGATCCTGAGCTTGACAGATTTTCTTTAGCTGTTGGCAGGCATTTAAGGCCTTATCCCCTGGTCAGCCAGGGGAGGGAGTTGACCGGCATGAAGGAAGTCAAGGGCCTGATGGATGTATCCGACGGACTGGCCAGGGATCTGCCCAGATTTTTAGGCCCTGATCATGGTCTGGAGCTGTACCAGGATTTCCCGGTTCACCCTGAAGTAAGAGCTTTTTGCAGGGACAGACAAAAGGAACCTCTTATGTTTACTTTGCGGGGGGGAGAAGATTACGCCTTATTGGGAGTGTGTTCCGAAAAGAACTGGGAAAAGCTGCACACCGGTTTACAGGATTTAAAAAAAATTGGGAATATTGTTGAAGTTCCGGGAATATATCTGAAAGGGAAAAAGCTGGAACTCAAGGGTTTTGATCATTTTGAAAAAAAATAACCGGCAACAAATATTTGCTGCCGGCTATTGTTCTTGCCATTTTGTTATAAGTATAAAT
>SLDX01000099.1 GCA_007125075.1 Desulfonatronospira sp.
AGTTTTTTCTTTTGGCAAGGAAATCAAGCAATTATGAGGAGGCGTATCTTAATACGTTGACGAATAATTGTGCAGATTGACGCAGCCAAAGGGAAAAAGAACCGTTTCCGGATGAAAACTATTTAAGTCATTAAAGTAATCCAGCGTCTGTTTTCTTCATTTACCGCATGTGATCGGCTTCGGAATCCTCAGTCAAAAACATGATTCAAGCACTGATGATTTCTGGTAAATTCTTTTCGACCCATTCCTGAACCCGGGCAAATGGGTGGTTCTGCAGCCTGCCGAACAAAGGCGATCTGGAGGCTTTGAGCTTTGTAAACACAGGCGCGCCTACTCCGCACAAGAACCTGGTCAGGTTGGCCGGGCTTGCCTCCCGGCCCAGGAATTCCGCTGATCCGGCAAGCAGGTCCAGTTTGTCCCGTCCTGATAAGGAAGGAAGCTTCTTTGTCCTTTCAAGGGTCGCGGAGCGTTCGTCACGGCAGACCGAACACATTCCGCAAGACCCTTCGGGCATTATCTCTCCGAAATACCTGGCCAGGTTGAAGCTCAGGCAGGCATTACTCTGCAGAAACCGAAGCACAAGATGAATGCGGCCTATCTCATGTACCTGTTTGTTCTTGAACAGGGCGTATAGTTTTTCAGTCATGACCTGCTGGTCAAAACGCCTGTTCACTATCTGGAAAACATCCATTGAGTCTGAGGACCTGAGCAGTATCCAGCCCTGCTCATGAAAATATTCCAGAGCTGTCAACACCCGCTGCCTCGGGGAGCCGGATTCAGCCTCAACAGCGGCAACATCAACATAGGTCCAGGTCCGCTTGGCCTGACTGTGCCTGAAAATGGCGCGCACAAACTCCCGCCTTTCACCCTGAAAGGCGCTGGAAATGTCCCTGGTATCCTTAAGTGGCTGAAAAGAATACCGGGAATAATAAGAAGAACGGGACTCAATTATCTTTTCCAGTTCCAGGTATACCAGAAGGGTCTTTAAGGGCAGAAGTCTGATGTTTAATTGACCGGACAGGGAATAAGGACTTAAATGCAGCTCATCTTCCGCATTAGCTGCAATCAGGCCAAGAAGCTCTGCAATGCCCTGCTTTTCCGGCATATCTCCGTACACGAAGTTCTCCAGAATGTTCAAATTGTCCTTATTGGCCAGAACTTCGCACAGAGATTCAATCCCGTCACGGCCGGCCCGACCGATTTCCTGGCTGTAGTTTTCAATGGATTTGGGCAGATCATAGTGAATGACCCTGCGGATGTCCTTTTTGTCGATGCCCATGCCAAAGGCAATGGTGGCTGCGACGCAATGCACCCTCCCGGACATGAAGTCATTCTGGATGGATTCCCTCTGTTCGTTGGGCATGCCCGCGTGATAGGCCCTGGCCTCAATTCCGGCATCAGCAAGGTTTTGCGCCACTTTTTCCGCTGTTTTCTGCAGGGTTACGTAAACAATGGTCGGTGCTTCCCTGGACTCAAGCATGCGCTTGACAAGGATGCGGGGTTTGTCAGCCTCAGGCACAGGGGACACCTGCAGAACCAGATTTGGGCGATGAAAGCCGGTAACCACGGCGTCGTCCCGGTCAATCTCGAACCTGACGCACATGTCCTGCATGACCCTGGGCGTGGCCGTGGCGGTCAGAAGCAGAACCTGCGGAATTCCGAATTCATGTCTGTATACCGGAAGTTTAAGGTAATCCGGCCGGAAATTATGCCCCCATTCCGAGATGCAGTGGGCTTCATCCACCACCATAAGTGATATGCGCATCTGTTTCAGGTGCTGCCTGAAGCGCTCATTTTTGAACCTTTCCACTGCGATGACCAGGATCTTGAGTTCTCCCTTTTTGGCCCGGTCCAGAATGCTCATGTAATCTTCAGCGGAAAGGGTTGAATCCAGCCTGGCCGCAGGAATTGATCTGCTCTGCAGAAAATCCACCTGATCCTTCATCAGGCTCAAAAGGGGTGAGACCACAAGGGTCATATGGGGCAGCAGAACAGCAGGCAGCTGATAGCACAAGGATTTGCCCGCCCCTGTGGGAAATACGGCCAGGGAAGATCTGCCCTGCATGATTTTCTCCATGACCTGTTTTTGCCCGGGCTTTAACCCGGTAAATCCGAAATATCTTTCCAGTGCTTGATCAAGCATGTTTTTCCTCTTATTGTGATCTTATTGTTATTCACCCTTAGCCCGGCTTATTTCAGGATGTCCAGCTTTCTTTCAAAAGTTGTGGAGGAGGTCGGGCAGCTCCGGCAGGGCCTGGTCAAGGGGGATCAATTCAATGCCCTGCAGGTAGCGCCGGTCCGGTCCGCCGTAGAATACATAGGCCCTGGCCATGGGATAATCCCTGACAAAGGCCTTCAGTCCGCTGATGTCCCTGCCTCTGATAAAGCCTGCCCGTTTGACTTCTACAGCTACGAGACCCTTTACTCCGTATAGTACGAAATCAACCTCCTGATTTTCAGCTGTCCTCCAGTAATAAAGCTCATACCCCAGCCCCATGTTGTCGTTTATTGCCCTGAGTTCCTGAAAGACCAGGGTTTCCAGGGCCGCGCCGTCAATCTCCTCGGGCCGGTCCAGAGGCCCCTTGGGGCGCAGTGTGCGGAACACACCGACATCAAAGAAGAAAAATTTGGGGTGAGCGGTCATGCGACGTCTGCTTTTCCGGGTGAACACCGGAAGACGCCAGGCAAGCAGGAGGTCTTCCAGGATATGGAAATATCCCTCAACAACTTTGCGATTGACCTCGCACTCCCTGGCCACCTGGGAAATGTTCAGCACCGCGGCCTGGGAATGACTGGCAGCTTCAAGGAAGCGGGCAAAGGCCTGGAGGTTTCGGATAAGGCCCTCCTGCTGGACCTCCTCGCGAATGTAGGTATACACGTACGCGGACAGGTAGTCGACCGGGTCCTGTTCGGTACAGGCAGCCGGCAGATGTCCGCGGATCAGTGCTTGATCCAGGGAAAAATCAGGACCCAGTTCAACTGCAGTGAGGGGGTGCATGGACCTTGTCAAAGCACGCCCGGCCAGAAGGTTTACCCCCTTTGAGCGCAGCTTCCGGGCGCTGGAACCTGTCAAAATGAACTTCAGGCCCTGATTTTCCACCAGTTGATGTACGTGGTTTAATAGTTCCGGCACGCGCTGCACCTCGTCGATGACCACCCAACGATCAAAGCCGGGGGGAATTAATTCGGTGAGACGATGGGGGGCTGCCAGCATGGAAGTATAGTGTCTTGAGTCCAGCAGATCGATATACACGGCATCAGGATACATGGCCCTGACCCAGGTGGACTTGCCTGTCCCCCGGGGGCCGAACAGAAAGAAGCTTTTTTGCTTTGGAACTTTCAGTATTCTGGAGTACATTATTCCAAATTTCAGGAATAAATGGAATTGTCAAGTCAAAAATGAAACTCTGACCAGGTCCAAAAGACAGGAATCTGTATACAGATATTAAGACGATGTTACGCTTCTATCCAGCGTTGTATTCCTAAAGTAAAATGCTTATAAATATTTGACATCGGGTTAAATTTCGGGCATAGAAAAATATTCTGGACGGAAAGCTTCTAAGCGTTCCGGAAAGCCTTGCCCCCGTAGCTCAGTAGGATAGAGCACAGGATTCCTAATCCTGGTTAGCCCAAGTTCGAATCTTGGCGGGGGCACCATGATTTTCAAGGTTACAGACTTTAAAAGTCCGTAACCTTTTTTTGTGCTGTAATGCTTCCTATTAAAAACTCTGATAACCCTTCTGTGGGGGTTTATGCTCCAGCAAGAAAATTCTTTATTTTTATGAATATAAAAACTACAGTGAACTTCAAATCCACTGCAAGAGGTCCGCCTACCATTTCCGGAGGATGCCGGTATCAGGAATTTCAGTCTGTTGGAGCGAATCGTCTGGCTGCATGGCCGTATTACGGCCAAAGCCTTCCCCAATGCAGAAGATCTGGCCCGCGCATTCGAACTGTCCCCCAGAACCGCCCAGAGAATCATAGCCTATTTTCGGGACAGGCTGGATGCTCCTCTGAAATACGACCACCGGAAAAAAGGTTATTACTTTTCAGACGAAAATTATGTCCTTCCTCTGGCCCGGGTCAGCCAGGAAGAAGTCCTGACCATCCTGCTGGCCAGAAGCCTTCTGGATAAAAGTTCCGGAGGCTACATCAGCCGTTCCATCCAGCAGTTCAGCCGCAGGCTGATGTCTGAAGCCTCCATGATCGGTTTTTCCTGGGACATGCTGGAAAAACGCTTCTCTGCTGTATGGAACCTGTATTCTCCTGCTCAGGCCGATGTATTCCAGGAAGTCCTGCACTCCCTGCTGAACAACCGGGTTCTTACCTTCGACTACACCTCCCCGCTTGTCTCGGAAACCATCCGGCGCGAGACAGAACCTCATCATCTGCAGCACTACATGGGTTCATGGGTGCTCATCGCCTTCTGCCTGAATAAAAATGACTGGCGCAAATTCTACCTCTCCAGAATGAACAATGTAAAAAAGACCGGCCGGGTCTTCACTCCCAGGCCTGATAGACTCTGGAAGTATCAGGTTGAGGACTCTTTCGGCATTTTCCAGAAAGAAGAAAGCTGTCCCGCGGTTTTGCGCTTCAACGCTTTCCGAGCCGGCTGGATCAGGGAACAGGTCTGGCATCCGTCCCAGAAGATGCGCGATCTTCCGGACGGCTCCCTGGAGCTGGAAGTGCCTGTGGCCGACTTTCGCGAGATCAAGCTGAAGATCCTTTCCTTCGGAGCGGACGTGGAGGTCGTAAGCCCGGAGGA
>SLDX01000108.1 GCA_007125075.1 Desulfonatronospira sp.
CTTGATTTCCTTGCCAAAAGAAAAAACTCCTCGTTTCCGGAAAGAAAACCATCAGTTTCAGCATCCGGAAATAAAGAATTTCCGGATGGAAACTAGATTAATCTGATTTCGAGAATCCTGCGATAGAATACGTCACTGAACTTTCGACTCAGTGCACTAAGCCAAGATAATAGGTGTTACTGACCGGACAGCTTTGATGTTATAATCAAGCATGTTCTGTAATAAAAATAAGAATATTGTAGCATAAGATGAAAATTTTTTGTGAATTACTATGTTTTTATTTACACGAATAAAAAAATAATGCTACGCATAAGTCAAAGGACACGAAAAATTTTCCAACCAGACGGAGGCTTATGATGAAAAAGAGCATTATTACGTTCACCATGTTTTTCTTTCTGGCTCTGCTTGTTCACTTTCCTTTTTCCAAGGCGGAAGGCGGAACTCTGCAGTTCTATGCCAACGGAGAGGAGCTGATTACGGAAGGTTTTCTGGATCCCAGGCTTACCAAGGACGGATGGTCTTTGACTTTCAGCCACGCTTTTGTTTCATTGTCTGACATCACCGCATATCAAACAGATCCGCCTTTTGACGCCCATTCTGATCAGCCCATCAGTGCCGAGGAAAAGGTTGTTCTGGACGGGATTCACGTAGTGGACCTGGCTGCAGGAGCTGAAGATGATCCTCCTGTGCTGGTGGGCGAGGTCAAGAATGCCCCGGCAGGCCATTATAATGCCCTCTCCTGGAAAATGACCGCGGATGAGCAGGGGCTTCTCTCCGGGTATACCATGCTTCTGATCGGGACAGCTGAAAAAGATGGCCAAAAGGTGGACTTCCAGATCCGTACCGCTGAGGAATCAACATATAAGTGCGGGGAGTTCGTAGGCGACGAGCGCAAAGGATTTTTGCAGAACCAGGGGACTGCCGACCTGGAAATAACTTTTCATTTTGATCACATATTCGGACGGGCCGATAAGGATCCGGATGATCCCATGAACCTGGAAGCCCCTGGATTTGCACCTTTTGCCGACGGTTCCAAAGTTCATGACATAGAGCTTAGAGGCGTACATGTCGGACACGCCGGTGAAGGGCATTGCGCTGTTGAGTGGAATTAAACAATTAAAAAATCCCTGCGGCCGGACAGTTCCATGCCGGCCGCTGGAGAATGAAAACCATCTGAGTATGTACAGGATTTTCTTTTCACTGGCCCTGGCAGCCATTATTTTGGGGGGAGCGGTTGACATTCACGCTCATGGAGTGGCGGCCGGATACTCGAATGTTCCCGGCATCGAGATTTCAGCAGGATACGACACAGGACAGCCCATGTCCGGAGGACAGGTGGTGGTATACGCGCCGGATAATCCCGCCGAACCCTGGATGACTGGTCTGCTGGATGAGGAGGGCAGATTCGGGTTTGTTCCCGACTACAGCCTCCCGGGAACCTGGAGCGTTCAGGTGCGCCAGGCCGGTCACGGGGCCATGATTCATATTCCGGTGCAGGAGCAGGGGATTGATGATTCACGAACAGATTCTGCAAGCGCCTTCACCGGACTTCAGCTTGCGGTTATGGCTGGATGCGTGGTCTGGGGTTTTATCGGTACGGCCATGTTTTTTACAAGAAGGTTGAAAAATTAGGATGCATATTCCTGACGGTATCCTCCCTCTGCCTGTTACCCTGGGCGGATATGCCGCCACCGTCGGCCTGGCATGGTTTTCCATTTACATGATAAAACGCAGGCAGGATCCCAGGGAGAATATTCCCAAGGCCTCGCTCTTGACCGCGGTTTTCTTTACTGCTTCTCTTATTCATATCCCAGTGCCTCCAGTAAGCGTCCATCTAGTGCTTGGAGGACTGATGGGTGCTTTGCTGGGCTTTTATGCAATTCCGGCCATAATCATCGGCCTTTTTTTCCAAGCGGTGATGTTCGGCCATGGCGGCCTGACCACCCTGGGCATCAATACAATAATAATCGGTACTCCGGCTTTGCTGGCCCACTATATTTTCCGGTTCAGAAATACCGCCCCTGCAGATCCTAAAAGAACCGGATTTTTCGGCTTTCTGGCAGGCTCAACCGCCATCGCCCTGTCTGTGACCATCTTTTCCGTCGTCCTTTTCACCAATATTCCCGCACACATGGATCCGGAGACCGAGATGACCGCCATTCTGCTGCTGATCGCAGCTCATGTGCCCCTGATGATAATTGAAGGAATCATCACCTGCATGACTGCAGTTTTCTTGCTGCGTGTAAGCCCGGGTATACTTGATGGAGTATAGGCCTTGATTTGTTGTCAATCGTCTCAAAACAGCTGCTTCTCAAGGCTGGATCCCAGATTTAAACTGATTTCCCTGTTCATTCTGGCCTTTTCTTTTTCCTTTGTCAGCGAGCCAAAGCTTCTCCCGGCAATGCTCGTCCTGACCATGGCCGCGTTCTGCCTTTCCGGACTGCCCGGCTCGTATATCCTGAAGCGCCTGAAGATTCCGTCAATAATCGTCCTTGCCCTGGTATTCACCCTGCCGGTAATAAGCGGAGAGACACCCGTGGCAAGCCTTGGTTTTTTGACCATTACCCTGGAAGGTCTTGCGGCTTCGGCACTTGTTGCTGTAAGATTTTTATGCATAATCACCCTGGCATTGATCATTCTCGGAACCACCCCGGTTCAGACCTGCGTCAGGGCTTTCCAGGCTTTGAGGCTGCCCTGGATTATGGCGGACATGGCTCTTCTGGTCATAAGATACATAGAGGTGATCGGCAGCGATTATCGCCGGATGAGGACATCCATGGTGCTTCGGGGTTTTTCCGGACAGAGGACAGGGATAAAAACCTTAAAGACCATGTCCTGGCTCATAGGCAGTCTTGTAGTCCGGGGTGTGGAGCGGTCCGACAGGATATACAGGGCCATGCGCGTCAGAGGATACGGAAATCTAAGCCCGGGATCGCACGGTTTCAAAGCCACAAAACTGGATATACTCATTTTTTCCGCAGTGATCATGCTCGCAGCCTTACTTGTGGGGTTAGAACTGCATCTTGGAAGTTGAAATAAGAAATGATGAACAAACTGAACACGCAGGCTCTGAAGATCGCCGGACTAAATTTTTCTTATCCAAACAACCCATCGGTGCTGAGAGACATCAGTATGGAGGTGAGCCCTGGTGAGCGAGTGGGCATTATCGGTCCCAACGGGGCAGGCAAGTCAACTCTTTTTCTGGTCGTCTGCGGAATCTTAAAGCCTGATTCCGGGCAGGTCCTGGTTTTCAGCAGACCGGTGATTCAGGGCAGATTCAACCCGGATGTCGCCCTGGTATTTCAAAGGTCGGATGACCAGCTGTTCTGCCCGTCAGTGCGGGAGGACGTGGCCTTCGGTCCCGAAAACATGGGACTTGACAGCAAGGAGGTGGAGGCGCGGGTGGAAGAGGCCTTGAGCATTGTCAATGCTCTGGAGCTTTCCTCAAGGCCGGTGCACCATCTGTCCGAAGGAGAAAAAAGGATCGTGTCCATAGCAGGGGCGCTGGCTATGAACCCAAAAGTCATTATCTATGATGAACCCAGCGCGTCCCTGGACATCCGTTCCAGGCGCAGGCTAATCTCAATACTTCAAAAATCCGAGAAGACCATTCTCATTGCTTCCCATGACCTGGAGCTCATCCTGGAAGTCTGCACCAGAGTTGTAATCATAAACAGCGGAAAAATTATTGCACAGGGCATTCCAGCTGAAGTAATGGGTGATGAAGAGCTTATGCTGGCCAACGGTCAGGAAAAGCCCCATTCACTGGTCCCCCATGTGCTTGAGCACAAACACTGAACAGGGCGGCGGAATGCCGTGCCGGGTAATGCCGCCATGGCGCGGAAATTATTTGAATATAAAAAAGTATGCTTCAGGATGAACCTTTAATAATGTAAAAATGAGGTTTGTTCCATGGAACAACGAATCAGCGTGATAACTCTTGGAGTTGCAGACCTGGATCGTTCGCAGCGGTTCTATGAATCCGGGCTGGGCTGGACAATCGGTGCAGCAGAGGGCCGAATCAGGTTCTTTCAGCTGAACGGCCTCATTCTGGCACTGTATCCCCGGGAAGAACTCGCCCGGGATGCAGGGTTGCCAGGCGAAGATTTTGGCTCCAAAGCAACAACGCTAGCCCATAACACCAGGACCAGAAAAGAAGTAGACGATATTCTTATTAAAGCTGAAAGCGCCGGAGGAAGCATAGTCAAGCCGGCTCAGGAAGTGTTCTGGGGCGGCTACTCCGGATATTTCGCGGATCCTGACGGCCACCTCTGGGAGATTGCCCACAACCCTTTCTGGCATCTGGACAATGAAGGCAATATATACCTCAATCCAAAATGAGAGGTTGAGTGGCCAGGAAAAAGCCAGCCGGGAATTAAACTGAAAAATGGCCATGTTCTTTTGCAGGGGTATAAGCTTCGAAGCAAAGTATTTTCAGGAGAATAAGGAATAGAAAATGTCCAGGGACCAAAGCAGGCTGATTGATCTGGCCAGAGGGGAGATTGAGGCGGATCTGCTGATCACCGACGTGCATCTGGTCAACACCCTGTCCGGAGAGATCAGCAGGGTGAGCGTGGCTGCGGCTGACGGCCTGATCATTGGTTTCGGGGACTATCCGGCCAGAAAGGTGTTTAACGGCCGGGGAGCCTTTTTATGCCCCGGATTCATTGATGCCCACCTGCATATCGAATCCACCCTTCTGACACCGGTTGAATTCGCCCGGGCCGCAGCCAGACGAGGGAC
>SLDX01000004.1 GCA_007125075.1 Desulfonatronospira sp.
CTGCCGTCAACGTCGTCTTACCATGATCTATATGGCCTATGGTCCCAATATTAACATGCGGCTTCTTGCGGTCGAACTTTGACTTGCCCATCTCTCTCCCCCTACTTGAATTTTAAAATTTCTTCGGCCAGGTTTGCAGGAACCTTTTCGTAATGGTCAAACTGCATGGAATAGGTAGCCCGACCCTGAGAATTGGAACGCAGGTCCGTGGCATAGCCGAACATATTGCTCAACGGCACATAAGCCTTGATTATCTGTATGCCCATTCGCGGCTCTAGTCCAAGCACTTTGCCTCTTCTTCCATTGAGATCGCTCATGACGTCGCCCAGGTAATCTTCCGGAGTAAGGACCTCAATATACATGATCGGCTCCAGAATGACCGGATCCGCTTTTGCGCAGGCTTCCTTGAGGGCCATGGAGCCTGCGATATAGAAGGCCTGCTCCGAAGAGTCAACGTCATGGTAGGATCCAAAGACCAGTTCAACCCGGATATCCGTCAGGGGAAATCCAGCCTTGACCCCGCCCTTCATGGCATCCTTAATTCCTCTGTCCACAGCAGGTATATATTCTCTTGGAATAACCCCGCCTACAATGGAATTGACGAACTCATACCCCTGGCCCGGCTCTGCGGGTTCAACCTGCAGGACCACATGGCCGTATTGTCCCCGGCCGCCAGTCTGCTTGACGTATTTGGTTTCCTGTTTAACCTGTCTGGTGATGGTCTCCCGATAGGCCACTCTGGGCTTGCCCACATTGGCGTCGACGTTGAATTCTCTGGTCAGCCGGTCGACGATTATCTCCAGGTGCAGCTCTCCCATTCCGGAAATCAGCGTCTGACCGCTTTCCTCATCCGTCTTGACCCGGAAGGAGGGGTCTTCCTTGGACAGTTTCTGCAAAGCATTGCTCAAGGAGTTCTGATCGCTCTTGGTCTTTGGTTCTATGGCTATTTCAATTACCGGATCGGGAAAATCGATCGTCTCCAGCAGTATGGGCCTGTCCAGGGAGCAGAGGGTTTCCCCGGTACCTGTATATTTAAGCCCCACTGCAGCCACAATGTCTCCGGAATAAGCACTTTTAATTTCTTCACGCTTGTTGGAGTGCATTTTAAGCAGCCTTCCGATGCGCTCCTTTTTTCCTGAGGCAGCGTTGAGCACGGTCATTCCAGACTCGATATGCCCGGAGTAGATACGCAGAAAAGTAAGATGTCCGACATAAGGATCTGATGTCAGTTTGAAAGCCAGTGAACTCAAGGAACCCTGATCATCAGGAGGACAGGGGATGACCTCATCGCTGTCCGGATTCTTGCCTTCAATGGGCGGAATATCCAAAGGCGAAGGCATGTAATTGACCAGTGCGTCAAGCAGAGGCTGGATCCCCTTGTTTTTAAAAGCTGAGCCGCATATTACCGGGCAGATCTTCAGGGCGACGGTGGCTTTGCGAATACCGTTCATTATTTCATCAACACTTATTTCCTCTCCGGAAACATATTTGTCCAGCAGATCCTCTTCTTCCTCGGCAATGGATTCGATCAGAAAGGAACGCCACTCTTGAGCTTCTTTTTTATATTCTTCCGGGATATCGGCAAATTCGAATTTTCTGCCCTGAGATTTATCATCAAAGATGTAGGCTTTACCCTGCACCAGATCGACAAGACCCTTAAAATTTTCTTCTGAACCGATCGGTACCTGCAAAGGCACCGGCTTAGCCTTTAAGCGTTCGCGGATCATCTCAACGACCCGGAAGTAATCCGCGCCCGTGCGGTCCATCTTGTTCACAAAGGCCATCCGGGGAACATGATATTTATCTGCCTGACGCCAGACAGTTTCACTTTGCGGCTCCACTCCGGCCACAGCGCAAAAAACGGCAACACATCCATCAAGCACCCTGAGTGATCTTTCCACTTCCACGGTAAAATCCACATGTCCCGGAGTATCAATGATATTGATGCGGTGATCCTTCCAGAAACAGGTGGTCGAAGCAGAGGTGATGGTTATGCCTCTTTCCTGCTCCTGCTCCATCCAGTCCATGATCGCCTGTCCGTCGTGAACTTCTCCTAATCTATGAGACACACCGGTGTAAAAAAGGATACGCTCGGTGGTCGTCGTCTTTCCTGCGTCGATATGGGCCGTTATCCCGATATTGCGCTGTTTATGGATGGGTATAAGCCGTGCCACTGTAATCTCGCTTTGGTTTGATTCTTTGATGCCGCTAGAGCATCGTTTAAAATATTTAGTTGATATATTTGAAATATCCCAACAAACCTGCCAAAATTAAAGCGCCCCTCATCCGCTCAAAACAATCCTTTCCTGAAAAAGACTGCGCATCAAAGCAGATAAGAGGGGCCCGCCTGTGCTGCCGCGACCCGATAGGATAAAACCTGCAAAGGGGTCTTAACTACCAGCGATAATGTGCAAAAGCCTTGTTTGCTTCCGCCATGCGGTGAGTATCTTCCCTCTTCTTAATGGCTCCGCCTTTATTGTTGTAGGCATCCAGCAGTTCAGAGGAAAGCTTGCGGCCCATGCCCTTTTCACCTCGTCCCCTGGCGTAAAGGACCAGCCATCGAATCGCCAGGGCTTCCTGTCTGCTGGGCCTGACCTCCATGGGAACCTGATATGTAGCTCCGCCTACCCGCCTGGATTTAACCTCCATATGCGGCTTTACGTTTTCAACGACCTGATTGAAAGCTTTCAAAGGATCTTCATCGGTTTTCGAGCCCAACTCTTCAATGGCCTTGTACAGCAAACCCTCGGCAATACTTTTCTTGCCGTCGACCATGAGTCTGTTGATGAATTTGCTCACCAGCCGACTGCTGTACACAGGATCAGGCAATACAGCTCTCTTTGGAATAGGACCTTTCCTTGGCATTCTTAATCATCTCCCTTGAGCAATTTATTTGGGCCTTTTGGTCCCGTATTTGGATCTGCTTTTGCGGCGATCGCGGACTCCGGATGTGTCCAGTGTTCCTCTGATGATACTGTAACGTACGCCGGGCAGATCCTTTACCCGGCCTCCCCTGATCATCACCACCGAGTGCTCCTGAAGGTTGTGGCCTTCTCCGGGAATGTATGAAGTCACCTCCATACCGTTGGTCAGGCGGACTCTGGCAACCTTGCGCAGAGCAGAATTAGGCTTCTTAGGCGTAGTGGTGTAAACCCGAACGCAAACCCCTCTTTTTTGAGGACATTCCTGCAAAGCGGCTCTCTTTTTGCGCTTGATCACCTGCTCTCTGGATTTGCGCACCAATTGATTAATGGTCGGCATGTACCCTCCGAATATTTATACTGGCTCAAACTCGTAATGATTAATTTATTGATTATAATATGTCAAGCAAAATAAAAATATAAGCAATCGAACATATTCATGTTAACGGTGCTGCCTGCCCACATAAATCTGCTCATCAAGATCCTCTAAAAAGCGCTCCGGATCTTCAGGCTGCTCCGGGACCGAGATATCAGACTTGACATAGGGCCTGTACCCGGTGCCTGCTGGAATCAGCCGGCCTACGATCACGTTTTCCTTCAGTCCTCTCAGCTGATCCACCTTGCCCATCAGGGCCGCTTCTGTCAGCACTTTGGTGGTTTCCTGAAAAGATGCGGCTGAGATAAAGGACTCCGTGGTCAAAGAGGCCTGAGTGATGCCCAGAACCATGGGCTCGGCCATAGCCGGATTTTGACCCATGCGTATGCACTTTTCGTTCTCCTGCATAAAAAGTGTCTTTTCCACCTGCTGGCCGACCAGAAAACCGGTATCCCCGGGATCGATTATGTTTACCTTTTTGAGCATCTGCCGGACTATGACCTCGATGTGCTTGTCGTTGATCTGCACTCCCTGAAAGCGGTAGACATCCTGGACTTCCTCCACCAGATAATTGGCCAGATACTTTTCGCCCTTGGTCTTTAGCATATCGTGCAGATCCGGGTTGCCTTCGGTTATCAGCTCGCCGGCCTCGACGAAATCGCCTTCCTGAACAGTAATGTGTTTTCCTTTGGGAATAAGATAATCTTTGGGCTCCCCTACTTCGGGGCCGATGATGATTTTCCGTTTGCCCTTGGATTCCGGTCCAAAGGAGACAATACCGTCGATCTCAGTAACCACTGCCTGATCCTTGGGCTTTCTGACCTCAAAGAGTTCAGCCACCCGGGGCAGACCGCCGACGATATCCTTGGTCTTGGATGTCTCCCTCGGTTTGCGGGCAATTATGTCTCCTGCTTCTACAACATCTCCATCCTGGACCATCAAGATGGCTCCGACAGGCAGTTGAAAAACTGCTTCTGATGAGGTTTCGGGTCTCAGCTTGACCCGGCCCTTTTCATCACAGATGGAAATGCTTGGCCGGTAATTGGTCGATCGGTATTCTATAATGGTTCTGGTGGCTCTGCCCGTTATTTCGTCAACCTTTTCCTGAAAGGTGCGGCCTTCGATGATGTCCGTGAACCTGAGCCTTCCCGGAATATCGGTGACAAACGGCTCGTTGAAGGGATCCCACTCAGCCAGGAGCTGACCTTTCTGGACATGCTCATCAGCTTTGACAAAGAGTTTAGCTCCTGTGGGCAGAAAATACTTCTCTCTTTCCCGGCCCTGATCATCCACGATCTTCAACTGACCGCTTTTGCCCATGACCATGTATTCTCCCCTGGAATTCTCCACTGTGCGTATTCGGGAAAAAACTATATGTCCCGCATTGCTGGCCCTGATGTTGGAGCGCTCTATTTCCCTGGAAGCAGTACCTCCAATGTGAAAAGTGCGCATGGTCAGCTGGGTGCCCGGCTCGCCGATGGACTGGGCCGCAATGATTCCCACAGTCTCACCGACATTGACCAGGTGGCCTCTGGCCAGATCTCTTCCGTAACATAAAGAGCAGCATCCCCGCTTGGTCTTACAGGCCAGAACGGATCTGATTGAGACCGCGTTGATCCCGGCCTCATCAATCTTTTCAGCTGAACCCTCAGTGATCATTTTATTGGAAGGAACAATAACCTCTCCGGTTTCCGGGTCCAGGACATCGTACATGGCGATACGTCCCAGAATCCTCTCGCTTAGCCTCTCCTGGACCTCCCCTGATTTCATCAGATGGGACAGTTCGATGCCGTCGACAGTACCGCAATCATATTCGGATACCACCACATCCTGAACCACGTCTACCAGGCGTCTGGTCAGATATCCGGAATTTGCCGTCTTCAGTGCAGTGTCAGCCAGACCTTTTCTGGCACCATGCGTTGAGGTGAAGTACTGAAGCACTGTCAGACCTTCTCTGAAGCAGGAGACAATCGGCGTTTCAATGATCTCACCCGAAGGCTTAGCCATGAGTCCGCGCATGCCCGCCAGCTGCCGCATCTGGTCCTTGTTTCCCCTGGCTCCGGAATTGGCCATCATGAAGATGGGATTCAAGCTTATGTTGGTTTCCTCTTTACCGCTCACTGGATCGCGGACAGTCTCGGTGGACAGTTCTTTCATCATTTCCGTGGAAACATCATTGGTGGCTTTGGTCCAGACGTCTACAATCTTATTGTATTTTTCAGTCCGGGTGATTATGCCTTCATTATACTGGCGCTCGATTTCATTTACTGTCTCCTGTGAAGACTTAATGATGCTTTCCTTTTTATCCGGGACCTTGAGATCCTTGACTCCGATGGTAATCCCGGCCAGTGTGGAATATTCATAGCCCATATCCTTTATCTTATCGCAAAGAATAACTGTGGCTTTGGTCCCTGCCTTGCGATAGGTGTTTCCTACCAGCCTGCCGATGTTTTTCTTGGTCAGAATGCAGTTGACCATGCTGAAAGGCAGCTCTTCGGGCAACAACTGACCTACGATGATCCTCCCCGGAGTAGTATCGGTGAGCTGACCGTCTATCCGGACTTTAATCCGGGCGTGCAGAGCCACGTGGCCTGCATCGAACGAGCAGATCACCTCTCCTGGATCGGAAAATATCTTGCCCTCGCCTTTTTGAAAGGCCCTGTCCACGGTCAGATAATAAAGTCCTAGCACGATGTCCTGAGAAGGAACTATGACCGGCTCTCCATTGGCCGGCGAAAGAATATTGTTCGTGGACATGATCAATACGCGGCATTCAACATTGGCCTCTATGGACAAGGGAATATGCACGGCCATCTGGTCGCCGTCAAAATCTGCGTTGAAAGCGGAACAGACAAGCGGGTGCAGACGGATGGCCTTACCTTCAACAAGTATGGGCTCAAATGCCTGAATGCCCAACCGGTGCAGAGTGGGAGCCCGGTTTAACAGTACCGGGTACTCCTTGACCACCTCGTCAAGAATGTCCCAGACAACCACATCTCCTCGCTCGACCATTTTTTTGGCGCTTTTAATGGTGCTGACCAACCCCTTTTCTTCCAGTCTGGAATAAAGAAATGGTTTGAACAGCTCCAGTGCCATTTTCTTGGGCAATCCGCATTGGTGCAGCTTCAGATTAGGTCCGACCACAATGACCGAACGGCCGGAATAATCCACGCGTTTACCCAGCAGATTCTGACGGAAGCGTCCCTGCTTGCCCTTGATCATATCCGACAAAGATTTCAAGGGCCGCCCATTGGTGCCGGTAATGGCCTTGCCCCGCCTGCCGTTGTCCAGAAGAGCGTCTACAGCCTCCTGGAGCATGCGCTTTTCATTGCGGATTATTATGTCCGGTGCACCCAGCTCCAGAAGTCTTTTCAGGCGATTATTGCGGTTGATCACTCTGCGGTAAAGATCGTTCAGATCCGAAGTGGCGAACCTGCCTCCATCCAAAGGAACCAGAGGTCTCAGCTCAGGAGGGATGACCGGGAGTGTTTCCAGAACCATCCATTCGCACTTGTTTCCTGACTCCAGAAAAGCCTCGACAATCTTCAGGCGCTTGGCGATTTTTTTCTTCTTGGTCTGAGACCTGGTCTCTTGAGATTCTTCCCGCAGTTCGCTTTTCAGCTTTTCCAGATCAAGGTTCATCAGCAGTTCGCGGACAACTTCCGCTCCCATGCCTACCTTCAGGGCTTCTTCGCCGTAAGTTTCGATCACCTGCAGGTATTGTTCTTCGGAAATGACCTGCCTTGGTGTCAGAGAAGTCTGCCCGGGGTCCAGAACCATATACGCATCGAAATAAAGAACCTTCTCCAGATCAGACATGGTCATATCCAGAAGCGTGCCTATCTTGGAAGGCAGACTCTTGAGAAACCAGATGTGGGTTACCGGAGCGGCCAGTTCGATATGACCCATGCGGTCTCTTCTTACTTTGGAGGCAATGACCTCCACCCCGCACTTTTCGCAGACTATACCTCTGTGCTTCATGCGCTTGTATTTTCCGCAATTGCACTCATAGTCCTTGACCGGACCGAAAATTTTGGCGCAGAAAAGTCCGTCGCGTTCCGGCTTGAAAGTGCGATAATTTATGGTTTCCGGTTTCTTCACCTCGCCGAAGGACCATTCTCTGATTTTTTCCGGTGAGGCCACCTTGATCTGAATACCCTTAAGTTCTTTACCGGAAATGGTTGTTGTACTTGAAGACCTTTGAGAAAAAAGATCGTCTAAGCTCATATCCCCGTCCTCATTTATATTTGAAATGTTTATAATTTTTTATTTTGTGTTCAAAAAAACGTTTTTGCCCGGGCGCAGATTATTTTTTGTATTTTTTCCTGTCATCCAAAAGAAGTTTCACGTCCAGACCGAGGGCCATTAATTCCTTGATCAAAACATTGAAGGACTCGGGCATGGCCGATTCCAGAAAATTGTTGCCCTTGACAATTTTTTCATACATGTTCACCCGGCCGGATACATCATCGGACTTGACCGTCAGGAACTCCTGCAGCAGATACGCGGCACCGTAGGCTTCAATCGCCCATACTTCCATTTCGCCAAGCCTCTGTCCGCCGAACTGGGCCTTGCCCCCCAGGGGTTGCTGGGTAACCAGAGAATAAGGTCCTGTGGAGCGTGCATGTATCTTTTCATCGACCAGATGATGCAGCTTGAGCATATACATGTTGCCTACGGTAACCCGGTTATGAAAGGCTTCTCCGCTTCTGCCGTCGTAGAGCACAGCCTTGCCGTCGTCACTTAGACCTGCCTTCTGCAGCCAGGCCCATATCCCTTCTTCCTTGGCTCCATCAAAAACCGGGGTCTTGGACACGATCCCCGGCTCCAGTCCTCGAACTGCCTCCACGAAAGATTCATCGTCCAGTTCACGGGCCAGGGAGCTGATTTCTGGAGAATTGAAGATCTCATCCACTTCGTTTCTCAGGACCTGGATATCCACGTCCTGTTCGAGCATCGCAGCCAGCTGCCTTCCGAGCTCTTTTGAGGCCCATCCAAGATGAGTTTCCATGATTTGACCGATATTCATCCGGGAAGGCACCCCCAACGGGCTTAGAACAATGTCCACCGGAGTACCGTCAGCAAAAAAGGGCATGTCCTCTTCAGGCAGAATGCAGGAAACCACTCCTTTGTTACCGTGTCTCCCGGCCATTTTGTCGCCTACGTTCAGCTTTCTCTTTACAGCAATGTAAACCTTGACCATTTTGGTCACGCCCGGAGGAAGATCATCTCCTTCAACCACTTTATCTCTTTTCTGTGCATAAATATTCTGAATGAACCTCAGTTGCTGATCATATTCGGCCAGTATTTGTTCCACAGACTCGTTGACTTCTTTGCTGGCAAAGGTTCCGGTCATCTTTTTCACCGGAATGCTCTCCAGGTCTTCTTTTTTAAGGGTGCTGTTCGCCTCGGCCAGGACCTGACCCTTCTTTTTGCCCATTATGCTCTGTGACAGTCTCTTGCCGGCAACTACGTTCCATATTTTGTCCTTTATCTGTAAGGTCATTCCGGCTACGTGCTTTTCTTCGCTCTTGCTCAGGGCGTCCAGTTCCCGATCCTCAATATACTTGGTCCGTTCGTCCTTTTCACTGGATCTGCGGTTGAACACCTTTACATCAATGACCGTACCTTCTATGCCCGGTGGAACTTTCAGCGAGGTGTTTTTCACATCTCTGGCCTTATCTCCGAAAATGGCCCGGAGCAGGCGCTCCTCCGGAGTCAGCTGGGTTTCACCCTTTGGAGTTATCTTGCCCACCAGAATATCGTCTTGCTTGACTTTGGCCCCGATCATGATGATTCCGCTGTCATCCAGATATTTGAGCATGTCCTCACCCACATTGGGTATGTCCCGGGTGATCTCTTCCGGCCCCAGCTTGGTATCCCTGGCGATGACGTCGAACTCCTCGATATGCATCGAGGTGAATACGTCATCCTTAACCATCCGCTCGGATATGAGAATGGAATCTTCAAAATTATATCCCCGCCAGGGCATAAAAGCCACTGAGAGGTTCTTGCCGAGGGCCAGTTCTCCGTCAACAATGCTTGGTCCGTCCGCCAGCACTTCACCGGTTTTTACCTTTAGCTCCGGGAGGACCCGGGGCCTTTGTCCGAAACAGCTGTTCTGATTGGACTTATGAAATTTCTGCAGGTCATAGCACACTGTATCGATATCAGATTTATTCACCTTTTGGTCATAACTGACAATGATCTTTTCCGCATCCACATATCTGATGATGCCATCTGCTTCGGCCATGATGCAGCTTCCGGAATCCCTGGCAACTATGCCTTCCATGCCGGTACCAACCAGGGGACACTCCGGACGCAGCAGAGGAACAGCCTGACGCTGCATGTTTGACCCCATAAGAGCCCTGTTGGCGTCGTCGTGCTCAAGAAAAGGGATCAGTGATGCCGAAATGGACACGATCTGACTAGGCGATACGTCCATCAAAGTAACCTCATTCCTGGAAACAAGATTCAGTTCACCATGCATCCTGGCGGTGATCAGCTCTGAAGTGAATCTGTCTTTTTCATCTATCGGAGCGTTGGCCTGGGCGGTGATCTCATCTGCTTCCGTGGAAGCGTCCAGATAGGTGATCTCATCAGTCACCTGTCCATCCTTAACTATGCGGTAAGGAGTCTCGATAAAACCGTAATCATTGACCTGGGCATGGGTGGTGAGCGAAACGATAAGACCGATATTCGGCCCTTCAGGAGTTTCAATAGGACAAATGCGACCGTAATGACTGGGGTGAACATCGCGGACCTCAAAACCGGCTCTTTCTCTGGTAAGCCCGCCAGGTCCCAGGGCTGACAACCGTCTTTTATGGGTAACCTCGGACAAGGGATTGGTCTGGTCCATGAACTGCGAAAGCTGTGATGTTCCGAAAAATTCCTTGAGCACCGCGGTGACCGGCTTGGGATTGATCAGATCATGAGGCATAAGCGTGGCCACTTCCTGAAGGCTCATGCGCTCCTTAACCGCCCTTTCCATGCGTACAAGTCCGATACGGTACTGGTTCTCCACCAGTTCGCCCACTGGACGGACCCGCCGGTTGCCCAGGTGGTCAATATCGTCTGCGGGACCATGCGAATCCTTGAGTTTGATCAGATGTTTGACCACTCTGAGGATGTCTTCATTGGAAAGTGTCCGGTGATCAACAGGCAGGTCCAGACCCAGTCTGCTGTTCAGCTTATAGCGACCCACAGGAGACAGATCATAGTAATCAGGATTTCTGAACAGGTTGTCGAAAAAGCTGGAGGCTATCTCAGGAGTTGGTGGTGAACTGGGACGCAGTCGCTTGTAGATCTCCACCTGAGCATCCATTTGATCCGCAGTCTTATCCAGCTTAAGTGTGTCCCGAAGAGACGGAGAGACATCCTGACCGGCTGTGTAAAGTATTTGAACGTCTTCTATGCCGTTTTCAAAAATTTTCTCCATCACTTCCGGGCTCAGAATATCACCGATTTCAGCCAGTATTTCTCCTGTCTCCGGGTGCACCAGTTCATTGGCCAGAAACTGTGAATATAAAGTATCCTGCTCGATTTCCAGATAATTATTGCCTTTAACCATGGCCTTCCAGGCCCTTTTGGTTATGGGCCGGCCCTTTTTGACCAGCACGTTGCCTTCATCGTCCAGAATATCGGCATATGCATTCTCCTTGCGGTAATGCTCGAACTTGACCTTGCGAAAAACCCGATTGTCCTTGAACTTAAGCTCCTCATTCTCATAGAAATAATTGAGAATATCCTCTTCAGTCATACCCAGGGCTTTAAGCAGGATGGTAACATACATTTTACGCCGCCGGTCGATGCGCACGTACAGGTAGTCTTTGGGGTCAAACTCAAAATCAAGCCATGACCCGCGCATGGGAATAATTCTTGAACTGTACAGCACCTTGCGGCTGGTATGAGTCTTTCCTGAATCATGCTCAAAAATTACGCCCGGAGATCTTTGAAGCTGATTGACAATAATTCTTTCAGTACCGTTGATGATGAACGTGCCTTTGCCGGTCATCAACGGCAAAGTGCCGAAATAAATATCCTGTTCTTTAATGTCGCGGATGGTGCGTTTTCCCGTCTCGTCATCTACATCGTAGACGATCAGTCTGACCTTGATCCTTATGGGCGCTTCATAGGTCAGTCCTTTGGACAAACACTCGGTAACGTCATATTTGGGTTGTCCTATTTCATAGCTGACATATTCCAGAGTTGCGGATTTATTGAAATCCTCGATGGGAAAAACTGAACGATACACTCCCTCCAGACCCTTATCCTCACGGTTGACAGGATCTGCATGTTCCTGCAAAAGATTGTAATACGAATCAAGCTGCAGTTTTAAAAGATGCGGTACTTCCAGCGTGTATTTAATTTGACCAAAATTTTTGGTGAACAATCCCATTTTTTCCTCGCATAATATATTGGTTTACATCCGGAAAGTTTTTCTTGCCGGATGTTAATACTGGTGTTTTTTCGAACCGGAAACAGAAGCTTTGCTTTTCATTATAAAAAAAAAGCAATTATATTCATAAAGATATTTCCGGTAAATTAAGGAATAATCGCTTTGATTGGCGCAAAACATAATGAAAAGAAAACAACTGCCGGATGAAAACTGTTATTTGACACTTTAGCCATGCTCTTTCATGTGGATAACCATGACGAGTGCTTTAATACCCTTAAAAACTGAACAAGACCAGCCAACAACAAAAAATTGCAGGAAGGTCTTATACAGCGTTACATAATAAATTGAAGCATTATTTATTGCGAGCGCCCTGAGCTAAGAGGGAATTTAAAAAAAGGCAAAAAAGTTCAGAGGGCACAACAATCCCTTTAGGTTTTGTACCCTCTAAACTCAATAAGTTACATTTGCCAAAAGTCAAAAATTGACAACTTCTATGTTTGTCCCGAACAAAATCGATTGTTGTTATTTAGCAAGCCCTCCCGGGACTCAATAAAGTATTTTTGTTTCCTGAAAAAAATTTGGAAATATCGATCAGCAAAGGACAATCTTTTGCCGCTACTTTACATCTACTGTAGCGCCTGCTTCTTCCAGCTGCTTTTTGGCTTCAGCTGCGTCATCCTTGGAAACGGCCTCTTTTATTGCTGAAGGCAGTTCATCGACCTTGGCTTTGGCCTCCTTGAGTCCAAGATTGGTCAAGGCGCGAACGGCTTTGATCACAGCTATCTTGTTTCCTCCAACCTCCTTCAAAATAACGTCGAATTCGGTCTGTTCCTCTTCTTCTACAGCTGCTTCAGCTCCGGCTCCGGCGGGTCCTGCAGCCATTGCTGCCACAGGCGCTGCAGCCGAGACCCCAAATTTCTCCTCCAGCTCCTTGATGAATTCGGAAAGCTCGAGAACGGTCATATTGGAAATAAATTCAATTACTTGTTCTTTGGTGATATCTGACATGATTCCTCCTGAAATTTGTTAACTTTGGCTCATTTACTTTGATTTTCCTTTTGTTCCTTAATGCCGTCCAGGACGTTCATCAGTCCTCTGACGAGGTTGGCGCACAAGGAAACAAAATTGGTGGGCACAGCATTCATGGTCCCCAGCATCCTGGCCATCAGTTCGTCGCGGCCGGGCAGTTCGGAGAGCTCCTTCATGGCTGCCGCTTCCATGTACCTGCCCTCAAGACTGGCGAATCTGGTTTTGAACTTCTTGCTTTTCTTCTCGAAGTTGACCAGAACCTTGGCCGGAGTCACTGGATCGTCATAACCGAAAGCAATCGCGCAGCAGTCCTTAAACTTGTCCTTGATAGCCGCATGCGGTGAACCGTCAAGAGCTATTCTGGCCAAGGTGTTTTTGACCACTCGAAATTCAATGTTGTTTTCCCTCAGGTTTCTGCGAAGTTGAGTTATTTCCTCGGCATTCATCCCCTGAAAGTCAGTAACCACAGCAATAACCGCCCTGTTGGCCCGGTCCTGCAGCTCCTGGATTATTTTGCCTTTTTCTTCTCTTTGCACATTATCACCTCTCTTTATCTGTAAGATAAGAGCCAAAGCGGTCTCGACAGGTAATTAAGGGAACTGACCCACCTGTTGTCTCTGACTCTTTTGAAATATATGATAAGCAGTATATCTCTCGTAAGCAGCGTATCTCCCGGCAAAAAAACCGCCTGATTCAAGAATAAATACGCCCGCTTTAAGTGCATCAGGCCTTGAAAAGTCCATTTATTCCGCGGCAATAAAATCCTGCTAAGAGCGGATATATGTTTCATTTCCGGGGCATATTCACTTATTCTGATGAAAAACTTCTATTTTAAAAACTCGCGAAGCGTTGTGGAATCGACCCTCACTCCAGGTCCCATGGTAGTGGACAATGCCATGGCCCGGAAATAAGTACCTTTGGCTGAAGCGGGTTTAAGCTTTTGAAGCGTTTCCACCAAAGCCTTCAGGTTGTCGATGATTTTTTCCGGACCAAAGGAGACTTTGCCTAAAGGAGAATGGATAATACCGGAACGGTCAACCTTGAATTCAATCTTGCCTGCTTTCAGTTCTTTGATGATGTTTCCCAGATCAAAGCCAACAGTGCCGGTCTTGGCGTTGGGCATAAGTCCTCGCGGTCCCAGAATTCTGCCGATCTTGCCTACCTGGGCCATCATGTCCGGCGTGGCCACTGCCTTATCAAACTCTAGCCATCCACCCTTGATCCTTTCGACGAGTTCCTCTCCTCCGGCTGTTTCTGCTCCGGCTTCCAGGGCTTCACTTTCCTTCTCACCCTTACAGAACGCGATTACACGGATCTCTTTTCCCAGTCCGTGCGGCAAGCTGCAAGCGCCGCGTACCATCTGATCCGCATGTTTGGGATTGACCCCCAGCCTGACCGCAACATCCACAGTTTCGTCAAATTTTGCGTAAGACGCCTGCAGAGCCATCTGCACTGCTTCATTAACCGGTACTTTCTGGATGGTATCAATATTTTTTCTGGCTTCGAGATATTTTTTCCCACGCTTTGGCATAGCCTGTTTTCCCCTATTAAAGAATTATTTTTCTACTTCAATGCCCATGCTCTTGGCCGTACCAATGATGGTTTTTTTGGCCGACTGCAGATCTCTGGCTGTTAAATCCGGCATCTTCAACCTGGCGATTTCCTCAATCTGGTTCTGGGTAACTTTTCCGACCCTGACCTTCTTGGATTCTCCTGAGCCCTTGTCCAGTTTGGCCGCCTTCTTTAGCAGCACTGGAGCAGGTGGCGTCTTGGTGATGAACGTAAAAGACCTGTCCTGGTATACGGTAATAACAACGGGAATAACCATCCCCTTGTCTTCCTGTGTCTTGGCGTTGAACGCCTTACAGAACTCCATTATATTCACGCCGTGCTGGCCCAGGGCCGGGCCTACCGGGGGAGATGGGTTGGCAGCCCCTGCCGGTATCTGCAGTTTTATTTTCGCCATTACCTTTTTGGCCATTTAAATAACACCTCTTTTATCAGCTTTTGGATACCTGTACGAAATCAAGCTCAACCGGTGTCTGTCTTCCAAAAATGGATACCGATACTTTGAGCTTGCCTTTGTCGTAGTTAACATCTTCCACGATTCCGTTAAAGTTAGCGAAAGGTCCGTCGATAACCCTGATTTCATCACCGCGGGCAAAATAAAATTTGGGGCGGGGCTGTTCCTTGCGGGACTCCACCGTATTCAAAATCTTTTCCGCTTCCTTTTCCGTAAGGGGAATGGGCTTGTTTTTGCTTCCGATGAATCCGGTGACCTTGGGTATGGACTGTATCAAGTGCCAGCTGTGGTCATTGAAGACCATCTTGACCAGCACGTAACCGGGAAAAAATTTTCGTGTGGAGGTTTTCTTCTGCCCTTTGACCAGTTCAACCACTTTTTCAGTGGGCACCACGATTTCTTCTATGAGCCCATGGTCCTGTCCGGTGCGCATCATCTCTTTGATGGTCCGTTCCACTCTTTGCTCATAACCGGAATAGGTATGTACAATATACCATTTAGCCTTTGGCTTTTCTTCTTCCATTTACTTCCTTCACCAAAATGATCTTGTTTCCGCTCAAGCTGTTCTTTGCGCGTTTTCAGAATGCCCAGTCTGTCAAACCTCAGCCGGCACAGTCTGGAGGAAAATCTGTAAGCAGCCGGAAGATGGACTTGATCACGGAAGAATGAGTGCTACCAGCCTGGAAAAGATAAAATCGGCAACTCCTAGATATATTGAAACGATGATTACCAATGCCAGCACAGCAACAGCAGTGCTCAAGGTCTCCTTGCGCGTCGGCCAGGTCACTTTTTTCAGTTCGCCTTTGACCTCTTCAAGATATTCTTTGGTATCCTGATATTTGGACTGCAGTTTGCTTTGAGGATCAATGCTTTCTTTTTTCTTTTTCTTGGTCATCCGGTACCACTCATAAAAATATATGGCAGGCCAGGAGGGACTTGAACCCCCAACCCTCGGATTTGGAGTCCGATGCTCTGCCAATTCGAGCTACTGGCCTGCATTAAAATGCTACTTGCTTTCCTTGTGCGCAAGATGCTTGCCGCAAAAGGGACAAAACTTCTTCAGCTCCAGCTTGGAAGTAGTGTTTTTCTTGTTCTTGCTTGTAGCATAATTTCTTCTTTTGCAACCGCTGCATGAAAGCAGAATATTCACCCTCATTTTTCTACTCCACTATTTCTGAGACTACGCCTGCACCCACTGTCCGGCCGCCTTCACGAATGGCAAACCGAAGACCGGGATCCATGGCTATCGGGGCTATAAGCTCCACATCAAATGTCGTATTGTCACCAGGCA